>JAJYPA010000097.1 GCA_021795795.1 Pseudomonadota bacterium | reverse complement strand
GATGGAGTTTCTAAAGGGGCTTTGATTATGTAGAGCTCGCGAGCACGATTCGACCCTACAACGCAGTCGAAGAAAGGCTCGCAGCTCTGCTACTATACATAATCGCGAGGTATACATAACGCTGCTTATGTATATATATACATAAGCAGCGGAAGCGGTCGTTCGCACTCATGGAAGGTACATTTAGGGTGCGTTATCTAATCTGAAGAGGGTTAAACGGAAAACACTTTGAACGGCCCAGAATTGGACCGAATTGGTGGCTCACTCGGCAGCCGACAAATTTAAAATTTAACGCGATAAATACCGTTGTATTAAAGAGGTACGTCAACCTAAGAAAACATTTTCTCTATGATATTCAATAAATAATATTTGAGATCTACTGAAAGTACCAACGTTTATTTTTTCATTAATCCCCCACCTGTGAAGAGTTTCGATATTAAGCTCTTTTGATGTCATCAAGTATCCGTCATCAGAAAAAGAGATGTACCCCTTGTCAAAAAGATGATCAACATGCGGAGCCAGAACTAGTCCATTTTCTCCGTTCAGCTTTTCCTCATCTGAACACGACCTCCATGGTTTTATATGGCTAGCACGCAAATGCTTCTCATTGTCTTCTCCTGTGATGCGGCAACGATGATGTTCCATACCTAGAACATTAGTCCTGAAAACTCCTTGTCCACTCCTTGCGTTGATTAATTGTTTTTTTGTTGTACCAACGATATCAGTGCGAGCGGCGACAGATGCCTCATGAGCGTCATCTTCCGTTTCTTTTTGTTCTAATACAACAGAATCAAAATCAGTGCGGGTATTAGAAGCTATATTAGAAAGGCTTAACGCAAATAAAAAGCGATCATTTGGTAGCGACCAACGCACAAGTTTGTTAAAATATTCTTTATGTGAGCTTATCAAGTCCTTAGTTGTTATAACAAAATCGCCGTTACGCAGACGATTGATGCGCGCTTCAGTGTCTTTACCATCATCAAAAACTATCTCCGTTCCTAACGCAACATCACGCATTATTTCTAATTCTTTTACTGTGAAGTATCCCAATGATATTTTTTCCTGCTTATTGTCATGTAACCAGAAGTTAGTCCAATCTTGTTTGCCAACTTCTTCTGATGTGAAATGAACTTCCGCACCATTAAATAATATATGCTTTGGTGTTTCAACTTCAACCATAGGTGTTTTAGTCATAATATCCTCATGTACGCAGTAATAAACTCGATCAGTCAACGGTAATGTGCAAACCGTCCATAGGTGTTATCAATTCACCATTAGGCTAACTCCACATTTCCAGGGGTGTGGGTAAAGTAAAGCGCCGTGTCTTATCCCTTATTGATCAGGGCAATGATTCCTACCCTACCTCCTCTCCACCAACGTCACCAGCTGTCGTCTTAATCCCTTATTGATCAGGGCAATGATTCCTACAATGGACTGGCGCAGCTTACTTGCACGCGATTGGTCTTAATCCCTTATTGATCAGGGCAATGATTCCTACCGAGCTGTGCCGCCACATCGGCGGTCGTGGCGAGTCTTAACCCCTTATTGATCAGGGCAATGATTCCTACAGTCCAAAGCGTGCCATTAAGCAAGTAGCACAAGGTCTTAATCCCTTATTGATCAGGGCAATGATTCCTACCCCTGACCTTTGCTGAGGCCAGTGGCGACAAGGGTGAGTCTTAATCCCTTATTGATCAGGGCAATGATTCCTACGTTGATAATCTACCAGACGTAAAGCTTGTTTATGTCTTAATCCCTTATTGATCAGGGCAATGATTCCTACCACACTCACAGCAAGGAGAACCCAATGGACCACAGTCTTAATCCCTTATTGAACAGGGCAATGATTCCTACGGCTATTATTGTGATGTTGGTTATCGGCGCCGTGTCTTAATCCCTTATTGATCAGGGTAATGATTCCTACAAAACCTGACGTCGGAACAGCTTGACGACTTTGGTCTTAATCCCTTATTGATCAGGGCAATGATTCCTACGAAAAACGTCATCAAGTTTAATGCCAGCCCTACGTCTTAATCCCTTATTGATCAGGGCAATGATTCCTACAACTCGCCGCGCTGAAAGCGCCTCACAAGGTGCTGTCTTAATCCCTTATTGATCAGGGCAATGATTCCTACCGACCGGAGCGCGGCTACCAACACGGGCTACCGTCTTAATCCCTTATTGATCAGGGCAATGATTCCCACCACCCAGAACGCCCCGTGCGATCCTCAAAAACAGGTCTTAATCCCTTATTGATCAGGGCAATGATTCCTACGATCGTGAAATACACAGCAGCAGGCCTCGTGCTGTCTTAATCCCTTATTGATCAGGGCAATGATTCCTACAACTCGCCGCGCTGAAAGCGCCTCACAAGGTGCTGTCTTAATCCCTTATTGATCAGGGCAATGATTCCTACCCTAGGAAAATGGGAAATAGTACCGGGCTTCCTGTCTTAATCCCTTATTGATCAGGGCAATGATTCCTACGACTGTGATCACCACGACATTAAACCGCATCCGAGGTCTTAATCCCTTATTGATCAGGGCAATGATTCCTACAGCCAAAAACGGACAAAGTGGACTTGTCAGCATTGTCTTAATCCCTTATTGATCAGGGCAATGATTCCTACAGAACAAAAGGAACACAATGATAAAACGTATGGAGTCTTAATCCCTTATTGATCAGGGCAATGATTCCTACAATCTCTGAAAAGCTACACTATGGAAGCCTCCGTCTTAATCCCTTATTGATCAGGGCAATGATTCCTACCTAGATGAAGTAATAACAAAAGCGTTTAATGGAGTCTTAATCCCTTATTGATCAGGGCAATGATTCCTACCGTTAAAGTGAAAAACATTATCAGTTTTTCAGGTCTTAATCCCTTATTGATCAGGGCAATGATTCCTACCTGGATGTGATGGTGAGTCCCCCGGAGTTCACGTCTTAATCCCTTATTGATCAGGGCAATGATTCCTACCTAGGAATCTCGCCAGACCAGTGTAATTTAGAGCGTCTTAATCCCTTATTGATCAGGGCAATGATTCCTACATGATTAAGTTCTACATGAGTGTTGATGAAATAGTCTTAATCCCTTATTGATCAGGGCAATGATTCCTACGGACTTCTGCGCGGAGTATGGTTATAGTGATGAGTCTTAATCCCTTATTGATCAGGGCAATGATTCCTACGAATTAAACAGGCTAAAG
Source organism: Pseudomonadota bacterium (assembly GCA_021795795.1). Next base: position 17,061 of record JAJYPA010000097.1, on the reverse strand, counting down.
GCACTGGCAATGTACGTCTTAATCCCTTATTGATCAGGGCAATGATTCCTACATCCAATTTAACATTAGCATGGTACGCTCCGTTATTGTCTTAATCCCTTATTGATCAGGGCAATGATTCCTACGCAATAATAGAAAAAAACCAGACTATGCAATTCGTCTTAATCCCTTATTGATCAGGGCAATGATTCCTACCATGTCTATTCCAGACATCTTTCCTGCATTCAAAGTCTTAATCCCTTATTGATCAGGGCAATGATTCCTACTTATGACGCGGAACAATTCAGCGTGCAAGATGTGTCTTAATCCCTTATTGATCAGGGCAATGATTCCTACACCTGTGGAGTTAGATGTAATTGCCCTGTGTTGTGTCTTAATCCCTTATTGATCAGGGCAATGATTCCTACATTTTGAGATCACTCAAGTACCAACTCAATTACGTCTTAATCCCTTATTGATCAGGGCAATGATTCCTACTCTAGAAGCAGCAGGTAAGGCAGCTATAGTTGTCTTAATCCCTTATTGATCAGGGCAATGATTCCTACCAAAGATCGTGTTAGTTTGGGCGCAGGCAACTTGTCTTAATCCCTTATTGATCAGGGCAATGATTCCTACCAAAATAGGCGGCAGCCTGAAAATTACCTTGAGGTCTTAATCCCTTATTGATCAGGGCAATGATTCCTACTGTTCAATCGTTACAAGTGGCTGCTCGAAGCAACGTCTTAATCCCTTATTGATCAGGGCAATGATTCCTACCACCCGTGGCAACAAAGAAGATGATTTTCACGGGTCTTAATCCCTTATTGATCAGGGCAATGATTCCTACAAAACTTTTGAAGAACATTGACAGTTGGGTAGGGTCTTAATCCCTTATTGATCAGGGCAATGATTCCTACGAAGGTGGCTGGCAACCTGATCCTGTTTTGGTTGTCTTAATCCCTTATTGATCAGGGCAATGATTCCTACTGTAATCGACGCCATAACAGACCATTACGACGGGTCTTAATCCCTTATTGATCAGGGCAATGATTCCTACGTTAAAATTGGACAGGAAGTTATAGTATATGATGTCTTAATCCCTTATTGATCAGGGCAATGATTCCTACGGAAATGTTTGTATATCACCCGTGCCGAGCTGTCTTAATCCCTTATTGATCAGGGCAATGATTCCTACTAACGTGGCGTTTAATTTGAGTGTTAAAATTGGGTCTTAATCCCTTATTGATCAGGGCAATGATTCCTACTTATGGACAATACAAGAGTAAATTTTCTCGTGTCTTAATCCCTTATTGATCAGGGCAATGATTCCTACGTATAATAACATTTAGTTACCACAATCCACAAGTCTTAATCCCTTATTGATCAGGGCAATGATTCCTACAGACCAGGCATAAAAACCGATAAATAAACAACATGTTGAACGGGCGCTTTCCAAAAGATATGTTCATCCGAAGATTTAACCTTTTGCACGATCCGCTCCGTCACCATGGCCAGCATCCATCCTCGGTTGGTAATGAGCAATATTCACGGTGATGGATGACCACCAATTCCTATCATGCTCATCCATTACCACCTATCAAGCATGATACATGATTTCCATTCTAATCAATAATGTCAAGGGTGCTTATAGTCTGAGAGAGCGGTAATGTGCTCACCATAATCCCATCAGGCATCCAAGGGTGACCGGCGTGCCAGATCCGCGTGCCAGGAACAAGATGATAAATCCGAACGTCATCCTCATCTTTGTTAATCATTTCAGAGAGTCTCTCAGCTATCTGCTCAACCCTATGACGTGATAATGGTAACAAGATGATGGAATACTGCAATGGAATACCGATTGTTCGAGCAAAACGACTGACACGACCCAATCTTACAGGGTCGGCAATGTCATAGGCAAGCAGCCAGGCAGGGGAATCTAGCCTTTGAGGTACGTCAGCGGACATAAAAGGCATTACCATCCCTCCATGGCACAAATCAGCAACCAAACAAGTTCATAAGCTTGATTCTTTAGGTTTTCATCGTGTTTCCATAACCATGATGCAAGCTGTTGACCATTCGCCCACCTTGGTCGCTCAAATCGCCAAAACACCATGAGATGCCAGAACAGCAGCTCGCTGATATCGAATAGGAATGGATATCTTGCATCTATACCCTCCACTTCTTCAGGGATGCTGTGATCAGCTATCCAGGAAACAGCAATGCCAGTGACCAGTGTGCGCAATGTGGCCAGTTCATTTTCCGTTCCTCCGCATTGTATCCATAGGTTCTCAAAGGCCTTTATAACGGTTGCTGGACGTAGGTCCTGCAGATGATGGTCTATCAGATGAACGAATTTAAGGTGTGCCCGACGCAAGGCCGCATCTTTCCAGTCTTGATAATGCTGACTACCATCAGTACGGGTTACCAATGTGGACAATCTCTCATATAGATCATGACGCTCCCTTTGGGAGTGGAGCATGTAACCCAAACAGTTCCCTTGTTCATCCCGAAAGAGTATGGGTATCCCTACGCTCAGACAGGCACGAATGGCGAGATCTTTCCATTCAACACCCTGTGCTGAGATTACTCGGCTCAACGTACGTAATGGGAATCGCGTCGACGCTCTATCGAAAACGTCAATGCGCAAGGCAGGACCATCCGCATGCACTATAGCCCCTTTCGGGCCATCAATGATTAACGGTCGCGGTGGCGTGTGCATGTCGTATAAAAGTGGATGCCAGAGCGGCAAGATGACGTAAATGACGGCGCAGGCCATTCACTTGCCGGGCATAGAGTGCATAAAAATGGCTACGCCCCGCCTTTCCAAGCAAGCAGGCTCCCTTGTCCAGATTAAAGTGTTCTTCTCGAAGGCTTCGATCAATAAGCATTTGCCGCACAAAGCGGTCAATATGAGCACGTAATGATTCTACCAGATCGCAGGCTAACGACTCCCGGTTATAATCCAATGCATGCAGGAACCCAACATAAGGGTCCAGGCCTGCGCCATAAGCCACACTAACTGCTTCGTGGTGCAGCAATGTGTACCCGAGTGAAAGCAGTGCATTGGTCGGATCCGTTGGGGGGCGCCGCGTACGGCTCTCGCATTGAAACCCTTTGGGTAGCGATTGAAAGAACGCGGGGAAATAGGCAGCGGCAGCGCTCCCCTCGATACCCAGCAATTGATCCAGCGTTGCAGCTTCGCCAATGCCTTGACGAAGCTTTTGCAGTCGCCTAATTGCCTCCATGAACAGACGGCGATCGGCTTGCATTTCCGCAAGCAGTTGACGCAAATAGTGCTCCTGTGACCGCAATTTAGCCCGAACCACCCAGCGCGCAGCCTGAAGCCTTTGTGTTTCTTGCTGAAAGATGGAGTACTGCGTAATACGCAGAAAGGCATTGCCATGTGGAGCACCCAAAATAGTACAAACACGGTCACTGTTTCTTTTAGACATCAGAAGAATCTCTGTGCCGCCTTGAAGCAATTGCGTCATCAGCCCCGTTGTTAGCGTGACGTCACCCTGAATAACCAGGCGATCCAGATGTTTTCCCGGCAAAGCCGCCAAGCGTTTGCCATCGGCGTCACGGACTACCACTGCACCACCATCTTTTTCCAAAGCATATCCGCTGTGATCCAGAAACACCGTATTCATGTCTTATCCTCTCAAGAGAAATAATAAAATTCAGGATCTTCTGGTGGGCGGGCATTGCCCAAGGTAATTACGGTTGCCCGGGGATCCAACGTCAAGCACATCCAGTCATCCTCTGGCATCACAATGGCTTGCATTTTCTCAAAGAGATCGTTTTTCTCTGGTGCACTTAAAAAGCATTCGTATGCGGACTTCTGACCACCCGATGCATAGTTTTTGATCACGTTAAGCGCCTGCCGCAAACGACTGGGTCGGCGGATGTCGTATGACACCAGGAAAAGATCGCGGGTCATGGCATTACCTTGAGTCAAAACTATTTCCTATCGACGGCACGAGTCGCCCACTTCAACAGCGGCGGCAAGAACACGAGCGCTGCTTCCCGTTTTAGACGCCACAGTATTATATGGGAACGGCGTAGCGCGCTTTTCAGATCGTAGCCAATCAGTAATAGTGGGTTTTGCGGATGTGCTGGAAGAATCATGGAAAAGCGCCTCGGCAGGGGACTGGAAGCATCCTAACGCAGCCTGGGCGGGCCACTCGCCGTGGCAATTTTTCCAAGTCATGGGCAGAATCGGATAATGTGGCTAACATAGTGCCTATGACCGATCTACCATGCACGCTCCGCTGTTCCCGCTTTGAAATGCGGGTGCGTATTGCGGACGACCTGATTCTTCCGGAATATCCGGGATCCATGTTGCGGGGCGCATTTGGCCACGCGCTCCGGCACATGAGCTGTGTCACGCGATTGCCTGATTGTCGGGGGTGTCCGTTGCGATGGGCCTGTGCGTATAGCTACCTGTTCGAAACACCCGTGCCACCGGACAGCCCTCAACTCAGCAAGTACCCGGCGGCTCCTCATCCCTGGCTGGTGGAAGCCGCCATAGGTGAACGGTCCTGGCGGCGTGGCGAGCTTTTTTCTTTTTCGTGGGTGGTCTTTGGCCGTGGACACGACTTTATTCCTTACATCCTGTACGCCTGGCGACAGGCACTGGAAAAAGGGCTGGGTTCCCGACAAGTGTCCGCTACACTGATCGGATACCGACGTGAAGGAGAAACGGCCTGGCATCTGCCGGAAGAGCCATTGATTCCGCAAAACTACGGCATGACCCCTGTACCCGAAAATCCAGGTCAAATCACCCTGCATTTCGTGACGCCCTTTCGGGCGCAACACCAGGAGCGACTGCTCACCCCGGAGCATCTGAATTTTCGGACGTTGTTCTCCATGCTCCAGCGCCGTATGGGACTTCTGCAGGCGTTTCATGAACCAAACGCTCCCTATGTCTGGGATTATCGTGAAGCGCTGCAGAGGGCTGAAACGGTGCAAATGCGCGGATGGGATCTTCGATGGAAGGACTGGCAACGCTATTCCAGCCGACAGAGGAGCACGATGACTCTGGGGGGAATAGTCGGACATATGCAGTTTACGAATATCCCAGACCTTTTGTGGCCGATGCTTTATCTGGGGCAATGGACCCATGTAGGAAAGAACGCCAGTTTTGGATTGGGTCGATATATCCTGGAATGAAGGACTCCTGCCCACGGGCAGAACTCCCAGTAAGCAATTTTTCCAAACAAGTACGACGCTGCTACCCATGCGAAACTCTGTGCTCGGTTTTCATCAGTAGATCAAGGATTCATATGAACGCATTAACGCAACCCCACAATTATGCCAAACGTATCCTGCTCGCGGTTACCGGGATGTCGCCACAAATACTGACGGAAACCCTCTGGAGCCTGGCGGCGGCCGAGGAAGACCCGTTCATTCCGACAGAGGTGCACGTCATCACGACGCTCGAAGGGGCGGAGCGGGCGCGTCTTTTACTGCTCTCCGAGGAGCCGGGCTGGTTCCATCGTCTGCGTCGGGATTATCAGCTCCCGGAGATCGCCTTTACCACTGCGCAGTTGCACGTCATCACGGATGCACAGGGTACGCCCATGAGTGATATCCGAACCCCGGAGGACAACGAGGCGGCAGCAGATTTTATAACTGACTGGGTACGGCAGCTCACCGCCGATGCGGAAAGCGCCCTACATGTTTCGCTGGCGGGTGGGCGCAAGACGATGGGGTATTATCTGGGCTATGCCCTGTCGTTGTATGGTCGTGCCCAGGATCGGCTCTCCCATGTGCTGGTGAGTGAAGGTTACGAATCCAGCGCCGACTTTTTCTACCCCACGCCCTACGAGCGGATCATTCTTGTCGGCGCAAACAAAAAACCTTTGGATTGTGCCCAGGCCCGAATTGATAGAGCAACTATTCCCTTTGTGCGGCTGCGCGAAGAGCTCCCCCGTCGATTTACTACGGATCACACCCGATTCACAGCAGTGGTCGGTGCCACCAATCGTGCGTTGGAGGCACCCCGACTCTGCCTGAATCGTGCCGAGCATCACCTTCAGGCCGATGACCAGGAAATCCCCCTGACTCCTATACAGTTCGCCTTGTATCTGTGGATGGCAGATGGCGCACTGCACGGGGAATCCGTCATGGATTGGGCCAGCAGCGAAGCAGCGACACATTTTCTGGCGGCATATCGCCAGGTCGTACCAGAGATGTCCGCCGAGTATGAAGAGGCAGAAGAAGCATTGGCATGGCGCACCAAGGACCCGCGAGACGTGAAGGACTATTTCGCCGCGAACCTGTCGCGGGCGAACCAAAAGTTCGACGAAGTGCTGGGCTCTGCTGCGGCACAGCGTTACCAGATTCACAAAATCAGCAAGCGCAATGCCGGACAACTGTTCGCCATAAACCTCGACCCAGAACAAATCGAAATTCGCTAAGGAGCGATCTCATGCATATTCATATCTGCACAGTTTCCGACCAGATCCTGCCCAACCTCATCCCGGCCCTTATGGATCGTCCTGATCAGGTGGTTCTCCTGGCTTCTGAACGCATGCGGGAACAGGCCCACCATTTGCGCCGGGTGCTGAAGGATTATCATATCGACGCGGAGATTGAAGATGGTGCACCCGACTCAGGCCTGGAGGGTATCTACGAATTTGCTCTGCAGTTGAGAGAGAAAATCCAGGCCCGCCATCCCGGGGCAAGCATTACTGTCAATACCACGGGAGGAACCAAGTTGATGTCCCTGGGGCTGGTGGAGTTCTTTCGAGGCATTGCCCAGCGGATGATCTATACCGACACGGCGCACCGGGTTATTGAGTCGCTACCCGGTTCCGGCGGCGCGCCTGCCGCCGTGCAACCCATGGAAGATGTTCTCGACGTCAAACAGTACCTGAAGGCCCAACAGTTCCAGCCGACACGCATCCGCTCGGATCAGACACAATGGCTGGCCAACGTGAATACCCGCAAGAGCATGTGTAAAAAGCTCGGGGCGCGTGCAGCGGAAATCGATCACTTTATCGGCATCTTGAATAAGGCCGCAGCACAAGCCATGGATGATCGCGGCGAGAATCTTGTGCAGCCTGAGCAAACCTTGCCCATGGTGCCGCATGGTGAGTGGGAAGAATTGCTCATTGAAATGGATACGCGGGATCTTCTGGCGTGGAAACGGGGCACCAAATCGGTAACCTTCAAGGATGTCGAAAATACTCGGTTCCTCTCTGGTGGCTGGCTGGAAGAATACGTCTGGCACATCCTCAAGGATAACGGGGTATTTGATGTGCGTTTGGGGGTCGAAGGAAACTGGTTACGCGGCAAGGGAAGCAAAAACGAATTTGATGTATTGGCCACGAAGACCAACAGGCTGCTTTATGTCGAATGCAAGACCCTGACGCACCGAGAGGAAGCGGATAGCGTGCTGGGATACAAAGTGGATAGCCTGGGACAGGATTTGCGAGGGTTATTTGGGGTGACCTGGCTGGTTACGGCGCGCATTCCCACACCCAATCTGCTGGACCGCGCCCGGCAGTCCCGGTTTGAGGTCATTGGTCCACAAGAGCTGCCCACACTCAAGGAACGCGTGCTCGCCTGGATCGGTGGGTAATGAAGTTTTACCTGCTGAACAGCCCCGTGCTGACGGATTATGGTGTATGGCATTACCGAGGACCCATTCGTCTCACCGAAGCGCGTTTGTTTATGCGACAAAACGCGGTGGAATCGGCCATAGGGCACGCGTCCACCGCGCAATACCTGAGCGGTATTCTGGACACGCCGGTCGAGGTGCGCCGTCATGCCATCCGGATGGTGCAAGGAGACCAGGCGTTGGTTTTCCGGATTCTGGAACGGCCGGCGGAAGGTGTTGTTCTAGATCTGCCGGCCTTGTCGGGGATGCGTAGCGAATTCGGCATTTTGGAAAGGACGGAATGACCCAAAGCGCCGCAATTTTTCCATGCAGCGGTACCACATCCGGATGATATAAACTTCGTCCATCTGATCTGAAAAAAACATGCACGAGGCGCGCAGCGATGAATCTTCAAGTCTTCAGTCGATACCATAACGAGGGCCTTCTTCAGGTTATTTCAGCCCGTGGACGGGAACTGTACAACCAGAAGGAAACGGCGAATCCGTGTTAGGGTTTTTCAACAAGCTCAGGCAGGCGGACGGTGGAAAAGAGCTTTGTAATTTTACCACCCCCTGATTGATCCATATAGTGCGGTAGACTGGTTTTTACTTCACGATAAATCCAATTCCCCACAAGATGCCGGGGAGGCTTAGGAGGAAGGACTATGCAGTGCCCCAAATGTCAATCACAGAAAGTGATTCGCAAGCGTATCGGCCGTAAGGTCGGAGCGGGTATCGGCGCCGTGGCGGGTGCTGCGGCCGGATGGGCGGGCGTTGGTGCAGGAGCTGAAGCGGGGGCCGCAATAGGTGCTTGTGCCGGTGGCCCGATTGGCTGCGCCGCAGGCGCGGTGTTGGGCGCACTCACCGGCCTTGCAGCGGGCGCCTTTGCGGGAAGCAAGGCGGGAGAGGCGTTGGACGAGCACATTTTCGACAACTACCGCTGCACTAATTGTGATTATGATTTTTCTGCAACAATCTGACAGGACGCATATGATGCAAGTGCTCGAGTACCAGATGATCTTTACCGCCCCCGCTTTTGTCGGGGATGCCGAGCAGTCTGGACGTTGGCGAACGCCCCCCATCAAAGCTTTGCTGCGGCAGTGGTGGCGGATGGGCTATGCTGAGGAGCGTCACTTTCCGGCGACCATCGATGCGATGCGCGAAAAAGAGGGGCATCTTTTTGGAAACGCCTGGCTGACGAATGGGGCTAAGAACAACCACACCAAAAGCGCGGTGCGCATCCGCCTGGACCGTTGGAGTGCCGGCACCTTGCGCCAGGCGCAATGGGCACCGCTGGATAAGGTGCCGCACCCGGAGGTTTCCCACAAAGCGAGTGCCGATCTGTATATGGGGTATGGCCGGGTGCCTTTGCCGAAGGCGAACGCCGCCATCCAGGTGGGAGAGGCGGCTACCCTTTCTCTGGCTGTTCCAGAAGCGGATGCCCCTGATATCGCGCATGCCCTCTGGCTGATGGATCGCTATGGCACACTGGGGGGCAGGAGCCGTAATGGCTGGGGGTCCTTTACCTTGGTCCCTGTCGCCACCGGCACGCTCCCTGTCCGCGACAAGCCGGTATTGCGTCCATGGAAGGACTGTCTCTCCGCAGACTGGCCCCACGCCATCGGACAGGATGCCCAAGGCCCGCTCATCTGGGAGACATCGACCTTTGCCGACTGGAAAGGGTTGATGGTCCAGCTGGCGAAACTCAAGATCGAGTTGCGTACGCACTTCAAATTTACTTCCGGAAAAAATGCGGAGCGACCGGAAGCGCGCCATTGGCTGGCGTACCCCGTGACCAATCACAACGTGAAATCCTGGGGAGGAAACGCGCGTTTGCCCAATATGCTGCGTTTCAAGATCCGCACTACGGCGGACGGTAAGGCCGTTGGTGTGATCTACCTGGTGCCTCATCTGCCACCGGCAGGATTTCGTCCCGAACGACCCGTTATTGAAGGGGTCTGGTCTGAAGTGCTGACCTTTCTGGATCAGTCGAACCACCTACTCCACCGTATTTCTGCATGAGGCACTCCATGTCCGACGTTTTGCTTTGGCAAACCAAACTTGCTGCCCGCTTACACGACCCTGTGGAAAAGGCCCTGGTGCTGTTACGGGATCCTGCAGGACACGAAGGCGGAACCTCCCGTGCGCTAACGCGCCTGTTGGGTCTGGACCGCGCGAGTCTGGATCATCTCGCCGAAGGGGATGGCGTTTTGGCCAGTATCCTTTTCCCTCGTGGGGTCTCCTCCGAGGTATATCGATGGGTGCAGCGTGCGGACTGGTGGGCGGCTGCGGCCGACCGGCCACAGTGGCCCATGGAAAGTGTGATCACCGCCAAGGGGACGGTATTGGGCATAGCACCGTGGGCGCAGGTGCGTTGGACCCAGAAGCCCATCCTGATCCATCCCCTGACCGGTGACACCATTGATCTGCACACCCTGGCGGAGACCGATCTGAAGGATATCAAGGATCGCGCCTTTGACCATTTTTCACGCTTGCTGGTGTCTTTGGGCCAGTTGACCGAAACCCCGGAAGATTGGCGCAAACGCCTGCTGACCTTTTGGCGATTTGGTCCGGAGCTGAAGGAGGACGAAGACAATGGCAAGCTGGGCGCATTGTGGAACCTGCTGCCTGCGGATACCCGTGTGCCGGATCATACGATTTGGGACCATTTGGACCTGACCAGCGCCTTCGCCGGAGCGATGGCGGCGGATCCTGCCGGTGAACCGGCCCTCCTGACTTTGTCGCTAGGGCCCGTGCAGTCTTTCATCGCGGCCGCCCGGTCTACCTCCGACCTGTGGGCGGGTTCCCATCTGCTCTCGCGCCTGGCCTGGGAGATGATGCGCCCCATTGCCGAGCGACTGGGCCCCGATGCCATCCTGTTTCCGCGCCTGCGCGGAATCCCTCAGGTGGATCTCTGGCTCCGGGACAAGATGGGGCTGCCTGACGCGCTCTTTACGGATGCCGAGTGGCAAAAAGGCAGCACCGACGCCAATCCCCTGTTTTCGGCAGCTTTGCCCAATCGGTTGGTCGCCGTAGTCCCCGCCGATCTGGCACAGGCTCTGGCCGAGGCCTGCACCGAGTCGGTGCATCGCTGGCTTCAGGAAATCGGAGCAGACGTCGTCTCGCGCCTCCTGAAAGTGGGCGGATACGATGTGGAAGACACGCAAACGCCTTACCAGCAAATGCGCGATCAGCTTGCGGGGTTCCCGGAAGTCCATTGGGCGGCAGTACCCTTTTCCCTTATCCAACCCAAAGACGTGGCTCGGCAGCGGGATTTGGATACTACCGCACTGCTCGGCACCATGGCGCCCTTCTTTGGCGTGACCCAGGGTACGGCGTGCGGATTCCTGGATAGCCCAGCCTGGAAGGTGCTACAAAACGAGATCGACTGGAACGACGGTAAAATCTTTTTTGCCCCCAACCCTGGAGTGCTCTATCCCGCCGTCTATGACCTGGCCGAACGGGCGCTGGCGGCAGCCAAGAGTGTACGCGCCTTTACCCAGCAAGAGCAGGCGGGGTGGCGGGACGCGCTCACCGGGGAAAACGAATGGTTGACTACGGACCGTGAACAATTGGCGCTCCCCCCCGGCCAAAGGAAGGACACCCTTTGGACCAGAATAGCTCGCGAAAAGCCCGCCTGGGCCAAAAAAGGCGAGCACCTCGGTGCGCTGAGCGCCATCAAGCGGCTTTGGCCAACGCTTTTTGCTGAGGAAGTCAGCAAAGCACTGGCTGGCGGCGACCGGGGAGAACAGGTTCATATCGGACGCTTCGTTGTTTCCACGCACACCATGGCTTTGGCACATCAGCTGGATGCCTGGCTGGAACGGGGTGGAATAACGGCGCACGGTCTTTCCCACGAACTCCTCGACACGGATAGCGTGGCGGCCCTTCCACGACGTTTGACCAAAAAGCATAGGCGGAACCCCGCCCTCGCTGATGCCAAAAAATTACCCGGCCTGCTGGAGTCTGCGCGAGACGCGGAGAACGATGCGGAAGCGCAAAATATTCAGCGTCTTGTGCGCGAAACACTCTCGCACGGGCAAGACCAAAAAGTCCGTCTGGAAACCTATTACAGCCTGCTGATGCTGGATGGTGACCGGATGGGCGCCATTCTGGCGGGGGATGCGCGTACGCAAACCACCATTCCTTACCGCGAAAGTTTTCACCCAACAGTTCGCGCAGGGTTCGATGCACGGTGTCTGGATGTCCCCCTTCTGGAAGCCTATGGACAGCAGAAGCGTGCGATCTCACCCAGTCGGCATTTGGCGATTTCCGGAGCGCTCAACGATTTCTCCCAGACAGTCGTGCGCCACGTTGTCGAAGAAGAGCATTTGGGCAGGGTGATCTATGCCGGCGGTGATGATGTTCTGGCCATGCTGCCGGTCGCGGATTTACCCTCCTGTATGGGACGGCTGCGTGCGGCGTATTCCGGCATTCTGCCAGAAGATCAGCTAGCAGATTGGGGGGTGTTGCGTCGCCAACGGGACCAGTTACATTGTAGAAATGGTTTTGCCTTCCTGAATGGTCGCCTCATGCGCATGATGGGCGCGCAGGCCACGGCCAGTTGCGGCGCGGTGGTGGCACACCACCAGGCCCCTTTGTCCGCCGTGCTGCAAGCGTTGCGAGCAGCGGAAAAGCGCGCCAAGGGTGAGGGCGGGCGTGATGCTTTTTCCATTGCGATCGTCAAACGCTCCGGCGGTGCCCTGTATCTGACGGCGCATTGGGGCGCTCCGTTGACACTCCTTGCGGATCTTATGGCTTTCCTGCGACATGAGGAGACCTCGCGCCGGGCTGTGTACCACACGCTGGAATGGTTGCATGATCTGCCCGACCCACAGACTCAACCAGATCTACTGGAGACGCTATTGGCCTATCAGTTGGCTCGCCAGTCGGCTGGGCACCCGCAAGCGCAAATTCTGGCGCACCGGCTGGTAGGGCTGACGGTGCAGGTCACGCATCAGGAGCGACTGGTCTGGCTGGAGAATTTCCTGACGGTCGCCGAGTTCCTGGCGCGGGAAACGCGTCACCCCCATTCGGAATGTGCATCTGGAGTATCCGTATGAGCACCATCCACTATTGCTTCATTGAGCCGCTGGACGTCCTTTTTCTGCGCGGCAACAAACTCTTTGGAGACCCCGGCAGCTATGGAGAATCCCTGATTCCACCGTGGCCATCTGTTGCCGCAGGGGCTTTGCGCACACGCATTCTCGTGGACGATGGGGTGGATCTCCAGGCCTTTGCTGAAAGTCGTGTCGAGCACCCCTATCTGGGGACCCCCCAAGAGCCCGGGTCTTTCACATTAACGGCATTCCACCTGGCGCGGCGTCATGGGAGTGGGCGTGTGGAAGTTCTTATGGCTATCCCCGCAGACCTGGTCATCGCTGAGGATGAGCATGGTGTCGCACAGCCGCGTCGCCTCGTACCCACAGCGACCGGGAAATCCGGTATCAGGCACTCCTTTCCGCTGCCTTTGTGTCCCATACTCCCCGCGCAAAACCGCAGTAAACCCCTGTCTGGCTATTGGCTCACTCAGGCGGGATGGTGCCAGCACCGGTGTGGAGAAAGCGTAGATCCTGCGCATCTGGTATCTAATGCCCACCTGTGGCGTATGGATGATCGGGTCGGGGTCGGTCTGGACATGACCCAGCGCCGCGCCGCCGAAGGCAAACTTTTTGCGATGCAGGCTGTTTCACTGATACAGCGGGGCCACGCACTGGACCTGCAGCAAAATCGAAGTGACTACGATGTGGGTTTCGTGGCGGGTATTATGGGTGCCGAGCTGCCCCGCTCCGGCACCATCCGCTTCGGTGGCGATGGTCGTGGAGCACGGCTTGCCCTGATGGAACAGACCTTACCGGAAGTGGACTACACGGCCATGGCCCATCAGAAAAAAGCGCGCATGATTCTGACAACCCCAGGGATCTTTGATAATGGATGGTTACCCAACGGCATCCAGAAGAACGCCCAAGGCGAATACGATCTCGTGCTGGAAGGCATCCGTGGTCGTCTGGTTTGCGCTGCCGTTTCCCGATCCGAAGTGGTTTCAGGGTGGGATATCGCCCGCGGCGAACCCAAAGAAGCTCAGCGCTGCGCCCCCACCGGCAGCGTGTACTGGATCGATGATCTGCAAGCGCACCCTGACGCACTTCGCAATATTACCGAGGCAGGTCTTTGGGAAAAAAACAGCGATAATCCATCGCGTCGGGCCGAAGGGTATAATCGATTTACCTGGGCCATTTGGTAGGGCTGCACCGATGAAAAGGTTTGTGTCTTTGTACTCACCCTTGGTCACCATGCCTGGTTGCTGGGCCATTCTCTATTTACCGATCTTCCGGAGTCATTCCCATGTTTGAAAAGCACGCAGTGGTTTTCTTTTACGCGGTCAGCCCGGTTCATCTGGGTGCCGGTCAAGCGATCGGTGTCATCGATAATCCTATCCAGCGGGAGCGTCATACTGGGCATCCCTGTTTTGCGGGATCGGGGATCAAAGGGGCGGTGCGCCACGGCTTTGAAGTCCTGGGAGGCAGCATGGAATATGTGGATCGCCTGTTTGGCCCAGATTCTCAAAGCGGTACGCTCCATGCGGGTGCAGTGAGTTTCGGGGATGGCCAGCTCGTGGCCTTCCCCGTGCGCTCTCTCAAGCGTGGGTACCGCTATACCACCTGTCCGCAGGCACTTTCACGCGCGCAACGTCTGCTCACACTGATCGGCGCCACTCCCAACTGGCCCACTTTACCCGCTGTTGCAGAAGGCCATTGCCTGGTTTCGCGAGCAGAAGGTCTTTCCGGAGACAAATTACATTTGGAGGCTTTTGAATATACTGCACAGGTCTCTGCAGATCTGGCCGTTTTGGGACGTCATCTTGCCACCAGCGCCATGCCAGATGCAGAGGGATACCGGTTTTTCGCGGACAAGCTCGCCGAAGATCTCGTGGTGCTTTCCGATACGGATTTTGCGTACTTTTCCCAAAATGCGACGCTCGTAGAGCCGCATGTGCGCATCGACCCCCAAACAGGCACGGCGGCCGATGGTGGGCTCTTCTATACGGAAAATCTCCCCCCGGAATCGCTGTTGATCGCCCCTCTGTTAGCGAGCAAAACCCGCTCCGGCAAACCGGATGAGTTGTTGGAGGCGCACGCGGTCATGCTGCAAATTCGTTCGGTCATTGATGGCAAACTCCTGCAGATCGGTGGGGACGTCACGACGGGACGCGGTCTCGTACTGGCGCGTGTTGTGGAGGGTCAAGCATGATCACGCTGGAGCAGCAACGTGCCAAGGATGCCTGGGAGAAAAGTCATCAATACCAAAAAGAGCATAGTAACGTCGCTAAAAGCCTACCGGCTCTCATTATGAACTCGGGGTTAATGCAGACGTTAGCCTTTTGCCATGAAAAGGGCTCAAAAGACCATCATTACGATGATGTGGCTAAAGCCTTGCGTCAGTGGCTTTGTGGGAGATTCCCCAAGTTGCTGCATCATGATGATTTTACGAGCTTCATGCAGGATCTGATGGGTGCTGAACCGCAGGATTTCCAGGCCATCACCGCGGAGGCTTTCGCTTGGTTACGTTGGCTGCGCCAGATGGCGGCGGCCCGTGTGGGAGGGGCTTGATCATGCCTGTTGCAGCCGTACCCAGTTATCTGGGAAAAGACTTTAAGGAAGCCTCTCCGGCGCTGCGTTTCGGGATGTTTCTCCCCTTCTGGACAGACCGACAAGATCAGGAAGCGCATATCAGGGATCGCGCCAGTAAACGCAGCCCTGAAGCGGGCCGTTATCAGACCTTGTTGGAGCAGGGGGTGAACACCGCCATTAATCGGCTTGCCAACGAAAAAAACTTTCCCCAATTGTGGTGCAAAAGCAGCACATTTGGGCAGGATGCCTGGAAGAAGATTCGGGCGCTGACGGAATCTGACATTCAGCGCATGAAGGCTCTGGCGCAACGGCAAGAGCTCTTGGCGCAAACGTGTCGAGACATCCTGCGATTCGATGGTATTTCTATCGCGCCCTTCACCACAGGATTGGGTAATGAGCACCCCCTGGAGAACGGATTCGCTTTTCTGAGTCCATATGGCCTTCCCTATCTTCCCGGGAGTGGCATCAAAGGAGTGCTGCGGCAATCCGCTAGAGAATTGGCCAGCGGTCATTGGGGAGATACACAAGGCTGGTGCGAAGAGCAGGTTTTTTTTCTCGACGCCGGAAAAGAACGGATCGGGCTGTCTCTGATAGATGTGCTGTTTGGATTGGAGTCCCAAGATGGGGGCACGCTGCATGTGCGAGGAGCATTGTCTTTTTGGGATGTTATTCCGCAAATTCCAGGCAATGAACTGCTGGTGGAGATCATGACACCTCATCAATCCCACTACTACCAACAGAAGCGAGATGGAAAAGCAGGAGACAGCATGTCTCCGCATGATTCTGGACAACCCATTCCCATCACTTTTCTGACGGTACCGCCAGAATCCGGATTTACTTTCTGGATAAGCTGCGACTCCCCTAATTTGCAACACATTGCGCCGGAGTTGATTCAGGATGATGATCGCTGGAAGCATTTGATGCAGGCAGCTTTAGCGCATGCCTTTCACTGGCTGGGCTTTGGCGCCAAAACTGCGGTAGGGTATGGTGCCATGGGCAGAAACCTCAAGGTTGAAGAGGCGCTTGAGAAAAAACGCATAGCCCAGATGGAGGCGCTTCTACGATCGCAGATGACCCCGGCCCGACGAGCCATTGAAGACTTCGTAGGTTACATGCAAAAAAGGCATGCAGATTTGCGTGGAAAACCCACAGGAATAGGGGCGGAATATAATCGCGCAAAAGCATTGGCAGAAGCTGCACTGAACGATTCGGATTGGACCCCAGAGGAAAAAGGTGCCGCTGTTCAGGTTATTATTGAATGGTTGCCAAAGGTGGTGACGATCGATATGAAGGATCAGCGCAAAAAATTGAAACTATCACAAATTGAACATGGGTAACGATTTTATCCATATGCATTGTTCAGTGTGTTAAAGAGCGTTATTGGTTGAGCAATCATCGGCCCTGAAGTCAGCAAAACGGATGGACATATATTTTGGTCGTAAGCCCATTCGTTACGGCTTGGCAATGTCGCATAGTCTAGCAGACTGTCGGAGTTTCGTTCAGCCTCATTATGAGATATAATTACAAACATCATCAATATGTTGATGTGAACAAGTGGCCCACTTTATCGACCCCGACCGTAAGGCCAGATATCTCCTGCCTCCGTCCATGGAGGACGGGTTGTCCGAAGGGTATCTTGCCCGCTTTGATGAGTGGGTGGAGCTTGCTACTACGGTATAGCGATGATGTCATTTGCTTTCCGCTGCTGAATGACCGCTTCCAGTCTGCTGCCGTCCATCAGGACTCAACGGCGGCAGGGCAGCGGAAACGGCCATTCCCCTTCAAGCTGCGAACGAGTAGTATCGACCATATGCAGTCCTTCATGGGGCCAGAAAAAGGCGAAACT
>JAJYPA010000096.1 GCA_021795795.1 Pseudomonadota bacterium | reverse complement strand
CGGCTTGTTTCCCATCCGCGCCGCGTATCTGTTCGCAATATCTCAGTGAATGCCAGGTCGCAGAGACGGAATAGGTATGGCACATCCCTCCTCAATACCAAAATTGAACCGCTCCGGGTTTAGTGGAGGCTTTGGGTTGGTCACAGACACGGACTGAGATGTTACATCCGAACGACTAGGAGGCAGCGGAAGCGGTCGTTCAAATTCAGGCTGGATGAGTGTACCATCAATACACAAGGCTGGCTTTAGCCGGGGAGATCCTGAAATATTATGCGACAGCTTTATTGCAGTCGGATTCACGGTGAGGCAGCTTAGTCATGCACATTCGTATTGAAGCGTCAGAAATAGCCGAATACGCCGCGGGATTTCCGAAGTACTGGCTAAAGTTTTTATTTATTGAGGCGCTTTCTGTCCGGTATCAAATCAATGCCCTGGCAAATACCTATGTGCGCCTAGTGGAGGCGGCCATCACCGAGTACAACATAGGAATTGTGCAGCTTCGGGAGTACTATTTCACGCACACCTCAATCAATCTGGGTGCATTGCATCACTCGATTTCTCACTTTGAGGGCTGCCTATCAAATATGAACCGGGCAACGAACTGTTTTCGGAAGCTGCGACGGCATCGAGATAAAGATCCGTTGTCCGTGGCCTTGAATGCAGAAAAATTCCACTTTGCTACGGATGCAAACGCGGATTGCTTTCGCGCTATGCGTAACGACATTCATCACCTTGATGATCTGGTGATGAGTGGTCGCCTTCAAGAAGGTCAGCCATTCTCGTTGAGACCTGATGGCCCTGAGATTCCACACCCTACTGAAGCTAACCAAACCATTAAGTCAATTGACCACCTTACTCTAGGCACACGCAAAGTGTCGTTTGCCGAACTCGCCATTTGGCTAAGAGAGATGGCGTACGTCGCAGAACAAATAGCAGAATTTAGGCCAAGCAGTTCTGGCCAAAATTTATCCAGAGAAGTTATCAAAACCATCATTCCACCGGGCAATTAAAACGAGAAGCTTTTCATGCAATGTAGGAACCCCTGAAATGGAAATCGTCTTATTTTTGGTCTTAATTCCAGTCGCTAGGGGGCTCATCTACTTTTCTGACTGGAGATACCTCGCCAAAGCCTGCAACAAACATCGTCTCTACCTGACAGGTGCTAGTACTACGGCTAGTTCCGACGCGAAGATGGCATCAGGGAATGCATCGGAATGGTTGACTGAAAATCTAACAGAGATAAAGAGGCGCGTGAAGAAAAGCGGCGTTGACGATCCAGTCTACTCCTTCATGGAGCCAAAGGGTTACGGATACCTTGGAGAAACGCGGATGTCTACGCTAGACAACCTTCTTTATTTGAATGAAAC
Organism: Pseudomonadota bacterium; assembly: GCA_021795795.1. The sequence goes on along the minus strand of JAJYPA010000096.1, from coordinate 18,969 downwards.
CGTACAACAGAACGTTATTACGGTTCTAAAACGATCGCGCGGTTATTTCAAGATCGAAGCTATTAAGAGTTTTAATCCACTGTTCTGGCTGGAGACACTGTTTTTTTTACCAAAAGCCATCGTATCGGCATCTGGTATCGATACGTCATCAAAAGTCGCGGATATAGCCCTAAAAGTCGCCCAGGTCATCTACTGGATAGTTATTGTTGGTGCTGTCGTTTCGGATCCTAGCCTCCTGAGGGTACTCATTGAAAACTTTAAAACATAACAGCGCGCCCCTTAACTTTACGTCAAGGGGTGGATGACCGTTTGCAGTCTGCTGCCGACCATCATGGCTCAACGGCGGCAGGGCAGCGAAAGCTGCCGTTCGCGTAATCCACATATCCAGCTGGGAACATTTTACTGGTCACTATTGTTCCGTGCGAAATATCATTCCCAGAAAGCCACCAGGCTCCAAATGGATTCCACGATTCTAAAAAGGTCACGTTTTTTCTATCTTTTCTACCTATTATCGGCAAATTCTGGCGTGTACCGAACATCTGGTTCCACGGCATATTCGTGCATTTCCGGTCCGATGCCAAGATGTGGACTCATTGACCAATAGCTGCACATGCTATGGAAAATAGCCGCCATGAGGCATTCTCCATCATCACCTACGGGCTCTCTCAAGATATCATGTCAATGCGGTACTCTGGAGATTCAGGGTCATTAACGCGACAACGAAAAAATGGGTATTGCGCATTTTCCAGCCACCGAAAAATGAAGCGAACCGGCATGCTTTGCGCTGTGGATAGCGCGATGTCGACAAAATGGATCCCCAGGCCACTTGATATGCCTAAAGTTTCTTGGGTAAGTTGCCATTCATCGATAGTCCAACGCAAACGAAATGCTGCCGGCGCCATGACTCGCAGAATTTGGCCGGCCACCATTTTCTGTATTTGTCGCACAGGCTTCCAGCATTCCATGGGAGGAGGACGTTGGGGCACTAGATAACGGTTCGCCACTGGCGGAAGACCATCAAAAACCTGTCCATCCGCGGTCGAACGTACCAATTTGATGTATTCTGCATGTGCCCAGGCGAGCGGCATAGCGGATCGTGCGGGTTGCCCCAAACGTATCTGCAAGTCCGGACGATCTTCATCCCACACTTGTTCCGGTAGCAGACCACCAGATGAGGCGAACCCTTCCATGGCGTGAATATAAGGCATGGGGTCACGACCTGCTGCTAGTTCATAATGCCCCCTTTCGCCCGTGAGCAGCGGCCATGCGCGCCCTTTACCCCATCCCAAAAACGGGCCGCCATCCGACTTGTCACCATAGCCATCGTGCGGATAACGGCGCCAGCACGGGCCCCACGGCGTATCTACCTTCAAAGCGGCATCCACAACGCGCAGGGAGTCTTCAATGAGTGGATCCGCTGGGCTGCGGATACCGTAACGTACCAACTCCAGGAACCCTGCATCGACGATTTCGTGTACAGGGAAACGCCATAGCCCGTCAGGGGGTTGATTGGCCAGGGTGATGAAAGCATCATTCGGATCTTCCATTGGTTCCAGATTGTCGATTGCCGTGGGCAGAATACGTATGTAATGACGATTCACGCCCGGCAAGAGCGTGCCTTGCTCGGTTACCGTCCATCGCTCTATATGGGACTCCAGAAAGTCTGCATACTCTTCCATGAATCTGGCGGCATTTTGATCATGGCGATTACGAGCAAAATCAGCCGCGCAAACAAGTGCCGCTATGCTTGCGGCCAAGGTAGAGGGCGAATAACCGCTCACTTCCTCCCAGCGCTCTTGCTGGGTCGCCGGCCCCTGCCGGATCAAGAACGCTGCCCCCGCTCGCACCATCGGATATGGATCAAAATCCTGCAATCCGTCCATCTTCCATAGACGCCAGGCCAAAATAATGGGGAAAGCCACTTCGTCCAGCTGAATTCCTGTCCAGTAGGGCTCGCCATTAAGCCAGGAGTTTTGTGGAAAGCCACCATCTACTTGCTGTAAACAGGCCAGATAGACCAACGCCCTTAGGGCATGTTCCGTGTCACCGCATACCAGCAATGCGAGCGCCGTTTGCACCATATCCCGCGACCAGACCAGATGGTACCCGCCGTGGACTTCACCCTCCTGCACGTCTCCCCAAGGAATGCTGGCAGAGGCGATGAACGCTCCACGATACGTTTTGTCTTCGTGCGCCAGCAGAATATTATGGCTGATACGATACAACAGACCGTTATCGCCGGTGTACCCCGGTAGTGGACACGAATGAGCAGACGCCTCATGCCAGGTAGAAAGAAATTTCTCCCGATGCGTCGCCGCTGGCACGCTTAACGTCTGGCTGACGGTAGTGATTGCGGCATGTGCATGATCCCCAAAACCCAGTGCCAGCGTAAAATCCATACCTTTGTTGAGGTCAATCTGCCCGATTAAGGCGATGTTACCACCAAGTACGGCATCATATTTCCAGGTCATCCGCAAATGCTTTTTGAGATCCTGCCAGCCATCAGAAAAACCCACATAGCCACACGACGTCTGAAGAAAACCAGTATCTACGGCGAGCGCCAGATACATTTTTTTCCAGGCGAGTAGGACGGCTTGGCCGGCAACCTGTCTCGAGCGTGCGGAGTTATTCCAACCTCCACCATCCAGATGGGGGGCAAGAAGCACATAGGCCTGCAATCGACCCTGCCATTCTGGAAGTGTATCCAGATGCACATTTACCAATAAACAAGGCTGCTCAGGATTGGTAAAAACTTCTTTGATGATACGGTAACGCCCTCCGGGGTCACTATTGATGGTGCGATAGGCGAGCGATGCGCCGCCCTCGCATGGAACGCAGGCGGTTTCATGAGTTAAATCATATTGTTCATCGTGAACGAAGGATTCTCCATCAGTTATTATTAGCTGTAGATCCCGTACTTGAGGACGGTCGATAGTTGGATAATACACTTCATTCACGATGCCATGGGATATAGTTGCCCATACCGGGCTCGCGGAAGAATTGGCGGTGATCAATCCATCCTTGGCACCAGAAGTCCAGCGCGGCGGCATTCCGGGTGCACCAAATGGTATTTTTTCTTCATTGTGGGCAGAATCATTCATAAAATAATCTCCAATAATAGCCATGTGGGCATAGGAAACTGCTTTTTACACAATGCTGGAACATGCGAAGCACTCTTCTTCGCCACTTCGACAAGAGATGCTGCGCCGGAGCTTGATTCCATGAAACGCGAGTTATGAGTCGCCCCGTTGGAAATGGTCACCGCATGCGGAATATTTGCGTGCTTTATTACCGATCCTCAAAGGAAAGAGGAACGGCATAAGTCACGAGGATTTCATCTTCGCCAGGGTCTTCCTGGTGGATCTTCGCGTTGGATATGTGGGCGATCTTGAGGCCTAACCGCGATTGGTTGGCGAACTGATAGGCCATGCCCAGTTCCAGACGGAACTGGAAGGTGCTACCGAGGTATTTTCCGCGTCCTTGATTGTATCCACCCATGCCAAGTACCGGGGTGAGTACCCAATGATGCCAAGCAATATCCGAATAAAACCCAGTATACCCCATAAAACCACCATCCGTATTAGCGACAAGGCCCCACAAGGCACCCACACCAAATAGCTTGGCGGCACTTTGATATTCCAGATTTATTTCAGGTAGCGTTGGATTAAAGCCATTATCCATACTTGGGCGAACACCGGCGGCGTTAAAAGCACCGAGACCTGCGCTAAAATAGGCCGGACCACCCCGGATGATATGGACACCGTCATCTGCAATAGCTGGACTGGTTGTCAGCATGCCCAACGCCAACAAGCTGATTCTTTTTAAAAACAGTTGGTTCATGAGTACCCCGGTTTTTGAGCGGATGGATGGCTATCCGTATGAATGGTTATAAAAATAACTGTCGCAGCACCTTTCACAATGTGCGCAATATAGCGATAATGTCCGCAGGTTCCATACGCTGAGTGTAATCCATCTGGACGAAGGCTCCCCGCACCGTGCCCACGGAGTCCAGCACAAAGGTCGCCGGCATCGGCAATTCCCACGAGTCATCGCCATTCCAAGCGGGCAGATCAATGCCCCATTGCTGGTAGATGGGGCGTATTGCCTCGGGAACGCTGTAGACCAATCCAAATTCCCGGGCGACGACGTCGCCCACGTCCGATAAAACCTCGAACGAAAGCCGACCCTCCTCTGCAACCGCCCGGGAGCGATCGGGAAGTTGCGGAGAAATGGCCACCAACGTCGCACCCAACGCAGACATTTCTGCATAACTCTGCTGCAGGGCATGGAGCTCGAGGTTGCAATACGGGCACCAACCGCCCCGATAAAAACTGAGGACGACGGGGCCCTTTGCGAGGATATCGCGCAGACACACGGATTCGCCAGCCACGTTGGGCAGACAAAAATCGGGAGCCAAGTTGCCCACGGACAATGCGTATTGCTCCAGATGCGCTTGCATCAACGGAGCACTTGCCGCCACAAGCGCCTCCTGAATCTCCACCGGTACCGTGGAGAGAAAATCCGCTTTGGCTTGGTGTAACTGTGCCGCCAGTGATATAGGCGGAGAGGTTGTTTCGTTCATATAGCTTTCTCCTGTATTATAACGATCGCAATTCAGTATTGATCTTCTGTACCAGTTTCAGAGTATCCTGTGCAGTTCAATGGCAAACATCTACTTAATGTTCAGAAGCCTAGATCTGATCGCTGGATATTGGCCTGGCGGTATTTCTATGAAGGTGCTATTTCTGCGCCTTTTGAACGCCTAATCAATACTGCAATGTGGTGAAATATATTGACCGGAGTAAATGCGGAGCGTTGTCCAATATAGCCAAAGACGATACCATAAGCTAGGTGCGCAGCGTATACCGTAAGTGGAAACTTGACCGGAGCGAAATCCTGGCCAAAAATACCAGCACCCAGGATGTTCATTACTGGACTCAGCATGAATATCGTCGCAATGCCCAAGACGTAGGGAATGGCTACCCACCAGCGCTGGCGACCGAATACGATGAAGTAGGTAAAGACAAAGCCGATGCCATTCCAGAAATGGTCTGCCCAGCCGACGATGTCGGTCCACCAGTTGGGTCCCTCCATAAAATGGTTAGTCAGAAGCACGCCGAGCAACATGGGCAATGATCCGGGCATACCATGGAAGACGCGGAAGCCAATCATGCGCACCACTTCCATAGCGACGACGCTAGCGACCCCAGCTAAAATGGACAGACGGATCGCAGATGCTAGATTGTGCCAGCCGGATAGGCGGGAAATGGCGGCAATGGCCAACCAGATGAAGACTGCGGGAGCGATGGCTACTAAACCCAGAGTGTGCATGCTCATGTAACCCGTTGCGGCTACGACAAAAGCCAGGGGGGAAACGGAGGCTGCGGCCAGCGCAATCAGTGTGGCTCCAAACTCAGCATAAGATACGGTGTAGGATTTTGTTGTCATGGCGACCCCCTCGATTGTCAAAATGGCGTGCGGCCGAAGCCACACGCCCAATACTTACTTCGCTGCGCCTTCTGCAACCATCGCCAGCTTCTGGTCGAGCATATTGGCCATCATCGCGAATCCGGGTGATACCTCGTTCAGAACAAAGGAAGGCTTGATATAACCAATGTAGGTCTTGCCACCTTGTTCCCAAACATAAACCCGCGCTGGTAACACTACTCCGGCGGCGGGATCCATGCCAAAGGCCTTCTTGCCCATGACCGGACTCCCTACCAGAAAGGACTCGCCCTGAAGATGCAGGCCAGTCATCGATAGCACCCGGCCCTGATTGATCTGTCCCATCACCATCATCTTGTTGCTCGTGACGGATGTCTTGAGCGCGCTGATGGTGGCTGGGAAGGAATGGGTCGATTCGATCTTCACAAAATTGCTGCCGCCTGCAAACGCCACCGTACTGGCCAAGAGCGTGCCTGCCGCGAGCACGGTCGCCAAGGCTGACCGACGGGATGTCAGGAAATGCGCTATGCCCATTGCATTCCTGTTCGTGGGATTTTCCGATATGGATTTCTGCGCAATCGAAGTGTTCATCGTGGTTCTCCTTTTGAAGTAAAAGCTAATAATCGCTGAAGAGATGCTTGATGCGTTCAAGTCTTGCGCGTCGGTAACAACCAAATCCGCGCCCTTGCATCAAGCCGCTCTGTATATGAGTCGCATCAGAAGCGAAAATATTACAAATGCACGTGGGTTCTCCGAAGGAGAGGGCTGCGAACCATGGCCTGACCAGGGCGGCGGATCGCAGTGGACCGTGCCTCCCTTTGCGCTCGCTGAGGGTAAAACCTCCCGAGATGACTCGGCTATTGATTGCAGCCAGGTTTCGTTGCCCCAGTAGTGCGGCTTTAGAGCACGGCGGTCAGTGGTCATGGCTGTCGGATTCATGTGCATGGCCTTTCCTGGCTTGTTCCAGTTGGCACCACGCCTGCAGCGCGCAGGCCACCGACCACGCTTGCACTGGTGCGCCGCGCGGGGTGTGGGGCGGTTCGGCGTCGAACAGTTCGCTCACCGTGCCCAGGCCGGCATCGGCCAGATGGTCGCCCAGAGGTTCCAGAAGCGATTGGGCCTGGGCCGCATCGCCGCTGACGCGGAACACGGCGAGGGCGTAATGGGGCAGCAGCCAGGCCCAAACCGGGCCCTGGTGATAGGCCGCGTCGCGGCTCGGCACGTCGCCTTCGTAGCGGGGCCGGTAGGCGGGGTCCGAAGGGTCCAGGGTGCGCAGGCCGTAGGAGGCGGCGAGCCGGGCGCCCACCACGCGCGTCACGGCGGCCTGGACTTCGGCATCGAGCGGGGAGTGAGGCAGCGATACTGCGAAAACCTGGTTGGGGCGAACGCTGGGGTCATCACCCGACGGGCCGTCCAAGACATCGTAAAGGCCCGCGCCATCGGCGCGCACGAAGCGACTGAAACCCTGCTTCGCCTGCTCGGCCAGGCTGGTGAATGGTTCAGGCTCTTCGCCCAGCAGGCGGGCGAAATCCACCAGGATCATGAGGGCGTTGAACCAGAGAGCGTTCAGTTCTACCGGCTTGCCCATGCGCGGCGTGACCGGGCGCCCTTCCACCCGTGCATCCATCCAGGTCAACTGGCTGTCGACCGTGCCGGCGCGGATCAGGCCATCGGCGGGGTCCATCGCAATGCCGTGGCGGGTACCGCGCGCGTAGTGGCCAAGGATGTCGGCCAAGGCGTGGTAATGGCGTGCCAGAGCGGCGTGATCGTGGCTGGCGGCCACATAGGCGCGCCAGGCCTCGATGTACCAGAGTGCAGCATCGGCCGAGTTGTACTCGGGCAGCGCACCGTTTTCGGGAAAGTGGTTGGGCAGCAGACCGGCGTCGAGGTAAGCCGCCCAGCTCTCCAGTATCCGGCGCGCCTCGCCATGGCGATGGGTGGGCAACGTGAGGCCCGCCAGGGCGATGAAGGTGTCGCGGCCCCAGTCGCCGAACCAGGGATAGCCGGCGATGACCGAAGTGCCGCGCGCGCCGTCCGGCATGGGCCGCTCGGTCAGGAAGGCGCAGGCGGTCAGCACCAGTTGATTGATCCAGGCCGGGGCATCCGCCAGACAGGAAGATTGCACCTTGGCCTGGCGCAACAGGCTGGCATCATGAAATTGGCGCCGGCGCAGGGCCTCGCCGAAGTAGGGCGATGGGTCGGTCTCGAGGGAGGCGACCAAGCCCACCCATTCACCGGAATAAAGCGGCAGGTCCACCTCGCCCGCGCACAGATGGTTGTCCTGGTCGGGCAGACCGCGCGCCCGCTCCACGGGCAGGTCGAAGCGCTCTATCCAGGTCTTGTCCGCCGTGAAGCGGCCGCAGCGGCTGCGAAAACGCAGGGGCACACCTTGGGGCAGGACCACGCTCAGTTCATTCCGGCTGGCTTCGATCAAGGGATCGAACGCGCCCGCCGCGCTCTGCCCATGGTGGTCGCGGGCGTTGACCAGCAGCCGCACCGAAAGGCGCGGCAGGGCATCGTCGGCATGGCGCGACAGCAGACGCCAGGCGAGATAGACGGTGTTGGCGCCCATCTCCAGCCAGACCCGCGCCTCCAGACGCACCTCGCCGATGGCGTAGCGCCATACCGGCAGGCGGCCATCCAGGTGAAAGGATTCCAGATGCAGATAGCCGCGCGGCTCGATGGCGCCATCCGCCCAGCGGTTCGTGTGCAGCGGAATCCGTCTGTCGCCTAGATCCAGGATCGCATCGGCCTTGGCAAACACCAGCGCGCGGCCCAGCGGGGGGCTGAGCGGCGCCACCAGCAGGCCGTGATAACGCCGGGTGAGCGTGCCCGCCACGGTGCCCGAGGCGTAGCCGCCGAGGCTGTTGGCGAGCCACCATTCCCGGCGCTCGGCCTGCTCCAGGTTGTTGCAGACCTCGCGGCCAAAATGAATGAGTTGCGGGAGTGCCTGTTCCATACCGTTCTCCTAAGGAGCATGGCCGCGCGGCCCATGCTCGCGCGGGACGAAGTCGCCACGTGGCGTCAGGCGTTCTCCAACCGGGCCCGCGCTTGCGCCTCGGCCGCCAGCCAGTCCTCCATCTCGAAGCCGGGCGAGAAGCCGCGTCGTTCGGCCAGGAAATAGGCCGCCTCGGCGACTTGCGCCTGGAACTCGTCGGTGGACGACGGGGGTTCGCTGCTGGCGCCGGTACTGGGTCCGTTCGGCGCGGGGGTCGGCTTGCGTGTGGTTTTCATGTCGGTCTCCTCATGGTAGGTGCGGGTGTTGATTCGTACCGCTGTCAGTTGGTCGGCGACGGCGGGAATTCCTGACAATTTTTTCGACCGATTGCTCACCCACCCTTCAAATGGGCGGTTCAAGCCGCCATGAAGCGATCGCGCAACCCCGCCCACCAGCACCTTGTAGCCGATGCTGCCGCAAGTAGCACCCAGGTCGTCCACATAGACGATGCCCAAGTAGGCCTCGTCATGGTCCCGATACAACAAGGCGTCGATTCCCTCCAGCAGCGCTTGCAGCGCGGCGGGCGACAGCGGCACGGCGGGGACGTCCGTGCCCACCGCGTAGGCGAACCGGCGGTTTCCGGCTTTGGCCAACAGGCGGGTCTGCAACGCATCCCGGTGGGTCCAGCGCACGAGCTCATGCGGGGCGCCGGCAGGTTCCGTCTCGAAAACGCTCACGTCAGTCGCCCTGAATCAGTTGCAACAGTTGTTTCTCACTTTGCCCGCCCAATTTGACCTGACGGATGGCGCCGTCCTCCACGAGCACGAAGCTGGGCGTGGCGGCGATGCCGAAGCCGCGCGCCAGATCCGGCGCTTCGGCGACATCGATCTTGATCAGGTTGCGGTGGGTTTCGCGCAGGCGGTCCACCACGGGCGTCATGGCCCGGCAGGGGCCGCAATGGGTGGCGAAAAAGTAATAGACACGGCGGCGGTCGGCATGGGCCGCGCCGTCCACGGCGGCGGTATCGGGCGCGGCCTTGCCTTCGTTTCGGCGGGCGCGGCGCAACGCGAGAAGCAGCATCAGGAAAAAGAGAACAATAAAACCTACCAGTGTGTAGACCAGCCTGTGCATGGTGTGCTCCTTCACGACTCAGTAGCCGAATTCGCCCAACCACTGGCCATGGCGGTAGTCGATGGCCAGCCAGTGCGGCACGTAGGGGCGGGGGTTGGCGATGGGAAAGTCGTCCAGCGGCGGTGCGTCGCCCACATCGACCACGGCACAGACGCGGGTCATCACCGGGCGGAAACGCACGGAGAGCCGATCCGAGGCGAGAGTCGCGTCCTCTGTTTGCAAATCGCCGAAGCGCACGCGCTTACGGATCAGGCAGGAGAACAACAACTCCATTTCCGCCAACAGCGGGGTCTGGCGTTGCGCGAGGGCACGTTCCGCCGCTCGGCTGAGGCGGATGTTCAGGCTTTTATCTGCCAAGGTGATGTTCATGACGATTTCCTCAGATGGACTCACTAGTTTGTCGTCGTTCGCCCGATTTTCTGACAGTCAGTCCAACAAGCGGATGTCCGATTCCCCCGCGAACGCATAGAGATCTAGCGTGATTTCCTTTGGTCTGGCCGTCTGATCAAAAGTTTTGCCGTGCGTCTGTAAGAATTTCGGCCAAGGCACGACTAACAGGTTGAGGATGAACATCGCAAGCTATTAGGAACGCACCCATGAAGCCCATACATAGTAAACACCATCTGTCTCAGCGCGTGATTCCGGGCAGCATGTCGGTGATGGTGGGAACCGTTGGATCTGCTGCTTTTGCCAGCATCGCACCATGGGTTCAATGCTACGGCATTGCCAGAGCCCACATGAATGATTGCGCGGCCACCACCCATTCCTGTGCGGGCCAGTCCATCCACAATGGCGGTAAATATTCATTTCTGCTGATTCCCAAGGGGCTCTGCCAAAAAGTAGTCGGCGGCAGCCTGACTCTCCCTGACAAATAGGAGCACCACCATGAATACGCAATGTAATACATTAGGAAAAGGTATGATAGCGGGCTTTGTCGCTACTATTGCCCTGTCTTTGCTGATGATAGCTAAAAGCGTCATGGGTCTCATGCCAGACCTCAACGTCATCGCGATGCTCACTTCCATGGCCCATACCTATATGGGATTACCCCAGAGCCTGCTGATCGGATGGATGCTGCATTTTACCATTGGTACTATCGCGTGGGGCATATTGTTCGTACTACTTGCCCCGCACCTGCCTGGAACGAACCCAATCGTCAAAGGACTGATATTTGGCACCATCGCCTGGCTCGCGATGATGATTATCGTCATGCCTATGGCCGGCGCAGGAATCTTCGGTTGGAAATTTGGGATGATGGCGCCTGTGGCTACCTGGATGCTGCATTTGGTTTATGGCGCTGTACTGGGCTATGTGTACGGAAGACTTACTACTAGTTCATGCAGTATCCGAGGAGGATTTGCTGACCAAGTCGACCGCTAGAAACCATCTCAATCCGGAAAGCAGTTGACGTGATAGCCTGTTCAGCAGCGCTCAACCGCTTGCCAGTGTAAGACACTTACTTCGTAGCTGTAATCCCTGAAAAGGAGAATCATCATGTCTCAATCCACCGCAACGGACCTTGTCATTATTTTGATCACCGGCACGGAGAACCCCAAACGGTTACCCTCGGCATTTTTTCTGGCGGCCACTGCCGCAGCCGCGGAACAGAGCGTCATCATGTATTTCACGGGGCCTGCCACAGAGCTACTGAAAAAGGGCGTTTCCGAAGCCATTTTTCCGCTGCCTGGCGGCAAGAGTGTGGCAGATTTTATGAAATTGGCAGAGGACAATGGAGTGCGCATTATCGGATGCGCGCAGTCCCTCGATCTCAACGGTATGACTGAGTCCGATCTTGCCCAAAGTTTACCGTTGATGACCCCCAGCCAGGCTCTGCCTGCGCTGGCGACTGCGCGTCGCGTCTTAACCTGGTAATGCCGAAGTTTCCTCAGGTGTTGCGGTGTTATGAAACCCGGGGAATCCATTCGGTATATTGAGAGTTGTGAATCGCTGACATGATTTTGGGACCACTCAATGACTAGATCTAAGAATGTCCGGAGCATGTCGGCCATCCTGAGCAGTCGGCGTAACAACAGCACGGCGCCTGATGCGTTTACCGCGCAAAGGAAGGAGTTATGCGTCACACGTTCTTTTTTGTCCGTTTTCAGCGGCTACGGATTCTCTGCGTGCTTACGTTGTTTCTAGTGCCACATTGGGCCGGGGCCGTCACCCTGATGCCCAGCGGCGCACCCTATCTCAGCGTGGGTGCGGGTGTTTTCAACCTGGTTGGTGCGGTCAATGATGACGGCTACAACCATACCCCGGCCGAGTTCAACGCAGAGTATCAATCCGGATTCAGGCTCTATGGCATCGGTTATGTCGTGGGGCTGCTGGCCAATACCGACGGTGGCGTCGATGGCTACGGAGGTCTTTATGCCGACATCGCACTGACGCCGCGCTGGATACTTACGCCCGAAGCCGCCGTTAGCGGCTATAGTCAGGGTGGCAGCAAGAATATGGGCAGCACGTTTCTCTTCCGGTTGGCGTTGGGACTGGCCTACCAGATGGATGACGGCGGACGATTTGGACTGAAAATAGGGCATTTGTCCAATGGAGACATCTATCCGCGCAATCCGGGAGAAAACGAACTCCTGGTCACTTATTCATTGCCCTTGAGGTGATCGCATACGCATTCGTGCGAAGGACATCATCATGAATGATAAAAGCATCCTGATCGTGTATCGCCTCAGCGTGCTGAACAGTATTGGAATACGTTCATCCTCCTCCGGAGTACAGCGGTCTATGCGACAACACCGGACATGCCTGCCAACATCGTCCAGAGTACGACCAAAGCAGTTATCCGCGCATTGCAGGCGCATGAGGGGCAACCCTTCACGCCAGCCTCGCAGCGACAGATCGCGGATATCGTACTTTTTCATAATAGACTTCCTGACCATGTCGCGCTTCGTCACAAGTCAATATTGGAGGCGAATAACCCCAGCCCAGCAGGATGAGTTTGTCGGACTTTTCAAGGATCAACACATACATGACCGGGTGAAGTTACTGCGAGGCCAAAATCCCTCGCGTGCGTATTCCTGGTGTCGCCATAGCGGTACCGAATCTTTACCCAACCATCCCTTTTTGAGGTGCATTCCATGGACGATACAAACACCGCTCCTCCCTGCTTGTTGGTCATCCTTGGCGCTGTGGGGGATCTTGCCCGGCGCAAACTGATGCCCGCGCTTTATGCCATGCATCGGGCAGGTAGTTTACCCCCATCCTTCGCCATCTTGGGCACGGCCCGCCGGGACATGAGCGATGGGGCATTTCGCTCGGCCATGCGCGAGGCTTGCGACACCTTCGGCGAGGCTGTGATCGATACGGAATGGTCGTCATTCGCCGCACGGCTGCACTACCAGGTCGGCAACTTCAATGATGCTGGCGCCTACCAGGTGCTGGCAGCACGTATCGCCGAACTGGACGTGCGCTATGCCACCAAACACAACCGGATGTTCTTCCTCGCCACCCTGCCGAGCCTCTATGCCGGCATTGCAGCGCAACTGGGCGCAGCCGGACTGGTGCATGGTGACCTCGACGGGCCTTTTAGCCGAGTGTTGATCGAGAAACCTTTTGGTCACGACCTGGCCAGCGCCCAGACCCTCAATCAGTCCCTCCAATGCGTGTTCCGTGAAGATCAGATTTTCCGCATAGACCACTATCTGGCCAAGGAAACGGTGCAGAATATTCTGGTGCTGCGCTTCGCCAACGCCCTGTTCGAGCCGCTATGGAACCGCCAGCACATCGACCACGTGCAGATCAGCGCCGCCGAGCAGATCGGTGTGGGCAGCCGCGGCGGCTACTACGAGGAATCTGGCGTGCTGCGCGACATGGTGCAGAACCATCTCCTGCAATTGCTGGCAATGGTTGCCATGGAAGCGCCCCTGAGTTTCACTGCCGAACGTGTGCGAGATCGCAAGGTGGACGTGTTCCGCGCTCTGCGTCCACTGATCGGCGAGGATGTCTATCGTGACGTAGTGCTGGGCCAGTACGCCACCTCCGCCAATGGCGCGATGCCTGGCTACCATCAGGAAGAAGGGGTCTCGCCCGGTTCCCTCACGCCCACCTATGCGGCCCTTAAAGTACATGTGGATAACTGGCGCTGGCAGGGCGTTCCCTTCTACCTGCGCACCGGCAAACGTCTGGCGCAGGGTTGCGCCGAGGTAGTGGTGCAGTTTCGCAGCATTCCTTTCTGCATGTTCGGCGAGGAAGACACCTGTGGCCGGATCGCGCCGAACCGGCTGGTGTTGTCCATCCAGCCCAATGAATCGGTGCATGTGGAATTCGCCGCCAAGGTGCCCGGCCCCGGTATGGCGGTGGAAACGGCGCGCATGCACTATGGCTTCCACGATCGCCACCCTGACGGCCCCCCCGCCTATCAGCGCCTCCTGCTGGAAGCCCTGCGCGGCGAGCAACTGCTGTTCGCCCGCGCCGACGGCGTGGAACTGAGCTGGCGCTTCGTTACCCCGATCCTGGAAGCCTATGCCGACCAGCCCGGGGCGGAGCCTTACGCCTATCCGGCGGGCAGCCAGGGCCCGGTGGCGGCGGATAGACTCATCGCCCGCGACGGCCGTGCCTGGCAACCGTTGGGAGATGTCTGAGATGCCTGCCTGGGACGTGCCGGTCCGCGTGCTGGCAGGCGATATCGGCGGCACCCATACACGGCTCGCCTGCGCCGCCGTAGCAGGGCGAAATGTCGAGGTACTGGCGCAGGAAACCTATCCCAGCCAAGACTACGCCGGACTGGATGAAATCGTCGCCGCCTTCGCCCGCAGCTACGCATTGAACGCCGATCATGCCTGCTTCGGCATAGCCGGCCCGGTGGTGAACGGCGTCGCCGAAACGACCAACCTGCCCTGGCGAGTGGATGCGCATGTATTGGCTGACACCTTCAAGTTCAAGAGAGCAACCCTGCTCAACGATCTGGAGGCCAATGCCTGGGGCATCAGCGCCCTCGATGACGCGGAGTTTGACACCTTGCAACGCGGAACACCCCAGGTCGATGGGCATCGTGCTGTTATCGCCGCCGGCACAGGCTTGGGTGAAGCTGGGTTATTCTGGGATGGACATCAACATCACCCCTTCGCCTGCGAAGGCGGTCATGCCAGCTTCAGCCCCGTTAATGTGCTGGAAGCTGCGCTGCTGATCCACCTGATCACTCGTTTCGGCCACGTAAGTTGGGAGCGGGTGCTGTCCGGCCCAGGTTTGGTCAATATCCATGCCTTTCTGCTCGCTTATCGGGGCGCCTACGCGCCGCCGTGGCTCGCCGATGAAATGCGCATGGGCGACCCGGCTGCGGCCATTGCCCGGGCCGCCTTGCTGGAACGCGATGATACTTGCATGGAAGCTCTGACCCTATTGGTTCGCCTGTACGGTGCCGAAGCGGGCAACCTCGCCTTGAAGCTCATGGCGACCGGCGGCGTTTACGTGGGCGGCGGCATCGCCCCGCGCATCCTGCCTGCATTAGCTACCGGCGCATTCATGGCGGCATTTTTAGGCAAAGGACGCATGCGTGGCTTGCTGGAAACCATTCCTGTGCGCGTCATCCGCAACGACCAGACTGCCCTGCTGGGTGCAGCCTTGTGTGCCGCTGACCATGCCAGCAACTCCTTACCATGAAAAGGAACCGCATCATGAACCCCTTGCTTGAACTCGCCCACCACGATCAATCCATCTGGGTGGATACCATGCGCCGCCAGTTCGTCGATAGCGGTGCACTCGCCCAATTAATCCAAGAAGACGGCCTCAAGGGCATCACTTCGAACCCAGCGATTTTCGAGAAAGCCATCGCCGAAAGTGACGATTACGCGGCGGCCATCGCTGCCAGCCCGCAACTGGAGACACAAACGCTGTATGAGCAATTGGCGCTGGAAGACATCCGCCGCGCCGCCGATGTGCTGCGACCGGTGTATGACGCCACTTCCGGGCGTGACGGTTACGCCAGCCTCGAAGTCTCGCCGCGACTAGCTCACGATGCCCGCGCCACGGTCGCCGAGGCGCGCCGATTGTGGTCGGCACTGGCGCGACCCAACGTCATGATCAAGGTGCCAGGCACGGCTGCGGGCATGGTCGCCATCGAAACCCTGATTGCCGAGGGCATCAACGTCAATGTCACTCTGCTGTTCTCCACGGCGGTGTACGAACAGGCCGCCCATGCCTATCTGCGCGGACTGGAAAGATTCGTCGCGGCGGGCGGAGACCCCGCCCGCGTCGCCTCGGTAGCGAGCTTTTTTGTCAGCCGCATTGATAGTGCCGTCGATGCCATCATCGATCACGGGTTGGCGGGGCGTACGGCAGGACGGGAAACCGCAGCCCTACGCGGGGAAATTGCTATTGCCAATGCCAAGCACGCCTACTGGCGCTATCAGGCGCTGTTTTCCGGCGCCCGCTGGTCGACGCTGGCAGCACGCGGCGCACGCCCGCAACGGTTGTTGTGGGCCAGTACCGGCGTGAAGGACCCCACTTATCGCGACGTGCGGTATGTCGAAGAGCTCATCGGCGCTAACACCGTGAACACCGTGCCACCCGCCACGCTGGATGCCTTCCGCGATCATGGCATCGCGCGTGCCAGCCTGACCGAAAATGTGGATCAGGCTCAAGCTATGCTGGCTTTGGCCGCCCATCTGGGCATTTCCATGGAAGAGATCACCGCGCGCTTGCTGGATGATGGTCTGCGCCTGTTCAACGAAGCCTTCGACCGGCTGCTCGATGCCGTACACCAAGCTCAAACCAAGGAGAAACAGCAATGCAGCTAGGCATGATCGGATTAGGGCGCATGGGCGCCAATATGGCACGCCGCCTGATGGGTGCGGGCGTGGAATGCGTGGTGTACAACCGCAGCGTCGAGTCGGTAGCCGCACTGGTTAAGCAGGGCGCTGTCGGTGCTGCCAGTGTGACGGAGCTGGTTTCCCGGCTGGCGTCCCCGCGTAAAATCTGGCTGATGGTCCCCGCCGGGGCGGTACAGGCTGTCATCGACGCGCTCGCACCCGTGCTCGCGCCCGGCGACATCCTGATCGATGGCGGCAACTCCCACTACAAGGACGACATCGTTCGCGCCCAATACCTCGCCGAACACGGTCTCCGTTATCTCGACGTGGGGGTAAGCGGCGGCGTGTGGGGGCTGGAGCGCGGTTATTGCCAGATGATAGGTGGCGATGAATCGGCCGTGGCACAACTCGTGCCGGTGTTCACTGCCCTCGCCCCGGGAGCCGACGCCGCGCCGCGCACGCCGGGGCGCGAAGGCGAGGCCGGCAGCGAGGAGCAAGGCTGGATGCACTGCGGCACCGCCGGTGCCGGCCACTTCGTCAAGATGGTGCACAATGGGATCGAATACGGCCTGATGGCCGCCTACGCCGAGGGTTTCAATCTGCTGCGCCATGCCGGCGCGGGCCGCAAGGAGCAGGCAGTGGACGCAGAAACCGCACCGCTGACCAAGCCCGAGAACTTTCAGTACGACATCGATCTCGCCGCTGTAGCGGAATTGTGGCGGCGCGGCAGCGTGGTGGGCTCGTGGCTGCTCGATCTCTCCGCGCAGGCGCTGCACGGCCATGCCGACCTGGCTGACTACAGCCCGCGCGTTGCCGACTCCGGCGAAGGCCGCTGGACGGCGCTCGCGGCAGTGGAGTCAGGCACTCCGATTCCGGTGCTGTCGGCGGCGCTATTCGCGCGCTTCAATTCGCGTAATGAAGACGACTACGCCAACCGCCTGCTCACCGCGATGCGGCATGGTTTCGGTGGGCACGGCATGAAATAGCGCGTACCGCCCCCCGCAAATACCTGTCAGAAAATGTTCATCAGCTCTACGAACTTCAAACCGCAATAAATAATAACGAAGGTAAGACAGATGAAAACCAGCACCGCTGAACATCGACGCTACCGGGAACTACAGTCGGGTCTCACCCCCTGGCAACTGTGGGGGCCTTACCTGAG
Source organism: Pseudomonadota bacterium (assembly GCA_021795795.1). The sequence continues at coordinate 1,532 of JAJYPA010000096.1, read as the reverse complement.
TGAACGCCAGTGGGGCACGGTGCGCGAAGACTACAGCGCCGACGGCACCGCTTGGGACTATTTCAGCCACGATCACGCGCGCAGTCGCGCCTATCGCTGGGGCGAGGATGGCATTGCCGGAATCAGCGACAACAACCAGCACCTATGTCTCAGCCTGGCGCTGTGGAACGAGCGCGACCCTATTCTGAAAGAGCGCCTGTTCGGGTTGACCAATAGTGAAGGCAACCATGGTGAAGACGTCAAGGAGCTTTACTACTATCTGGATGCGACGCCGACCCACTCCTACCTGAAAATGCTCTACAAGTACCCACAGCAGGCGTATCCCTACGCCTGGCTGGTAGAGGAAAATGGGCGGCGTGGAAAGGACATGCCGGAGTTCGAGCTGATCGATACCGGCGTATTCACCGATGACCGTTACTTCGATGTGTTCGTGGAATATGCCAAGGCCGACCCACACGATATTCTCATGCTGATCACAGCACACAATCGAGGCCTCGACAACGCACCCCTCCACATCCTGCCGCAGATATGGTTCAGGAACGAATGGTCATGGGGGCATCAACCGGACAAGCCTGAAATGTCCGCCACCGAACGGGGATGCATCGTGGTGCGGCACCCTAAATTGGGTACTTATCACTGCTATCTTGAGGAAGCGCCCGAGTTGCTGTTCTGTGATAACGAGACCAACGTACAACGTTTGTACGGCACGGCGGACAAAGGCTACTTCAAAGACGCTTTCCACGAATACGTCATCCACGGCAACCACCATGCCGTCAATCCGCAGCAAAATGGTACCAAGGGTGCCGGACACTTCACGTTCACGGTACCCGCGCACGGTAAAGTTGAAGTTCGCCTGCGCCTCGTTCGGGTATTGAACAAGCACCCCTTCAAGGATTTTGGCCACATCCTGGATTTGCGCCGTGCCGAAGCCGACAAATATTACGCCGAACTGCAAGCCGAGGTTGCGGATGATGAAGCCCGTCAGATTCAACGTCAGGCACTTGCCGGCATGATCTGGAGCAAGCAGTTCTACTACTTCGACGTTCGCCAGTGGCTGGAAGGCGATCCCAGCATGCCTACGCCTCCCGCAGAACGCTGCCATGGCCGCAACAGCGAATGGCAACATCTGAACAATGCGGAAATCATCTCCATGCCGGACAAGTGGGAATACCCCTGGTATGCCGCATGGGATCTGGCCTTCCATTGTGTCGCGCTGGCCATGGTCGACGCGGACTTTGCCAAGCAGCAGTTGCTGCTCATGACTCGCGTCTGGTACATGCACCCTAACGGCCAGATTCCCGCCTACGAGTGGGCTTTTGGCGACGTGAATCCGCCGGTACACGCCTGGGCTGTATGGGAAGTATATAATTCCAATTAGCGTTATAAACAGTGATAATATGCCATATTTTTCAGGGGGGTCATGGCATGGCACGTCCGGCAGGTGGAGTAGAGCATGTGGTGGCGGCACGAGAGTTGTTGCGCAGCGCGAAGACAGCTGAAGAACTGAGGCGGGCACAGGCGGTACTGCTGCC
>JAJYPA010000585.1 GCA_021795795.1 Pseudomonadota bacterium | reverse complement strand
CGACTTTGCTGACGTGTAGCGCCGATCAGGTTCCTTCATTGGCTTCATAACTGGCGATGGTCACCCCATGGGCTTGGGCATAGCGATGCAAATAGGCCATAAAATGGTCGTAGCTCCTGACCCCCTTGCTCGCGATCCACTCCTGCTTCAACTGCTCAGGACCGCTGACCTTGAGCAGCGAAGTGGGGGTGTAAGCATTTCTCTGAACGACGGGGACCAGATGTCGACCATGGGCATCCGTATGCGCCTTGAGCCAGGCGGGGGTAAGGATATGGCCAGTGGCTCCCGCCTCCCGGCGCAGAAGGAGATGATCCGTACACTTGCCCATGTTGAAGGCCACGGGCACACGGATGGGCAGTACGGATGGCGTCGGCGCGAAGTCGGGATGATCGGTCCAGACCCCTGAGAGCACCGCTGCGTTCGCGTCCCACTGGGACATGGGCGGCAGTCCTAGAGTCATCTCGATGGTCTTGACGATGTTGACCTGAGAGTAGAGGTGGGTGTCCAAAGTCCCCTTTTTGACCCAAGGGCCCATGGCCAGCGCCAAGGTCCGATGCGCATTGATGTGATCCGCCCCCGATTGGGCATCATCCTCGGTCAGAAAGACCACCATGTGCTTCCATTCCGGAGTGGTGGACAGATAATGGATGAACTTCGCCGTCGCATAGTCATTGTTGGCGACGAAATAATCAGGCGTGTAATAACAAGGAGCCAGTCCCGCGGTGTGGTCATCCGGCAACCAGATGTACACAAAATGCGGGAACTTCGCGCCCGGATGCTTCTTGAGCCAATCAATGGCCAGCTTGGCGCGGTCGGTGTCAAGAATCAAACGGTCCCATGATGGATAGCTCTTGGCAACGTGCGCCTTGAGCGCCGAGCGGATCACCCCATCTCTGGCACGAGTGGTGTCCTCTCCAAAATCCTCGAAACTTACTTGGTTTTGCAGGAAATTATTGAAGAGATAGAGTCGTTGCGGATAGCTGATCCATGGATTAGTGAAATCGCCCAATTTTTCGTAATAATGGTAGGGATTGTGGGCACCTGACGCCTGGGGCTTCAAAGAAGCTGATCCGCCGGGCCCGGCATTCCAGAGCAGGCCCCGATTGGAGTAATACTCAGGCCACAGACGCTGAACAACATCAGAGTCGGAGGCACCGTCCACCCATTGATGCCCTTGAGCAGTGACTTCCCCATCAGCCATGAAGTTGACGAAGAGCGCATAGTGATCGGCGAGGCTGTAGAGATTAGGCAGTTCTTTCTGGTTATAGAGATCGAAATGGGAGTCCGCCCACTTCCCGGCCGCTGAGTAATCTCCAAGATCCTCATCGAAGGACTTGTTCTCCCGCAGGATGAAGACCACATAGCGGATATGTTTTTTAAGAAAAGTGATAGTTCTGGCATCCTGCGTGTGCCGCGCCGTGCGCTGCGCCAGGGCGAATCCATCGTTGTGCAGGGATTCCTGGGTCCACTGAGCGAGATGCCTTGGGAGTTCAGACAGATCCACCTTTTGCAGAACCCCATGCATCATGTTGCCAATATACTGCCACTGCAGGTCGGGACCGGAACCCAGGCCCTTGGCGCAGGTTACATAGAGGGCACCATCGTTTACTGCCAGTGCTGTGGGATACCAGGCGGTGGGGATCAGTCCCAAGCGCTCGCCGGTGTGCACGTCGTAAACGGCAACATCATTGTTCCCGGAATTGGCAACGAAGAGTTCGCCGTCGGCGACGGCGAGACCGTCGGGATAGCTGCCAGGCGGGGCGTTGTGGTAAGGACCATCATCGATGACACGCAAAGGCCGCATCGTCTGGGTGTCCACTTCCACGACCTTGTCTACATTGGCGTCGGCGACAAAGACGTCAGGGCTATCGGGCAAGGCGGTCATGGCGGTGGGGTGCACTCCGGCCGCAATCGTTGCGGGATCTTCGGCGGGTCCGGTGGCGATGTGACCAATGACGTGGAAGGTAGCGCGGTCCAGTACCGTGATGCCATTGCCGCCCCAGTCGCTCACGACGAGTCGCTGTCGCTGATCCGCGAGCGTTACCGCAAAGGGATAAGCGCCCACATTGACATAATCGGTCTCGCCCGTGGCAATATTGATGCGAGCCAGGCTATTGGACAGCATGCCCGTGACGTATAGATGATGATTCGACGGACCTACCACCACGGAGTCTGGATAAAAAAGATGCTTCTTTTGGTGATCGCCCTGATACTGGTAGGGATACTGATCCTTGGGAAAAGATTGCCACTGCAGCGTGTACTGATGGAGTATCTGCACCTTGCCATGCACGTCGCGCAGGGCGACGACGTTGTCGGAATCGCCGCCTGTGGCATAGAAGATGCCGTCAGTTCCTGCTGTGAGACCTTGAAATAAGTCACTGTGCGAGAGCAGAGCCGTCGGAATCGGGTTCGGATTGCTCTCGACTGCCAACGTGGCTTTGGCCTGCCTGATTTTCAAAGCAGCATTTTCCTTTGGTACATACACAACCCCCGCCGCTCCAGCATGCTCGGGATTCAAGGCGATGCCATTACCACCTGAAGTAGCCAAAGCCATCGGCCTGGTGGGCGCCACCTTGGCGAAGGCAGCAAGGCGATCTAATCGTTCTAGACTGTTACGACTGTAAAACGTGATCGTTTGGAAGGGGGTCGCGCCATTGGCCAGAACAGCTATGAAGCCACCTTCTGCAGCCACCATGGTGGGGAAATTGGGGGTACCGTTAATTATACCGGCCGGCGTCACTATGCGGCCCGTGGGCAATGTGGCCGTGTAATTTGCTATATTTTGTGCATCAAGTTGAACCGAACTCAAAACATGTCGATTCATGGGCGTGGCCAGAGCCGAAGGTAAGTAGCATAACGATACTGCAGCTATGGCACTGGTAACTGCCTTTCTAATCATATTATTCATTAATCTGACTCCTAAAAACGCAGATTGGCCGAAACGAATACCTGAAACTCGCTACAACGCATCCGTCGCAGCAACGAAAACTGCATGTCCATCCGAGCACGCACTGGCGCGGCTTCTTGCCGCTGGTCGCTGAGGTTCGAGGCTGATCGGGTCGTCCCGTGGGGACTTCCATTGATCGTGCGGTGGGTAGCCATCTTTGCGTGGATCGCGACCTGCGACGTGTATCGACTCCAACATTGGGCGGAACATCGCCCAGAGCACGATCGTGTTCAGCGCCAGCAGTGGATCGCCCAGCGCCTGCAGCTTGCGCGGCCGAATTTCCTGATTGGACAATCCCAGCGGACGAGCAGTCATCCGGCAAACTCCAAGCGGGTCACTGCACTTCGACACCGGCAACAAGCGGAGGTTTCGCAAACCGCTTCGTGCAGCGACGCGACAGGAACCCCTGTGTCTTCTCGCGAACGCGCAAACCTCGCCTCTTTCCGGAACAAGACGCGCATCAGGGCATTCCTGGATTGCGCTTTTCGACCTGCTCAGATTCGATGCTATGGGATTGGCTCAACCCGCTTTGATTTTGAATGCCGATCCGTTGTCCGCCTGACTATTGGACCTTCGCATCTACAGGTACCCATGGCTTGCAGCAGGTTTTGCATGAACCGGCCAGACGGACATTGGGGGTTACTTGAATGCTGACGCCTTTCACCGTCGTCAACGCCAGGTCGTAAGCCCGCGCAAACTCACCGAAGAGCACGCCTGTATCTGTTGGTAGCGCCGTATCGAGATAACCTGCCGTTTTATTTTCTATTTTGTAAAGTGCGCTGACTGCGATCTTGCTTCAATCTCCGGATCGCGCCCACTCGGGCGAATGACTTGGTCTTCGCCCACCGTGAACCACTGGACCGCTGCCATCGATCCTGTTCTTAGTCGTGCTCTGAAGGCGCACGATGCATCCATCGCGGAGCATTGCGATCGCGTCGCGTCGCTGGCCGTCCTGCTCGGGAAGGCTGTCGGTCTTCCGCAGCACGATCTCGCGGTGCTCACTCTGTCCGCGCACCTGCACGATATCGGAAAGATGGAGATCCCCGATGCCATCCTGCGCAAAGCGGGGCCGCTGGATGCCACGGAGCGGGCTGTCATGCAGACCCACAGCGTCCGCGGCGAGGAGATCATTTTGGCGCACTGCGATCTTTCCTTTCGCAAGGAAATTGCAACCGTGGTTCGGCATCATCACGAGCACTGGAATGGAGGTGGTTATCCCGATGGCCTGCGAACCGGGGCGATCCCTTTGCTCAGTCGAATCTTGTCAGTGATCGACAGCTACGACGCGATGACTTCCCCGCGTCCCTACCATCGGATCAGAACGCATGCGGCAGTTCTTTCCACGCTCGATGCCGAGCGTGGCGTCAAACACGACCCCTCCATCCTGGATGCCTTCCTGGCGTGCAGATTCAAGTAGGGGTTGCGCTGTACGCGCTCAGCGCGGTCGCCTGGCGGGTTTGCCCAGCTTCACCGACACTAGCACCACGAGCAGCACCAGCAGCAGCGGCAGCAGCATGCCGAGGCCCAACACCAGTACCTCGGGGCTACGCACGCTGGCGGCGGCCACTGGATAAGCCACCGTCGCCAGCAGCAGCAGGGCCTGCGGCAGCAGGCGGCGGCGCCAGTACCACGCCATGCCCAGCAACAGCAGCATGCCGGCGAGGAACAGCGGGCCGTGCCACCACGGCATCCAGCCGATCATGCCGATGCCGAGAAAAAAACCGGCCCAGGCCGAGATCACCACACCGGAGAACAAGCCAATCGCCATATGCGCGGCGGGTGCGGACGCAGGCTGGATGCTCACACT
>JAJYPA010000584.1 GCA_021795795.1 Pseudomonadota bacterium | reverse complement strand
GAAGGTGGATGGCCGGGCAACAGGCAAAGTGTTTTGTGGAAATTGCCAACATTTTCGATCGGGAAAAGAGCCTATGAGCCTGGGGTTGTGCGAAAAGACTCTGCAACGAACGCTGTATGTTGAAGAAGCCCGAACACGGGCACCAGATCGCCAGGGATTGCCACCGGATACTAATGAACGAAATGGGTATGAGGCCTGTTTCCCGAGTGCACCACGTATCTGTGCTCAATATCTCAGTATATAAAGGTTACAGAGACGGAATAGGTAGGGCAGATCTCTCCACAATATCAAAACTGAACCGTGCCGGGTTTAGTGGAGCCTTTGCGGTGGGAATAGACACGGACTAAGACACCACATCTGAACGACTAGGAAGCAGCGAAAGCAGTCATTGGGAAAAGAATGATCTGTACGTGGTATTCATATTGTGAAAGAATACAGATCGAATGCACCCCCCCACCCAACCCCATTCATCTGCGTGTTGGAACGCGGAAAATGCAAAACAAATGCGGCGCAAATGTATAAAACTGACATGTAGCCAAAATAGCCTGAACTCCTAAAACGGAGACAGCCTGTTACTGTGAGCGCTCACTAACACAATTTGGGGTACGAGTTGGCCACCCGTGTCACATTAATGTGCGGAGTCAATACTCCAAAAAATTCGCGACCTCAGTCAGGTTCGCGCCGCACCCTTATTTTCTTTCATCATTCTGGGTGTTGGCGAAAGACAAGCATGGCCATTAATGTGCAAAAGATGTCGCGCGTAGGACGCGCTCATGCTGTATGCCACAAATGAGGCACGCAGAAGATTATAGAACGATGACGCCACTCGCTTGCCGCGGCCAAGCACCACCCTCGACGCCCCTAACCGCTGGCAAAGAAAATGGACGGTTTATTTTTCATCATTTTGGGTGGCGATTCAAGCCCCATGAACGTTAGACAGGGTTATGGAGATACCGGCCAGCCGAATTGGGCCAAAAATATACCGAAACAAAGTATTCAAAAAAGTTTTTATTTTTGTACGCTGTTTAAGATCATTCCGGTGATTCCGATTCAAAAACCGGCCAAATCATGACTTTTATCTGTTTCAAGGAACGCCCTGATGCACTCTAGAAACAGCGTTGATGCCTGATTAGTCAAGGTCAGGTTGGGTTTTTTCGAGGCTGTATCGATAGGAATGGCAGCCATTGCCTCCTGATAGCGAAGATACGCTTGGGCTATGGGAGTCGTGCCCAAACCCAAGCTGGCAATATGGCGGGTTACAGGGCTAATGGCGGCAATCTCTGAAAGAATGGATACGGAAACCATCGGAACCTGCATCAGAAGCGTCTTTACGGTGTCGCTGAAACGCAAATGACAGGCGTAGAGTCCGAGCAGCGATTTTGGCCCATAATAGAGCGCCGGGGTGTACGCCTGGAGCCAGGACAGCATTCCAGCGGCAGGCATGGGGTGCGCGATGGCGTACCCCTGCGCCTGTGATACGCCAAGGGCACTCAGGGCATCCAGAATTTCCGGCGTTTCCGCACCCTCCGCTACGAAATCCACCCCCAAGCTCTGAGCGAGACCCAGAAGGCTATGCACAAAATGCAGATTGCACGGCTGTTGCGCCAATTCCCGCACGAAACCTTGGTCGAGCTTGATCTTGTCGATCGGAAGCTCCTTGAGCCGCAGCAAGGAGGAGTAGGCACTGCCGACATCGTCGAGAGCGAGACGCACGCCGGTCGCTTTTATTTCCAGTAACCTTTGTTGTGCGCTGGCGATAGATAAAAAATCCCCATTCTCCAGTATCTCCAGGGTGATGCGGGCGGGATCGATCCCGCTCGTTCCCACGGTTTCCGCCAGGCAATGCAAGCAGGCGTCATGGGTGAGTAGTTCCGGTTCCGCGTTGACGGATACCGCGAGTGGAAAACCCGTTTTTTCCCAGGCGGCCACGTCCTGAAGCGATTGAGCGAGAACCGCCCGGGTGAGGGCGCGGCGCTCGTCTACGGAAAGGAAAGACAGAAAGCGGGCGGGGGCAAGGATTTCACCGGCGCCGTCCATCAAGCGCGCCAATGCCTCCACGCCTACCACTTGACCATTTTCGAGATCGATAATGGGTTGATAATGAACACGCAAGCCTCCCTCAGCAAATAGGGTGCTCATGCTTTGCCGAAGGATGGTCACGTCCATGTCCGTATCTGCGCGATAATAAGCCCAGAATCGATGCCGGTTTCTCTTCGCTTCCTTGATGCTGTAGAGGGCCTGGTCCGCATGGCGTAGCAGCAGATCGGGGTCACCGTCGTCAAAGGGGTAGAAGGTCAGTCCCAGGCTCCCATGCACGGTCACATTTTCCCCTCCGGGAAGAATAAAGGGCGCCTCGATAGCCCCTTGGATCCGGGACAGGATCAACTCCAGCTCATCCATGCTTCTCAGGTCTTCGAAGACGAGGACAAACTCGTCACCGCCTAGGCGGGCCACAAAATCGACCTGCCGCAAAGTCTTCTGGAGACGATCGGCGAGAGTGGTCAGCAGAATGTCACCGGCGGCGTGGCCGTATTGGTCATTGATGGGTTTGAAGTCGTCGAGATCCAGCATGCCTATGGCCAGTATCCGCTCATGGCGAAGCGTACGGGCCGCGGCGTCCGCCATGCGCTGGGACAGGGCGACACGGTTGGGCAGCCCGGTCAGGAGATCATGATGGGCGAGCCAAGCCTGTCGGCTATTCTCGGCGTCGAGGCGTGCACGGAGATCAATTTCGTCGAGGCCATGACTGAGGAGCCGGGTGATCCGCGCCAGCAGCCCCAGGATCGCTTCATCAAAAACCCCGGCGCAATCGGCGATGGCCACGAGGACACCCCAGATCTGCCCCTGCCGATGGATTGGAATGGCAGCGGAAGCCCGCCAGTGCTGCCGCAGAAACTGGTCGTGCAACAACGCCAGAGAGGAGTTCGCAAGATAGTCGTTGCTATAGTGCAGGCGCCCACTACGCCAAGCCCGGGCGGCAAGGCTCTGACCCTCTGGCGTATCCGCCACGCTCAGATGGATGGAGTCGATAGCTTGGGCACCACGTCCTGCAGTGGTGAGGTATTTTATCACCCCGTCTTCGTTAGGGCGCCCGACCCAAGCGGCAGTGAAGAGATGGCTGATGGTGAGGCGCCGACAGGTTTCCCTGAGAAGTTCTCGCTCGTTGCGCGCGCGCAGAAGGATCTCCCCCTCGGCCATGAGAGCGTGATACAGGGTATTGAGGCGCTCCAGGGCTTCCCGGTGGATCACCTCTTCCGCGATCAGATGCAACCGCTCCAATGCGAGCCCCAAGACTGCGGTTAGATGCGCAAGGATCGATTGCCGGTCAGGGTGACCGAAAAAGCCCCGCTCCCGGCTCAGCAGCGCCAGAATGCCCCGCTTCTTTCCGCCAGAGTCCGTCAAAGGGATGGCGGCGTTGGAATTCCAGCCAAAAGGCCGAGACTGCTCCTGCCAAGGCTGCATGGAAGCATCGTCGACCCAGTCTGAAGTGGTCTGCACCTGCCCCGTTCGCCACGCGCGCCCAGCAGGGCCTTGACCTTGAGGCGTATCGTCAATACTGACCGTTATGGTTGCGAGATACTCTGACATCCCCGCCCCAGCGCTCGCCGTAACGGCTATTTTCCCGGTGCTATCCGGATATCCGAGCCAGGCGCCGTCTATGCCGCCCTCCCGAAGGAGAAAATCCATGATCTGTGGGATCAGTATTGTTTCGGAGTCTGCACCGACCAATAACTGGTCCAAATGCAGGAGCAGATCTCGGACGCCACTGGAGCCCTCGGCATAGCCTTCAAGTTGCCAGGCCAAGTCCTGTAGCAAGCGCCCCACCAGCAAAGCGCGCAGGGGGCGGCGATCCGTTGCGGCGATTTCGGGCCGCTCTACCTGCTCCAGAAGATGGCGCCAGTAGAGGGCGTAGCTATCGGCCACCCAGGATGGCAGCACGCCGTGACGATAGTGGATCTGGCCCGCCAGATGGGCGTCCTCGTGCCAGGATGTCTCCATTTTCGGATTCAAGAGCAGGCGCAGATGGCGTGCCTGTGCCTCGCGCAAGTGCTGATAACGTTTCGGAGAAAGCCGGTTTAACACCCGCGCACGCTCTGGAATAGCCCCCTGCGCCTTATAAAAGGCCACAATAAAGGTTTCGACACCCGCCGCAAGAAACTCGTAATAGCTGGCAAGAAGGCCGACGGGAAGGTCTGGAGGTTCGGCTAATGACAAGATTCACCTTCTGTTGGGGATATAAGCCCGATAGTTTTCATTGCGTTCCGTCAACGCTGGAATATACGGCAGCCAGACTTGCGCCACCCAATTAAATATAACTTGATGCAAAATTCTGGTGTTCGGTTCCGATCTTCATCTACTGCCGAGCATCCAGAAGGGCTTGCAGAAACTTATTCAGAGCGGACTCCATAATAGCCCATGCACCACGATTATGAATATCGCTCGCAACGGTACCAAGGGCAAGGTGATAGTCATCGTGCATTTGCACCATGTGGCTGTCGTCTCCATACCCAAAACGATGTAATACGCCATGACCGCGACACAGGCGACCATCCGTCAAGGACGCAATGTCAAGTTGTGTAGAATTGATCAGTAACATGTTTTTTATGGCAGTATGCAATTTCAGTGTGCCCGCATATAAACCGAACAGGCTGGCTGGATGTGTACCCATATCAAAGGCGTAACTAGAGAGAAACTGCTGCAGACCGGCCAGCGATAGAGGCCTTGATATCGCGTACCCCTGCAGATAGGGTACACCTATCGTGA
>JAJYPA010000095.1 GCA_021795795.1 Pseudomonadota bacterium | reverse complement strand
AAGAACGTGGCCAGAAAATGGACTCGTCCCATTAGGGACTGGAAAGCGGCACTCAATCAGTTCGTCATTCTGTACGGTGACCGGGTGCCTGACTGAACTCAGTTACACAGATTATTTGACACCCTCGTGTTCGCTTCAGCTCGTTTGACCCATACTTCTTGCTCGATCAGCGTCGATGAAGGATAACTGATCTTCGGATCTATCGATTCAATGGTCGCCCAAAGCAAGGGATATTCACCCCGATGCTCTTGAATCAGACGAACTGCTCGTTCCCGAACTTACTGAGAAAATGGGGTTGTTGTTTTTGTTTTCATGGCTACATTCTTTCAAGAGTTGAAGCTTACTCAAGTCTCTGGGCGATTCAGATTCGCTATGAGCATAGCAGTAGTCATGATCTGCACCGGTCGGGCACAAAGCGGAAATATCTCTCTACACCAACGTCTGCTTGTGTCTCCTTCGCAATTACCTATAAGAACGAGACCCCTCCTCAGCTTCTCGGCCCAATACGCTGCTCGACCGTCTGGTTACACCTACGTCGAATCTTCTTTATTACCATCCTTTAAAATAGGCTGGACAAGATCATTACTCTAGTCAGCAAAGAATATGAGAAGGCAATGAATGAATATGATCTAACCGAGCGCGAAATCACTGATGGTCTCATCAGAGAGCTCTAGCGGTTCTGGAATGAATCATTAGCTTTGGTTGGCCCAGACAAAGAATAAGAGTGTGTGCTGAATCTGTATGAGAGAAAGGTCATCGCATCAATGTTGACGACCATGGAGAAAACGCCGCTTCCATTGTATGACTGACTATCTATGACTGACTATCTATGACTGACTATCTATGACTGACTATCACTGGGCGGTTCCTTGACGCCCCCTGTCTGATTTAAGTACCCCATTCTGGGGAGGCCGACAAATTTCCCGACACTGGGACCCATCGCCAGCTATGTTTGGAACATCGTCCGCTCTTCAGTTTGAAGATTTTCAAATGCAAAATTATCCCCATCGCTAAAAGCGGAATTGATAATCAAGGTGAGCAGTTACTTGCCGATGAGTAACCGTGCCCGCTATCCCCGGACCAAACATATTCGGGTTGGTTTGAACAACCTCCGGCGCATAGGCCACAGAAGCATCGATTTGATGGGAAGGTGTTATTTTCCAACCCAAGCCCAACGTGTACTGTGACTTGATGATGGCCGGAGCCAACGGATTCAACGTATTGTCCGGCACGGGGTTTCTGGCTTGGTTAACTCCCACTCGCAAACTCAGATCCGGCGTGAGTTGATATTCACCACCCAGCATATAAACCGTTTGATCTTGCCAGTTTTGCGGCGCGCCATGGATTCCAAATGCGGGTTGGCCGTTCACTTCCAGTTGAAAGCTGTTCAGCGTTTGGGACCAGCGTATTCGCTTGATGTCCGCTACAAGTTTTAAACGAGGTGATGCCTGGAACGCTGCACCCACACCGTAGGTTTCCGGCCATTGAGCATTGACCACGCGATAATCCGCCGGGTTGTTCGGGGTATTCAGATATCCCTCGGCTTTCATGTCATTCAAATGCGTCTGGCTGTGGTAGCTGGCACCTACCGACCAAAGAGGGGTGACTTGGTAGTGCGCCCCTAGGGAAAACGCAAAACCTGAACCCGTTGCCTGACCGGTATAGGCACTATGGTCACTGAAACTGTAGTACTCACCCGTCATGGGGTTGATCATCTTCAGATCCAGACTCGCCCAGGCATATTCAAGCTGGGCCGCCAGCGTCAATGAATCGGTGACATTGACGGCCAAAGGCAACATCACCCGACCAAATCCGATTTCCGACCGCTGCTCCAGATTCATACCGCCGGAAAGTTCATTTCCCCACTCAGACCCCATCCCGCCTTGAGGATAAATACCCATCCCGTAGGTATACCGCCCTGTTTTCTGAACAACGGAGAAATTCGGCATCAAATAACGTGTACCGCTGGAATCAACAACCGCATTGCCAGTCGAGGTTGGAACCGTCTCACTGATACGAGGCATTAACACTGTCATCCCCAGACCGATGGTTGTCCCTTCTGGACGCAACCCCAAAGTAGCGGGGTTGTTCATCATGCCTGCGTTACCGTTATCGATAGCAAAAGACGCGCCCCCCATCCCTGCCGCAATAGCACCATAACCATCCAAATCCATGCCATTTGTAGCATGGGCGGCAGGAACAGGACATAGAAACAATGAGATGGCAACACCCAGCAGGTGGCGTGGCAACTTAAGGAATCTCAAATTAAAAGAATTAAATAACATGAACGGTGCCTCTCTAATTATGAGTGCGATCCGCTGAGTCGGCCGGCTTGAGAATCGGGCTCAGTAGAAATGTTCGGGCCAGAAGGTACTTCCAGCGAGGGTACTTGATGCCGGAAACATCCGCCACACCTCGGGCGGATACCGTTCATGATGGATGATATTGTCGCTTGAGATCGTGCGGTAGAATCTCAGGAAGCCATCGGCTGTCTTGCCACTGCGTCGGAACCATGACGGTTGAGCAGGCCGATCACAAGCAGCAGAACCGTTGCCAGAATAATAAGCCAGGTCACGGTACCCATGGGGTGGGCTGCGTAAGTGGCCGTCTGGTAGAACGCCACGGCCAGCCCGTAGGCGAGACCAATGCCCCATGCCACCGAAAATGCACTCCAGGCCCGACTGCGGGTTTCCCGGTAGATGGCCGCCATGGTGCTGACACAGGGAATATAGAGCAACACGAAGATCAGATAGGCAATTGCCGCAGGCACGCTGAACAGTGAAGCCATACGCGATAGCGTGGTTGTGTCGAGGCTTTGCTGCTCTGCAATCTGCTGAAGATTACTGGTTTGTGCCTGCTCTACCGCACTAAAGCCCAAGGGATCGAAGAACCCATGGGCGAAGGTTTCGGCATTGGCGGGAATCGTGGCGACCGCAGCCGCCAGACTGTGCCAAATATTGAACGAAGGCATTGCGTCCTCAGACTTGCTCTCGCGGGCAGCAGCCAGATCGGCGGCATCCATGCGGCTATACACGCCGTTCATCGTGCCCATGACGACCTCCTTGGCCACCACGCCTGAGAACAGGCCGACAGCGGCTGGCCAATTCTCGTCGGTGATCCCCATGGGATGGAATAGCGGGGTGACGACCTTACCCACCTTACCTAGAATCGAATCCTCAATATCACCGGCCGCAACTGGTCGCCCGGTCGGGCTGAAACTGGACATCAGGGTCACCACCATCGAGGCGACGATAATCACCTTTCCCACCCTCAGGATGAAGACAGACAGGCGTTCCCACGTCGCCAGCATGAGCCCCTTCAGCGTGGGGATGTGATAAGTCGGCAGCTCCATGACGAAATGGGTCGCCTCACCGCGCAGCACGGTTCGCTTCAGCAGTAGCGCTGTCAGGATCGCCAATACGATACCCAACAGGTACAGGCCGAAGACGACCTCACCACCGTGCTCGCGGAAAAATACGGCCACAAAAGCCATATAGATCACAAGGCGGGCGCTGCACGACATGAACGGCTGCATCAAGGCCGAGATCAGCCGTTCACGTGGATCTTCCAGCGTGCGCGTCGCCATCACGGCAGGCACATTACAACCAAAGCCGACGATCATCGGCACGAAGGCTTTGCCCGGCAGGCCGATCTTGCGCATGAAACGATCCATGACGAAGGCGGCCCGCGCCATATAGCCTGAATCTTCCAGAATCGACAGAAACAGGAAGGTCATGCCGATCGGGGCGATAAAAGCAGCCACCAGCTGGATTGCGCCACCCACCGACGTCGAAAGCAAAGCGATCAACCAGTCGGGTGCGCTTAGGGCCTGAAGCAGGCTGCCCACGCCATCGACAAAGATTGCCTGAGCGGTCTGCTCAAAGAAATCCGAAAAGATACCACCGCCATTGAAACTCATCACGAACAGCAGATACATCACGAAAAGGAAGATGGGGATACCAAGAAACCGGTTCAGTACCACCGCGTCGATACGATCGGTGAGAGAGCGTCGAAGCTGACCGCGTCGTTTCACACTGGCGTGCATGACGCTGTAGATGAAGGTGTACCGCGCATCGGCGATAAAGACATCGGCTTCCTCATCCAGGTGAATACGGATCTTTTCCTGCTCCTGCGCAACAGCCTCCAGCAAGGATTCATCTGCGAAGGAGCAGGCTTGACCGTCCTGTTCCAGCAACTTGACCCCGAACCAACGCGCGTCGATCCGATGATGCTGTGCCACGGGTTCCAGCATGGGCATCAGGTTGCGCAGCGCTGTTTCCAGCAAGGGCGGATATTCAATCTTGATGCCTGGTTCATCGGCATGCCGGGCGCGTTCGAGCAGTCGGCGCTTGAGTTCATCCAATCCTTGTTTACGGGTTGCGGTGACCGGCACTACCGGGCAACCCATACGGCGCTCCATCTCGACAAAATCAACGAAAATACCCGCTTCTTCGGCCAGATCAAGCATATTGACGGCCAGAATCAGTGGCACCCGCATTTCCATCAACTGAGCGGTAAGGTACAAATTCCGTTCGAGGTTGCTGGCGTCGACGATGTTGACGATGACGTCCGCTTCACGAGACAGGGCAAATTCGCGAGCCACGATCTCATCGAGGGATGCGCCCGATGAGGCGTCGAGCGAATAGGTGCCTGGCAGGTCCACGAGTTCGATCGTGTTGCCGTCGATTTCAAACGCACCCGTTTTCCGCTCGACCGTTACGCCCGGCCAGTTGCCGACCTTTTGTTTCAATCCCGTCAAGGCATTGAATAGTGTCGTTTTGCCACAGTTAGGGTTGCCAATCATACCGACTGTAAACGTTGCCATAACTCAGGTTCCTAACGACGAGTACGTTGTGATGGATGGGAGCGATTGATACGCCGTGCACAATACGCTCCCGGCACTAGTCGATGGTTCGACCACCAGATTTGGCATACTCAAACGAGACGATCGATCCGCAACATCATCGCCTCGTCCTTACGCAGGGTCAGTGCCGAATGACGCACTTCAATCTGGATCGGATCGCCCAGTGGCGCGAGGCGCGTTACGGTAAAAGGCGTTCCCGGCGTAAGACCCATTGCCATCAAACGACGGCGATAGTGGGCATCGCCTGGCGCAAATCCGCGCACGATACCGCGTTCATTGGGTTTCAGCATGGTCAGGTGAATATCGTCCATCATGAGCGCCTCAATGCAGGCCAAGCGGTTCGACATGCACCCGGTGCGCCATCGACGCACCGAGAGCTAATCGGGTCGTGCCGATCCGAACGATGACTGAGCCGCCCTCGTGTTGGAGCACCTCAAGTGCGGTGCCCACGCGGATGCCCATCGCCTCCAGACGTTTTTCTAGAGACGGCGCGGCACTTTTCAGCGCCGTCACGCAAACACGGGCACCCGGGGCAGCCAACCCGATGGCGAAGCCGGATGTACGCCTTTCTGCCGTCTCGATTACGCTGGAAGGTCGCGACGTCGCTGGCCGCTCATTGGTACGAGATGGTGCAGTAGCGCTCGTTTCTTCCATTGATCGGGACGATAAGCCAAACCAGAATGCCATGATGATCACCTCGCGTATGAAGTCTTCCGCTGGGAAGGTTCGCTCTCCGGATTCAACGAAACAGATGGAACCTGCTTTCCCGAAGTGAAACCTAGCCCGCCCAAAACCACATCAGCAGGATGTATGCCAGATCGTACGCGGGCACAGTCAGGGCGCAGTATCAGCACGCCACTACGCGCCTGGACAGGGCATTCAGGCACAAATTAAAGATCCAGCCCAGGCCTAGCCGTGCCTTATTGCCAGGGCTGGATTTCATTCGTAATTCCTGAGCACCACCATTTTTGCTGTTGGTTTTCACACACAAAATAGCGGTCTTGTTCATCATTTTGTAAGAAAGGCGACGTGCGATGGCTACCCAAAACCTGCGACGTCCTATCGCGTCATGGTCACCGCGATATGCCCGGTTTACGACGCACCGATCTTGAAATGACCATCGACAAAAGCTGCCATCCTTTGCCCTCTTTCCAAGGTCGGGGGAATTGATTGGAGAGAAATCCAAATCCGCACCGGTGAAGCCCCGAAATTTTTGGTTCGACTATGAACATAACACCCCACTTTGTCGGAAAGGCGACATGACAATCGACCTCATAAGCCAATGAAGCGCCAATATTAATCATTAATTTACAACAAGTTGTGCAAATAGAATCACTTGGCCCGAAGTTTGCAGTATGACCAAGAAAGCGAAGCAATCCCCGACAGGGCCAAGGAGACACCATGCATATTGTCGTTTGCATCAAGCAGGTTCCAGATAGTGCGCAGATCCGGGTTCATCCCGTTACCAACACCATCATGCGTCAAGGGGTGCCTGCGATCATCAATCCTTTCGACCTGTATGCCATCGAAGAAGCCTTGCACCTGAAGGACAAGATGGGTGGACGCGTGACCGTCCTGACCATGGGCCCACCGCAGGCAGAGGATGCGTTACGCAAGGCGATTGCCTACGGTGTCGACGATGTCGTGCTGCTCACAGACCGAGCCTTTGCCGGGGCCGATACGCTGGCCACGTCGTTCGCACTGGCCCAGGCGATCCGCAAGATCGGCGAAGCAACGCCTGTGGATCTCGTCTTCACCGGCAAGCAGACGATCGACGGCGACACCGCGCAGGTTGGACCCGGCATCGCTAAGCGTCTCGGCTTACAGCTCCTCACCTATGTGTCCACCGTCGATGAGATTGATCTCGAACAGCAGACCATCACGGTCCAGCGCCGCTCAGAAGGGGGTGTTCAGGTCATCAAGACCCGGTTGCCCGCGCTGATCACCATGCTGGAAGGCACCAACAAAATCCGGTTCGCCAGCATGGACGATATGTTCCGTTCGGCCCGTTTCGCTGTGCCTCAGTGGAACAAGGATCGAGCCGGTATCGAGGATGTCAGCAAGATCGGCCTGAAAGGTTCACCCACCGTCGTCAGCAAGGTATTCGCACCGAAGCCAAAAGCCGTGAAAGCACAGATGATCGGTGCCGATGGCGACACCCCGCAAGCCAAGGCAGCCGCCCTGCTCGATGTGCTGACGAGTCAGCATCCCCGGCTTGCGAATGAACTCGGCCTGATAGCCGGTTAACTGAACGAAGGAGTCCGATAATGAGCGAGAACACACCAACGCCAGCAGCGCCCAAAGGCAAAAAGCGACTGGAACTGGATCCCCGACTGGCCGCGTACAAAGGCATCTGGGTATTCGTCGAAATGGAGCGTGGTCAGGTTCACCCGGTTTCCTGGGAATTGATGGGTGAAGGCCGCAAACTGGCAGACGTCCTCGGCGTCGAACTCGGTGCCATCGTGCTGGGTGGCGATCTGAAACAAACCACGACGGCGGCAGAGACGGCTTTCACCTACGGCGCCGACGTCGCCTATATGGTAGCTGACGCCATTCTTACAGATTACCGGAACGAACCCTACACCAAGGCGATGACGGATCTGGTCAACAAATACCAGCCGGAAATTCTGCTGCTGGGCGCGACGACCCTGGGACGTGATCTTGCGGGCAGTGTTGCCACCACCCTGCTGACCGGCCTCACCGCCGACTGCACCGAACTCGCCATCGACCCGGACAACCGCGGCCTGCTGGCCACCCGCCCCACGTTCGGTGGCAGCCTGCTCTGCACGATCCAGACCCTTAATTACCGCCCCCAGATGGCGACGGTTCGCCCGCGTGTGATGTCCATGCCGGAAGCACAACCGGGTCGTACCGGCCGTCTGGTGACCGATACGCTGGGCATGAACGAGGCAGACATCATCGCCAAGGTGCTGTCGTTCATTCCCGATCAGGATCAGGAAAAAGCCCAACTGGCCTACGCCAATTTAATCGTGGCCGGTGGCCGGGGCATGGGCAAGGCCGAGAACTTTCAGTTGATCTGGGATCTGGCCGAAGTGCTCGGTGCCGAAGTCGGCGGCTCGCGTCCCGTGACGCATGCCGGCTGGCTGACGGCAGATCGGCAGATCGGCCAGTCCGGCAAGACTGTTCGCCCGAACCTTTATATCGCGGCAGGTATTTCCGGCGCCATTCAGCACCGGGTTGGTATGGAGGGGGCTGATGTGATCATCGCCATTAACAACGACCCCAACGCCCCCATCTTCGACTTTGCGACCTACGGCATCGTCGGCGATGCCCTAAAAATCCTCCCCGCCCTGACCGAAGCATTCCGCAGCCGACTGGCTGTGGATCGTCGGGCCGGCTAACACTCAGGAGTCTTTGACATGGCCGAAAAATTTGACGCGATCATCGTGGGTGCTGGACCGGCAGGCAATGCCGCGGCCTACACACTTGCCAAGGCAGGACTGAATATCCTGCAACTGGAGCGCGGGGAAACCCCCGGCACCAAGAACGTCCAGGGCGCGATCCTCTATGCAGATGCCCTCGAACGCATCATTCCGGACTTCCGCGATGATGCCCCGCTCGAACGACACATCATCGAACAGCGCATGTGGATACTGGACGACCGCTCCTTTATCGGCAGCAACTACCGTTCGGACGAGTTCAATAGCGAACGCCCCAACCGTTACACCATCTTGCGCGCGCCGTTCGATAAGTGGTTCTCTGGCAAGGTAAAGGAAGCCGGCGGGCTGGTGATCTGCGAGACCACCGTGACGGAACTGATCCGGGACGGTGAGAAGGTCATCGGGGTGCGGACCGACCGCGAAGGCGGCGACATCTACGCCGATGTGGTGATCCTGGCCGATGGCGTGAATTCCCTGCTGGCCACCAAGGCCGGTTTCCACAAGGAAATCGAACCGAAGAACGTGGCCCTGGCGGTCAAGGAAATCCACTTCCTACCGGAAGAGGTCGTGGAAAGCCGCTTCAATATCAAAGGCGAAGAAGGGGTCGTGATCGAGATTTTCGGCTCGGTGACCCACGGCATGGTCGGCACGGCTTTCCTCTACACCAACCGCGAATCTATCACGCTGGGCATCGGCTGCATGGTTTCCGATTTCAAGAAAGGCAATGTCGCACCCTATACCCTGCTGGAAGAGCTCAAGAATCATCCCGCCATCGCGCCCCTAATCGAAGGCGGCGAGATGAAGGAATACGCCGCACATTTGATTCCAGAAGGCGGCTACAAGGCCGTTCCGCAGATGTATGGCGATGGCTGGATGTTGGTCGGGGACAGTGCCGGGCTCGTCAATGCGGTCCACCGCGAAGGTTCCAACCTGGCCATGACCAGCGGGCGACTGGCAGCGGAAACCGTGATCGCCCTGAAGCAGGCGAACAAGCCCTGCACGGCGGCGAACCTGATCCGTTACAAGGATGCCATGGATGAAAGTTTCGTGATGAAGGATCTGCACAAATACCGTGAGCTGCCGGGCATTCTGCACAATAACCCGCATTTTTTCTCGGTATATCCCGAACTGCTTAACCGCGCGGCCCACACCATGCTCACCGTGGACGGCGAAGACAAGCACAGTAAAGAAAAGATGATACGCAAGAGTTTTGTACAACGGCGAACCCTATGGGGACTCATGGGTGACGCCTTCCGCATGTGGAGAGCAACGAGATGATCAAGATCGAAGAAAAACTGTTTCAGAATCGCTATCGGGTCGACGAAGGCCGCCCGCATATCGAGATTACCAATCCATCGGTCTGCGCTGACTCCTGCGCGGTTCAGGCCTGTACCTTCGCCTGCCCGGCTGCGTGCTACAGCGCAACCGAATCTGGCGGTGTCGAAGTCAATACAGATGGCTGTCTGGAATGTGGTACCTGCCGCATCATCTGCTCAGAACACCACAATGTGGACTGGGCCTATCCACGCGGTGGACACGGTATCCTCTTCAAATTCGGCTAAAAGAGGAACGGTATCGTGAGCAAACCAGAACGGCATGTGTTTGTCTGCGTACAGTCCCGCCCCGAGGGACACCCACGGGGTTCCTGCGGTGAGAAGGCTTCACTGGCCCTCTTTCAGGGCTTTCAACAGGCATTCGAGGCCCAAAAACTGTGGGGCAGATTCCTGCTGACCAACTGTGGTTGTATCGGCCCCTGCCATGCCGGACCCAGCGTATTGGTCTACCCGGAAGGCATCATGTACACCGGCGTCAGGGTCAGCGATATTGCGGTGATCGTCGAAGAGCATCTCCTCGGTGGCAAGCCCGTGAAACGTCTGTTTGCAGAACCCGAGGTATGGCCCAACGATGTTTGACTTTCAGCACGAAGATAAACTGCATGCCGCAACACGCAGCATTACACAGGCCAGACGAGTCCAGAGTGCGGAACCCACGATCGATGGCGTTGATTTGGAGCATGTGGAGCAGATGTTGAGGGATAGCCTTGCAGTCAATCCTGATCAGCTCTCGGCCTATTTTGCCCTCTACAAACTGCTATTTCGGCAATCCCGTCTGGACGAAGCTGCCAATGTTGCCGAGCTGGCACTGGCTGTCAGCGCCAGGCTGGGCCGTTTCCCAGCGCCCTGGCAGAAGCTGACGCCAGGTGCTGCCGACTGGAGCGACACCCAAAGCCCGGCACACTTTTATCTATTTACACTGAAGGCACTCAGCTTCATCCGTCTGCGGCAAGGGAAAGTCGACATCTGTCGCGACATGTTGACGCAGATCGAACGACTCGATCCTGATGATTCGGTTGGCGCATCGGTGATTCGCGCCTACGCCAACGGCTGTTAACAAGCCGATTCGTTTGACCTCGAACGGCTTCGTTACCGTGAACGGATGCCTCTGATCAAGCCATTGACTCCGCCGCCAGCCCCATCAACGCACCAGTAAGCACATCGGCCAGTGGTATATCCAGTCGCTGGATGCCCTGTTCCTCCAGAAATCGCTCCTCATTGCGACTCAGTGGGCCATCGATCACCGCCCAATGATGATCGGACGAGCGCTTCATGATCTGCCGGGCGAAGGTCCGCTGCAGTTGGTCATTGAAACGGCAGCCGATGAATAGGAATTCCTTGCCTCGACGCAGATTCTGAATGACTTCGGGAATCGGAGTCTGAATATCGATTTCGGTCAGCACTTCCACGAAGTCGGAATCGGACACCAGGAAATTCGTATCAGGCTCGACCGAACCCCAAGGCTCATACAGGATGGTCTTCCACTGGTCGACTTCCTGCGGTTCCGCCGAACTGCCATCCGGCCGGTAAAAACCGAACCACTGACCGTAATGCTCGGACTGGCTCAATCCCTGGATGCGACCCCAATCATTTGGTTCGGCCGCCTGACCACTCAGCGCCCTGGCCATCGTGTTGTCGTACCAGAGGTTCACGATCAGCGGCAGGTGCAGATCCGCCAGCGACTGCATCAGTGCAGGCGTTGGCGTGTGCACCGTGAACAACTCGGTGATGATGGTCTTGAGCGTTTTGCGATGCTTGAAGTTCTCGATGTATTGCGCGGCCGCCGTGAAATTGTTCCGGATCTTGTGCGGAACCGAAACGCGGCTGCTCAAGGCCTGAGCTAGCGTGGGCAGGTCGCTGGGTACCGCGGCACCGCTGGCTGCGAGAACGCCGGAACCAAGATAGGGAATGATCTTGCCCGAAGCGATACCTTCGCGTATATAAGTCAGATTGTTTTGCATGATTCATCTCCAGCGTGTTTGATCCGAGACTGATGTCCAAGATTGATATCCCAAATGGGCACCTCGAAAAACCTTTCGCGGTGCCCATAAGGGTCTGTGCCCGACTTGTTTCGACGGCGCACATGGAATGTCCAACCATTCCACCGACATTCAGGGGACGGTGATGGCCAACAACGATCACCCACAAGATCGCGGGTTCATCGAAGCTCACAGCCCCGACGCGAATCCCAGTAATTCGACAGTGACATCCTCGTCACCCAGAAAGGCCTGGCAGGCCAGACGTGACTTGCTGCCGACACCAACGATCTGATCGAGCTGCTCGTTTTCTTTGCGCTGAGCCTTGGAAAGCGACTTGCGCCCGTCGTGTACGAAGACATGGCAGCTATCACATTCGCCCTTGCCTTCGCACTTCTGTGCAATGGATTCGCCGGCGGCCAGAATGGCATCGATCAGACGAGTACCCGCTGCTACGGTGACGGTCTTGTTACTCGGTAAAATAGTCACGACAGACATTGAAATCCTCCTAAGCTCTGATAATCAGTCTGTTAAGGAGCCTCTTATTAACTCAGATGCTCCGTTTGAGGCAGGGTTGCCCCAACATTTTTAATGACGTGTGTCATTGAAAATGGAGGCAAGCAAAAATCACATTTTTTGCTTGCCGACCTCTGAAAACGCCAGGATGGCGTTGTTCAGAGCTTCCTTAAAGATAAATGGCGGCGCCTGCGCCGATGTTGATGGACGCATCTTTCAGGGTTTCAATAATGAAAGCGATTTCCTCCTCATCCAGTCGGGGGTGAAACGGTAGAACCAGGGTTCGGTCCGATACCCGCTCAGCGGTAGGACATCGAGCCGCACCGCGCTCCCGGTAGTACGATTGCATGTGCATAGGGTGGCTGTAGGCCGCCGCTTCAATGCCGTGCGTGCGCAGATCGTTCACGATGGCATCCCGGCTGCTTCGGCTGAAACGGGTACCCAGATGCACCTCGTAAATAAACCAATGCACCTCGGTGGCGTCCGGCCCGCGATACGGGTCCTTGATTCCCTCGAAAGACTTCATGTGTTCGAAATAGAGTTCCTCAATCTGCTGACGTCGCACCAGAATTCCATCGAGCCGGGAGAGCTGCATCAGCCCCAAGCCAGCCTGCAGATTGCTCATTTCCGCCTGCAACGGAGGGCGCGTGGCCGCCGAGACAGAAGCGCGATCGGTCAGGCTTCGGGCACGATACTGCTTGAGCCGACTGGCGATATCCATGTCGTCGGTCACGATCATCGCCCCCTCGCCACAGAGCAATGGTCCGGGTTGGGCGAATCCGAAGATCGAACAATCGCCGAAGGAGCCGACCAGTTTGTCCTGATAACGGGAACCGATCGCCTCGGTCGAGTCTTCCAGCAAAATGGCACCAGCCGCATTGGCGAGCTCACGCAGGGCAACCCAAGCCGCGGGATGCCCCTTGGTATTTCCCGCCATGATCGCGCGGGTCTTCGGCGTCATCAGCGCTTCGGTGCTCTTGATCGACAACGTGCCCGAGTAGTAGTCAATATCGGCAAAGACAGGCTTTACGCCATACCAAGACAGTGCATGACCGATCTGCCACCAGCTGTAGGGCGAGAGAATGACTTCATCATCTGGCTGAAGGTCATAGGCTTGCAGGCAAAGCAGCAGTGCCAGCGTGGGGCTCGCTACTGCAATGGCGTACCGCCTGCCTATATACGATCCGAAGGCCGATTCGAAGGCCTCGACCTTATTCCCGGCACTGATCTGTTCAGATCGGAGAATCGCCTCGATTTCTTCGAGTTCGGCTCGGCCGATATCCGGATCGGAAAGCACAATTGATGGCGTGCTCATGACGCTTTCACGTGCATGGCCAACAGCACGGCCGTCGCTGCCTCAGGCTGACCGGTCAACGCCCAGCAGTGGTTTCGGCTATCCACCAGATGCAGATCGAAAAAATCCCCAGCCTGGAATGGCGTCTCGGTCACATCGGATGACGGACACTGAGTGATCATCAAGCCAGGGAAAAGGGGGCGCAACGATGTCAGAACATTACTCTCGGCTACACAGAGCTTCTGTCCCTGCTCGATCAGCTTGTTCAATGTCGCTACATCGATGGCCATGGCTTATTCCTCCAGTTTTCGGGCTTCGACGGTGATCGGCAGACGCGTATCCACCGGCATCTGCGGTAATTCCAACCGCCACCCGTTGCCCAGCGTGACGGCCGCGCCCCACATATCCGGGTTGTCCATCTGGGTGATCTTTTCTTCCAGATCTTTCTTGGGCACATAGGCCGTGATGGCTCCGGTACTGTCTTTGCGAATCATGACCTTCATGGGCATTCCTTATGGGTTAATGGGCGCAAGAAACGAGAGCTGAATCGGTTGTTGTGCTGGCTTTGCCTGCCTGAATCAGACCCTGCAATACGACCAGCAATTGGGCCACCTCTTCGCGCCGGTTGTAACGGCTCAGTGAAAATCTTAGTGACGAAACAATGGCCTCACGGCGGAGGCTCATGGCACTTAGAACATGAGAAGGTCGAGATCCGCCTGCCGCGCAGGCAGCGCCCGTGGCAGCCGTAATGCCCTGCTGTTCCAGACGGTGCAGCAACTCTTCGCTTTCGATCATGTTGAAGGCGATATTGCTGGTATTCGGCAGGCGCTCGGCAGCCAGACCATGGACGATCGCTTCGGGCACCAGCGCCAGAACGCCCTGCTCCAGCTGGTTGCGCAGTCCGTTGAGGTAAGCGATTTGTGCATCCAGATCACCGAACAGCCGGGCTGCGGCGCCAAAACCGATGATGGCGGGCACGTTTTCCGTACCGCCACGACGCCCGCGCTCCTGATGACCGTAGATCAACGGCGGCAGCGCCACGCCCTTGCGCAGGATCAGTGCACCAATGCCCTTTGGGCCATGCAGTTTGTGACCCGAGCAGGAAAGCAGATCCACAGCCGATTCCAGCATGTTAAGACGCACCTTGCCCACGGCCTGAGTGGCATCGGTGTGGAACAGCACGCGGCGGAATTTGGCGATCGCGGCAGCTTCTTCAATGGGAAAGAGCACGCCGGTTTCATTATTTGCCCACATCAGGGAAATCAGCGCAGTATCCGGTCGAATCGACTCGGTCAGTTGCCCCAGATCAATCCGGCCATCCGTATCCACCGGCAGATAGGTCACCTCAATACCAGTCAGTTCCAGATCACGGCACAACAGCATGATCGAGGGATGCTCGACATTGCTGGTGATCAGATGCCGTTTTTCAGGCGCCAGGGCAAGTGCGCCCAGAATCGCCATGTGATTACTCTCGGTTGCCCCGCTGGTAAACACCAGCTCGGAAGTTCGACAACCCAAAAGACCCGCCACCGACGCCCGTGCCTCGCTGACCGCATCCTTCACCTGCGCGCCCAGGCGGGACGCACTGGAAGGATTGGCATACAGCGTCGATAAATAAGGCATCATCGCCTCAAGCACTTCGGGCGCCAGGGCAGTGGTTGCGTTGTTGTCGAAGTAGGCCGGCTCACTCATGCGCGAGCCCCTCAACGACCGGCACGATGCCCTCAAGCACCGGCACAATCTCCTCTTCCAGACAACCGACGACCCGGCCGTTGTCGAATTCGACCAGATACAGTGGATCCTGGCTTTCCTCGATATAGCCTATGCGCACGATCTCGCCGAACGCGTCCTTGGGAACCAGCAGTTCTTCGGTGGTCAGGTCGGGGTAGGAACCGTCATTAAAAAGATCGGCGCGGGCCAGAACCCGCAGCCCCCAATCGAAACGAGGTTGGCGTAAATCATTCATGTTTCATCCTCCATCGTGGTGGTGCTCGCGGAAGAGGAATTCTCCGGAGTCACCAGTTCAATCTCGCGCCCTTTCATGCCGACCATGTAGCCGTGCTCATAGAAATCGACGCCGTAGATGAAAAACTGTTGCAGGAAGGTACCGATATTGGCGACGTAGCCGACATCCCCTTTACGAACCAGCACGTCGCCGATATCCTTGCCATTGAAGGTACCGTCATTGCGGACGTGCTTGAGTGAGCGCACCTTGTCGCCGTAGTTGAACTTCGGCTCATCGCCCAGCTCCACCACCGTACTGTCACGACTCATTGCCATGTCCGTCCCTCCCCATCAAATCAATCTTGTGCTGCGGCCTCCGTTCATCTAGGCGCTCCCGTGCGTGTCGGCGAACCTCCGAGTCCTTGTCTTCCAACAACAAAGCAAGAACCTCCGGACTTCCGCGGGCGGCGACCTCGTAGCGTATTCGCCAATCGGGATCACGCACCAAAGACAGCAGCGCCGAATCCGGTAATCGCCGCACGACTTCCATGCGGACGATCGGGTCGTTATCCAGCAACATCCTGCCCAGCCATTCGCGGGCAATCCGCCGTGCCACCGTGCGCCGCACCTCGGCATCCTCGTCACCGATCATCAGCGGCAGTTTGTGCTCCGGCAAATGGCGCGCCACGATCAACCGCACGTAGTAGTCCGGGTCGAAAATCATGGTTGCCAGCTCCTGCTCATCGAGCTGCGTCGCCACACGAATCCGCACCTCGCGATGCGGATCGTGGATCATCCGCAGCAGATAGTTGTGCGGCAGCCGCTGCACAGCCACCCAGCGCACCGTTTCGTCCGGATCGTCAATCAAGGCCCGCAGATGGAATACATCCGCTTTGCGTGCGGCACAGGCCCTCACCTCGAAATACGGATGATCGAGATAATCGTTGGCTAACTCTGGATTCCAGTTGAAAAACCGCTCGACCCGCTTGGCATACCGATCACGCACACAGGCCTCCATCAGGGCACACCGACCGACGGGTTTGGCATCGTCCGGACACCCTGCACAGTCGAATGTCTGCCCTTGCCAATCGATGGCTTGATCCGGGTCACTCATCGTCGTCATCCGCATAGTCGTCAGGCCGGTCGAACACATCCAGCAAGGGCTTCACCTGGATCTTGTCGCCGGGGTCCAGCTCGGTAATCTTGTGCAGGACGGAGCGTCCATCTTCATACTGGCCCAACCGCAATTGCAGATAGCCGTATGCTTTGAGTACAAACAGATAGAACCGAGCCCGGACATCGTCAAAGCTGTCGAATGGGGCGTCACCCGGTGATACACCGCGCCAATCCGATGTGAGTCCCAGCCCATCGGCCGACATCCGCAGGCAGTTCTGGGCCACATCGAAGGCCTCGCCCAAACGCCCCTTGTAGAAGTAGAACTTGTACAGACCCAGATGAACGAGGATCTCTTCCGGCGCAATTTCCAGCGCACGCAGTAAATGCCTTTCCGCCCGGCTATCGTCGAGATAGGCCCGTGCCGCCAGGTGCAATTCACGCTCTGCTGCGGCCGGTATCTGACCACCGTAGTAGTCGCGGTTCAGCCAGAGATCATCTTCAATCAGATTCATCGCTGTACTCCTTCTGCTACAAGAACAGTGCTTGCCGATCGCCTACACGTCTACGCTTTCGGCGTAAACGACGTGCCACAGCCACAACTTTCGGCCGCATTCGGATTGATGAACACCAGCCCGGTATTCATGAGGCTGTCCTCGCAATCCACGACCAGTCCATCGAGCAAAGGCACACTGTTCTTCGCCAGAAACACCTTGATGCCATTGCGTTCAATGGCCATGTCCTCGGCTTCAGGCGCATCGACAACACTGAAGTCATAGGACATTCCGGAACAACCGCCCGGAGCCACGGCCAGACGAAACCCGCTGGCACTATTGCCGCCATTGAAGGCGATCATGCGTTGAATGAAGCGCTCGGCCTTGGGTGTAAAGGTAAGATCCATGGCAGCTCCTAGGCGCTGTAACGCGGATAGCTTTTATCGATGATGCAGGTGTCGTCGACCGGACAAACGGCCACGCACTGCGGTTCGTCGAAGTAGTTAATGCACTCCGTGCACTTTTCCGGCTTGATGAAAAAGATCCCGTTTTTCTCGAAGATGGCGCCGTTAGGGCATTCCGGTTCACAGGCTGAACACCCGGTGCATTGTGAAGCTACGATTTTGTAAGCCATGATCAATCTCCTGTAGTCAATGAGGGAGCGACGATGCCCCCGTTATGGTCAGGCCGCCACATAGGCTCCCTGACGAATTTCGGCATCACCCCGTTGGCCATGAACCACCGAGCCCTCGCGCACTTTTTCCAGATACTCGCGGAAGTAAGCGATCACGGACTGGTCGATATACTCGAAGGCATACTTGTCCACCGCATCGATTCCCGCCGCTTCCAGTTCAGCCTTAGGGCAGCCGCCGATCTTGGCGACGAACACCGCCGTGCAATCGTTGATCGCGCGGATGACTGAGTTTTCCAGCGCTTCTTCCTCGCCATAACCGCCCTGGCAGTACAGATCCACCCGACGATGGCCGACGAATTTTGCGCCAGCCGTACTGGCTTCGTAGATTTGGAACTCGGTGGCATGGCCGAAGTGCTCGTTGATCCGACCGCTGCCCTTAGTCGCCACGGCCACGAGGATCTTGATGTCGGATTGATCGCCTGCCAGAGTCGCCATCTCCGCCTGCTTGGCCTGCGCCTTGGCCTGACGTTCCTGCTCGACCACTGCCTGGTAGGCCTGGCGGGATTCGAGGTCATACTCAACCTCCATCGCCATGACGTTTTCGGTCGTGAACTCGGATGAACGATCCTCGCCCAGCAGGCCGACCGCATCGGCCCGGCACTGACGGCAATGACGCATCATGTTCATCTCGCCTTCGCAGCTATCCTGCAATGCCTTGAGCTCCTGCGCGGTCGGACCGCGCTGGCCGGTCAGACCAAAGACGGTGCCGTGCTCGGGTGCCGAAATCAGCGGCATGATGTTGTGCAGGAAGGCGCCCCGGCTCTTCACGGCCCGGTTGACTTCGACCAGATGCTGATCGTTGATACCAGGGATCATGACCGAGTTGACCTTGCACAGAATGCCCCGCTCGGTGAGCATCTCCAGACCCTGCAATTGGCGCTGGGTCAGAATTTCTGCCGCCTCGCGTCCCTTGTAGCGCTTGTTCTTGTAGTAGATCCACGGATAGATCTTCGCGCCGACGTCCGGATCGACCATATTGATGGTGATCGTGACGTGATCGACATTGAAGCGCTTGATCGTGTCCACGTGATCCGGCAGGGTCAGACCATTCGTGGACAGGCATAGCTTAATGTCCGGTGCTGTCTTCGAAATCAGTTCGAAGGTCTTGAACGTCTTCTCCGGATTGGCCAAGGGGTCGCCGGGGCCTGCAATACCCAACACCGTCATCTGCGGGATAGTGGAGGCAACCGCGAGTACCTTTTTCGCCGCCTGCTCCGGAGTCAGTTTCTCACTGACCACACCGGGGCGGCTTTCATTGGCGCAATCGTATTTACGGTTACAGTAATTGCATTGAATGTTGCACGCTGGCGCGACGGCGACATGCATCCGCGCATAGTGATGGTGTGCTTCTTCGCTGTAGCAGGGATGGTTCTTGACCTTCTCCCAGATTTCCGGAGACATGTCCGCCGGACCGGCGCTACTGCCACAGCTTGCCTTGCCGCCTTCGCTGCTCGTGCCACAACCTTTGTGCTCAGCCATCTGCTGAAGCACGTCTTCCAGTCGGATGATTCCTCCTGGGCGAACAACGCCGGAGAGGGGAATGATTGGGGATGACATGGGCGTATTCCTCCACGTGGTTATTCAAATAACGATCGGGTTACACGCGCCCCATGGATGTATCAGATTGCTCCAACGAAGCTGACCGCAGTTTCATAAAAGCAAAAGGGATGCCAATCTCAATAACGCCTTTTAATCAGCACTTTGCAATGGAGTGAAGCAGATTTTGTAAAGAACACGACGAAAATCCCGAAGGGAGACTGTTCTTTTGTCGCAAACGAAACAGTCGCTTCCCCGAAGAACAGGGGAATGACATGGGAACGCTGGGTTAACTTTCATTGGCGCCAGTACATGGAGACGAGTGCGTCCGGCCGTTCCACCTGTTGTGACGGGTATTGAGAAAGGTACAAAGTATCCACCCGTTTTTTAGTGGACACTTCTATGAACCTGACACCATCTGCTCGCCAACAGCGCTACCATCCTGCTGAATTCAAGGCTCAACTGATTGACCTGTGCCAGCAACCCGCTGCATCGATTGCCAGTGTGTATGAACCCCGGCCTGTTGGCCTGGGTGGCGGTCAGCAAATATATCGATCATCTGCCGCTCTATTGGCTGGAACAGATTGCCCGGCGTAGTGCGGTTAATCTCTCACGCAGCACGATGAGTGAATGGATCGGCCACGTCGGGGTAGGCCCTGCAATCCTTGGCTGGAAAAAACAGACGAGCCTACCTGTGGGCCTATCGCAGCAATAGTCTTGATGCGGAACCGCCGATTGTGGTGTTCGACTATCAAACCGGCCGCAGCGGACAGCATGCCGCCGAGTTTCTTCAGCACTGGCCAACCAATGGACCAACCAATGGACAAGGCACCTTGATGGTCGATGACTACAGCGGGTACAAAGCCCTGTTCCGTGCGGGCGTGACCGAGCTTGGCTGCTGGGCCCATGCACGGCGCAAGTTCTTTGATCTGCACAAGGCGGGCAATCATCCGGTTGCGCACGAGGCACTGGCACGGATTGCCAAGCTGTACCTCTGCGAAGAGCAGGCGCGTGACATGAACACCGAAGCCAGAGCCGAGCATCGTGCCCTACACAGCCTGCCGCAGTTGCAGGACATGCACCGGTGGCTCACTCGGCTTAGGCCAGGTGTGGCCAACAATGGTGCCCTGGCCAAGGCCATTGACTATACCAAGAAGCGCTGGCCGGCATTGATCCGCTACGCCCCAACCGGTCATCTACCGATCGACAACAACCCGATAGAAAATGCCATTCGTCCGATTGCCCTAGGCAAGAAGAACTGGTTATTCGCCGGTAGTGAACGGGCGGGTAAGCGAGCTGCTGCCATTCAAACCCTGATCGGCA
>JAJYPA010000094.1 GCA_021795795.1 Pseudomonadota bacterium | reverse complement strand
CCGGTGGTGGCGGAGGTGATGAAGCCGAACTTGGTCAGTGCTTTGATCCAGCGAGGAGCGTTGCCAACGCGTTGATATTGCGCAGGATGCCTGCACGTTACCCCCTTCTTTATCTTGCGTTCCGTTCAGCATCCTATCTGCCACTCCCTATTCTGAAGCAAGTCAAATTCAAACGGGTGAAATCGTCTTCGTGTCTACCAAAGCCTGCAAGTGGTCGTGCAGCAACTTGGGAATATGCCCGCCCGTGAGGAGCACACCGGCCTCCATGTTCCGGTCCATGGCATGGCCGGTCAGGTTGGCGCTGGTGATGAAACACACGTCGCCGTCCGCGACAGCGACCTTGGCGTGGACCCGCCCATCATGGAACGGGGTTGCTCGCTCATGCCAGGCGTAGAGCTTCACGGAGGGGATCAGTGTCATCATCTTACCGATCACGTCGAAGGTGATGCTGCCCCCGTGATCCTGTGACGACTCAAGGAGCATCGAGATGTCCACCCCCCGCGTGCTCGCATCGTTCAATGCCTTCACGATGGTCGAGACGTCGTAGGCCACACGGTAGATCATCTCCA
The DNA here is from genome assembly GCA_021795795.1 of Pseudomonadota bacterium. The sequence continues at coordinate 20,077 of JAJYPA010000094.1, read as the reverse complement.
GCGATTCGCGCTCGGGATCCATCCCGTCCGCGTCCAGCACCGGACGGCGGCGGAAGATGGCGCGCTGGGTGGCCTGCGGCTCCGCTCGCACGATCAACTCGGGCTGGAACAGCCAAGCCGTATCACGGTTGGTGTCCGGTTCCTCCTGCGCGTTGACCAGGAACAGGGTCACCAAGCGATCACCCTTGGCGTTCCTGGCGCGGACGGAACCCTGGATCCGGACGGCTGGATGATTCGGGTCGGGCGCCTGATGAGAGATCGCGCCTTCTGTGAGGGGTAGCACCAGCCTCCCGCCACAGGGGATGCGCTGCCAGACCTTGACCTTCTGCCCATTCGGGCGCGTCAACTCGTGCTCGTCGTTGGGCACGCGCTCGTACCGTCCCCAACGTGCCTCGATTTCGCTGCGCTCGACGTCGCCGTCGACGCAGAAGGTCATGCCGAAGCTGCTGGGCACCAGCGATTGATTGCTCGCGGCGTCGATTTCGTCAGAGGCATCCGATTCGGGTTCCACCCGCCCGGTCGCCGTCCCGAACTCGGCACCCGGCTCGTGCTGGCCAGGCACGATCGGGTCGCTGGGTTCCTCGACTTCCTCCTCCGCCAGCGGTCCCTCCACACCCTCGATGCCACCCCGAGCCGCTTCGCGCGGAGCCAACTTCCCGACCAGATAGCGGTCGCGCACGCTCATGTCCACGATGCGTTCGTGCGGACCGCCGGCAGGTCCGAGCAGGTCGTCCACCACGGCCAGTTGCAGCAGTTCGCAAACGTCGGCTCGGTCTTCGATCACCGGCACGGTCGCGACGGTGTGGCCGAACGCCTTGGACAAAGCCGAGACGAAGGTCTCCCACGAGATACGCCCGACGCCGCCAGAGGAAGGGGGCGTCAGCGACAGGCTCGCCGCCGGTACCGGCGCACCGGCAGCGCACACACGGTCGAAGAAGATCGTGGTCGTCTCGAGGTCGGATCGGATGCGCAGCACACGCCCAGCACGCACCACCGTCCCGGCGGCGTCGAGCACCAGCACCCAGTCGTCCTCGGCGACGACCTGGTACTGGGATCGGTCACCTTTCGACACCAACGTGTAGACCGCTAGCCTGCGATAGGTGCCGAGGCCGTGGTCGATGGCGATCCAGGCATTGGGGGTTCGTAACTTATTCTCGTCAGGCATCGGCTTCTTCCGTTCTGACCATACCGTCATCTTTGTATGCAGCGTTGTACCAGGTGTTGAAGACGAGCCGTAGCCCTAACCACCACGCATAAATGGCAAACGGTGAATGGCAAGCATCCTCGTCGATCAGACCGTGAGCGAGCTCGTTACGCAGGTTCGGTCCAAACGCATCGCAGAAAAGCGTCTTCAGCTCGAATGCCAGGTCTTTTCCGAAAACGTTTTCCACTTCCGGCAGATCCATCAAGGTGCTTAGCCCGTTCTCGTTCTCGATACCGTCCTTGTCCAGATTCGTCGTCTTCGCACCAGCCTGTTTAAGGTGAAAGCGCACCATGTGCTCGATCTGCGGGATGAGCAGATGCAGCGCAGAAACGAAATCTCGTTCATAGCCATGGAATAGCGCCTTGCCAAAGAGTCCCTCTCGCCCTTTCGGAACGATGGGAGACTGACGCGCCAGACCAACGAAGTCCACCTCGCGCAAGCGATGCTCCAGAAGCATCGTCTCAAGGGCGGGCCAAACGTCTCCCTGCACGACGATGCTGACGAGGATTCCGTAGTCTCGAACCATTTCGGCCCGGATGGCGATCTCGTCGGAGTCCGTCGATTCGCCGCCGAGACTCATGGCGGGACGTTTAGCGATTACTCGTCCATCCGGGCTCATGACCGTCGCGGCGAACAGGGATTGCAAGGGGAACTTCCGCATCCGATCGCGGGCATTCTTGCGCAGCTCATCCACCCTCGCGCCTCGGTGCAGGTTGGCGAATGCTTTCAAGGCATCGACCGGCGATTTACCGCTGACAGCCTTGCGCGCGTTGTCCACGAGTTTGGAGATGTCGATACCTGGTGTACTGATCACACCCATCTCGTCCAACGCTTTCTCGCCTGCGGCATTGAGGTGTGTCCGCAGCTCGGCGATTCGCTCGTCGACTCGGTATGCGACCCGTTGCGCCCTTGGAACCGTCCGATAGGTCTGGATGGCGTTCTCATAGAAGCTCGCCGCAACCATGTGGTTCGGGGCGCTTGATGAAGTCCGGGCGATGGCTTCTTTCTCCCATCCCTCGGCAACGGCAACGGTCATTTCGGCCGCCTTCGCCTCGTCCGCCGAGCCCTTGTACCAATCGGAAGCTGCCGAGAAATACTCACGCGCACGGTGTAGATCACCCTCGCCATCAAACTCCTGGGCCAGGGACTCCAGGCGCTTGGCGACGTTGGTTCGACGTTCTCTCGCCATATCGTTCGTTTTCAATAGATCAGCAAGCCAAAGCCCGAGGAAGCCATCTTTGCGCGTCGCGGCATTGAAGGCCTCGAGGATCGCAGCCTCCAACTGCTGCAACCGATCTCCGGCGCCGGCTCTCAACATCCGCGCCAAGCTGACTGCACGCTCCCAGCACTCTCGGCCACCACGTACCCACGTTTCCGCGTCCAGTGGAATGGCTCGGTAGGTGTCGATGGCCGTCAGCGCATGTGCTACCACCTTCGGCTTTTGCTTTAACCAACATAGATCGGCCAAGCGGGCCTTCAGCCAGATGTCGTCTACTGCATCGACGATCTCAGAAAAGAATCCGATGTCTGTATCGGTCAGATCATCCGGGATGACCGAACGATGATCATGGAAAACGGCGAACGGTTTGAATGGCTCATTGTGGCTCGCCGGCATCAGCATCATCGAGCAGGCGTCGGCCAATAACCAGAGCACCTTGCCATGCTCTTTGCGACCGTCCTCCATGGCAGTCCGTGCGGCAGCGGAGAGCGCCTGCCACATGGCCGAGTAACCTTCGCGCGCGGTCTGTTCCAGCACGTCCTTCCAACCGCAGTTCGCAAAGTCGTCTGCCGTGATGACCAGATCTACCGGATAGCGCTCGTTCTCCATCATTGAATCTCCTAAAGGCCTCGATGACGGCCTGGAGCAGATCATCGGGCAGATGATTAAGTCCCTTGGCTACGGCCAGACGCAGGACGGTATGGAGAATATTGCCGGCCTGTCGGGGGAGCCAGCACATGACCGACCGCGTGTGCGAGTGGCATCATTTCTCCCAGAAGAGCTTCTATCCTGGCGCTACGTTTTCTCATGATGGCACCAAATCCCCGGTTGTACGTTTGCTGCGACTACCAGCGGCAAACCGGAAACATGCTGACCCTCCCCCTTCATTCCAGGGTCAATTCACGGTTTGCGAGCTGGTCTGCCGTCTCGTTTTCCGGATGGCCATTGTGCCCACGTACCCACTCCAGGCTGACCTTGCGGGCGAGGTACTCCTGGTACAGCAGTTTCCAGAGTTCCTGGTTAGGTACCGGCGATCCGGAAGCCGTCTTCCAGCCCTTCCTGATCCAGCCGGGAAGCCATTCGCCCAAACCCTTCAGGGTGTACTGGCTATCCGAGCAAAGAATCACTTTTGCCCCTTCGGGAATCCGGCGCAAGGACTCGATGGCTGCCGTCAGTTCGGCAATATTGTTGGTGCCCCGTTTCTGGATAAAGCCGCAATGCTCCGTGCGCTCCCCATCCGGCGACTCAATCACCGCTCCCCAGGCACAGGGGCCGGGATTGGTTGGCCCGCAGGACCCATCACACCAAATTTTTCCTACAGCCACAAAACGATTCCTCTCGCATTGAAAGCTTGCGTCCAGAGTATAACGCAGTCGGTCACGGTGTCCCCAGCAGCGATGCCATGCTCCGGATAGTGGAAAAGGAACTTGGCTATCGCAACGTAGAAATGATGCTCTTTTGGTGATGGCTGCGCCTGTTGATTCATAGCCCCTCATGGGGAATCGAGATATTCCCTGGAGAACTCATGTTCTCTGGTTCATCATTCAAAACAGTTTCCGGGGGTTGAAGCGAAATCAGCCAGTTGGCCAGATCCGCTGACTCATGGTTACCGTTCTGGCTAAGGCTGAACAGCAGGTCCTCCTGGCGGGGTTGACCGAAAACCATCCGATAGAGGGCCAACCCTTGCTTCAGCCGTTTGAGTTTTCCAACCTCCTTGCTGTACGGGAGCATTGGAATGCGGCGCTCCACCCGGGCGGAACCATCCTCGAAGATCCAATACGGGATGAGATCGGAATCCCCATTGGATTTGCCTTGAGCCGCGATCTGAAAAAGGGTCTGCCACGGATCGCCTCCCTCATGCGCCACGGAGAGAGCAGTCAGACCATACCGTTCCGCAATATTCTTTCTGACAGCATGGCCTTTATAACGATGAACCCGGCCTTCGCGCTGTTCAAGGTCAACGGGATTGGAAGGCAGGTTCCAATGGACCACGGCATGGCACCAAGTGTGGAAGTCCAACCCCTCCTGACCTATCGAGGTCGATGCCAGAACGAAGGGGCGAAACGGTGAGTTGAAGGCATCCCGCACCGAGTCGGCGCGAACGAGAGCCTGGTTGTTGTCGTCTCGAATATCCCCGAACCGGAGCGCGAAACGACAGCGGATGTTGAAATCATCAAGAGCAAAGCCGTCGCCCGACATCTTTATTTCATCGATTCGAATCTGCGCGGTCCGCAGTGACAACACCGATTGGATGCACTCGGCTATGCCAGCCACCTGTTCTTCCGGTGAGTGCTCTTGGAGACCCAAAGACTCTCGAAGGACATGCACATATTCGTCGAGCACCGATTGGAGATTGCCGTCGATACCGTATTGAAGTGTTAACCGCCAATAAGTGTCCTCGCCGGAGCCTCGCAGCATGGCAATCGTCTCCGGCATATTGAAAAGAGATCGGAAGCCGGATGCGATTCTGGCTGCGGCCGACAGAAGGTTCGGATCGCCCGCATCGAGCCCGACACCGATACGGCGAAGTGCTCGCAAGGCACAAACGCCTGGACCGGCAAGAGCCAGATCGCAAAGCACATCGACCAGATCATCTGGCTGAGCACCGAGAGGAATGTTGCCCTCCGCCATGCTGACCAGCAGGTCGATGTGATCTTTGAAACGGGTGCCTGATTCATGGTCCGGCGTAGCGGATCTCCATCCCGAATGGCTCTTACACCAGTCCAACAACCCATTATGGGAATCGAGAAGAATGAGAGCCGCCCAATACCATCGCTCATCAGCTCGCGTCCCTTCTCCGGCATCAGGCAGGGTCTCGACCAAACCGCGGCAAACAGCCTTGACCTCGTCCCTCAGCTCCTGGACGTCCAGTGGTCCGCTTCCACGGCCCAGAGCAATCTCAAGCGGGTCAATCTTGGTGGCAAGGGTTGGGGACGGCAGCAACCAGGCAACAACCGGCATACCAGTCAGGCGATTATCATTTGAGGCCACCGCAAACCGCAGCAATGGCTTAATCTTGTCATAGAGTTCGCTGTGGGAAACCGAGGTTCCGGCGATCATCTTCCGTTCGGCTTCGTAGGAGCAGATCGACGCAATCGCGTCCGGAACAGCACTCCAAGAGGAAAACACAAGGGCCTTGGTCAAGCCATCCTTGCCCTGGTATGCGCCGCCAGGCTCGATATACGGCATGGAAGGCGGCATCCATAAAAGCTGCCACATGCCCTTATCAATCGTGTCTTCAAAAAGTACGCGCATCCTCGGATTGGCAGGGTCGAGAGCCTGATAGCCTTCAAATTTGTTTTTCGTCAGCAACTGTCCATTTGCCGAAGAAAGAATCTCTCGAAGCGCATTTGAAGGAGCATTCAACTGTGCATCCATCTTATACCGCAGCTCATAATGTTTTAGGAAGTTGATCAGGTAGGGCGCAGACTTCCAGTATTCGATTGACTCCCCGGCCTTAACGCAGATTGCCACCGCATCAACCGTCGCGGCGTGCTGAAGGTCCGCTGGCGTAAGGGGAGCCATCCGTTCAATCTCGGTCATCATCGAGTTGTGATCACGAGTCGTCGCGACCCTCTCCGTTCGACACATGACCTTCAGGAGCGCTCGTTCAAGTTCGGCCTTTTTCCCCGGTTGACATACCGACCCCTTCGCGCAGGCGTGGATCGTCGTTCGATGTTCTGACAAGAGAATTTTAACCTCATCAACCTTGCCGAGGTCATTGAACAGAAAATTCAGCGTCCGGATGAAATCTGGATAGTGGTCGTCCTCGACATTCTCTTGGTCGAGGGTAAACATCTTATAGGGCGTTGCGGACAGCAGGAGAACGCGAACGTCGGGATGTTCAAAGAGCGCGGTCGCCAGCATGGAGGCTTCGTCATCGCCGTCCAGCAACTGCTTGAATCGTTGGAACTCATCAAGGATAACCAGGTCGGGCTCAAGAGCGGAAAGGCACACTGAAGCCAGCTTGCTTCTGAGTTTTCCGATCAGGTCGTAGCGAAGCTCAGAGTCCTCCCAGGGGATTCTGCTGTCTTCCCGGTAACGAGCAAAGCGTTCACAGCCGTCCTTCAGGGCCGCATACAGTTCGGCATTTTCAAGAACTGCCCGGCGGAAAGCCTTGGAAAGGTCTGCATCCAGATCCTCCGCAGGGAGATTTGTGGCCTTGGCTCGCCAATTATCCTTCCCGGCTTTCGCCTGAAGAATATTGAGCAGGCCAACACGCAATCGCCTACGTCGCTCATTTTGCGCCAGGGGCAAGTCGTACAGCATCCGATAGAGGATAGCCCGTTCGTCGGCATGCCCCCCTCGACTACGCGCATGGTCGAAGGCGGTGCCGGGCGTCAGGCTGATGAAATTTACCTTGTTCTTTCGTAGTGACCGCACTTGTCTGGGAAGGTAAGTCAGCCGCGTGGCGATTGAAAAACCATCAGTGTCGCTGACATTGAGCCGATTGACATTCTGGGTTGCAATGGCGGCATTGGAGCAGATGTAGATCACATCGACCCGATCCACCTCGTCCTGAAGGTGCTCCAAGGTCTTGGCGATGATTCCCCGGGCGACAAGCGTTTTCCCGAGTCCAACTTCATCGGCGATCAGAAAACGTGAGGTTGGGTCATCGCCATAGAGCCGCTTGAAGACGTACTCCACGGTCTTCCTCTGGAAATCTTTCAGACCGGCCAAGGCGGGAGTTGATGAAAAGCGGTTGCTACACATCACGCCTCCCGATAGCCGATTCAAAAACCGTCCAGAGGTCTAAAAAATCCTCGGGGATAATCGCATTCTTGCTTCCCTGGGACAGATCACGAACCAGCCCCGAAATTTCCGCCAGCCTCTCCGGGTGTCGACTGTACGTGCGGGTCAGCTCTTCCAGTAGCGGCATATCCTCACCGTCGGCCAACCGGGCCAACCATTTGGCAAACCCGGAGCCACTACCTGGATCAAGTCCGGATACGGTATCATCGCCCAGCAAGAGCAGGAGATAGCGCAGGAATCCCTCCTGATTGCTGATCACGGTTTGCAGGATGGCAGAGTTGCGTTCGTCTGGAACGCCGGTAACGGGAATATTCAGTACAAATCTGGCCGTAACGTCCGGATGGTTGGTCTTAAGCTCAAACGCGATGAGGCCCGTTACAGAAGCGGCGGAGAACTCTCCGAGGCTGATCCCACCGTGAGCATCGCCGTTAAGAATGTCCACCGCGAAGTCCCGGGTAACGGTTATCGGCCATGCCGAAGCACTGATAATCCCCTCAAGGGATGGGATTTTGCCCGTCAGCACCAATGCCCAAAGACTGTCCTTCGATCCCGGGCTGCATTCGATGGACAGAGCTGCTTCAGCTATCCGGGAGCGAGCTCTCTCAACGGATTCCTCAGCCGCCTGCCGGAGTGCATCAATCTCTGCTTCCTTGCTCGTGTCAAAGTCGACAAGATATTCACCTAATCCGTCAGCGCCAAGAAGCTCGTCGATGCCACCAATTTTACTCTTCCGGCCAACCAGCCCGACCAGTATCTCGATATTTTTTGAAGCGTTCAGCGCCGCGTTAGTCGCATTTGCGGACCCCATGATCACATGGGTGTAATCTGAATAGTACCGGGTCTCAAACAGATAGACCTTTGCATGAAGGCCGGTCGCAAGCGGCTGCTCGGTGGCTTCTTCTTCCTCGCCATCCTCGGTTTCCGCCGCGTCGTCCAGATGAAGACATTGCGTGAAGATCTCGAGAGTCTCCTTTTTCAGGGCTGACAATGACTCAGGGCGTGAGATGAGAGCATCAGCGGCCTTGGTTTTTCTCGTCAGTGCCCGCAGGGCTTCGTCAGAACAGAACGGCGAGATGACGGCCATCCGATTTGCCATGGGAGGCTCCCAGTCAAACTCTTTCGTTCCTGGAAGATAGAAGGTCAGCTCGTCAAAGCCGTCGGGGAGTTCCCACTGGACTCGATGTAGCTCGTCCGCGAATCTGAGAGCTTGCTCGCTCCTGCCCGATTCCGTTGGTCCGGTAGCCAGATCAGGAAGCGTCTTGAAGAAATGTGCCAGCGGTTTATTTGATTTGGACTTCCGGCCTGCAATCGTCCCTTCGAGCTGAAGTGACAGGTCCCAGGACTGATCGGTGGTCATATTCCTCGTCAGGACCACCAGACGATACATCGAGCTGCTTTGATCGGTGCTGACAAAACGGATTGCCCAGACTTTTGGATGGAAGACGCCTCCGCCAGGGGGCGTTACCTCGACGACCATTTCCTCCAGAAACCCAAACAATGGATTGGGCTTGGCAATCTGGGGCACCTGAATCCGTCCTCGTTGCACATAGACGGTGATGCGTTTCGAGTGCCTGCGGATGGCTTCAAGCACAGACAACGGATCAGGATCGGTCTGACCATCCGCCGCCATTAACGCCAGGTAGACAGGTGCCTCAAGCAGCAGGGCTGGGTCCATCGAAAAGGTGGTCGCAACGGCCTCGTCGAAAATCATCCCCGGCGGTGGGGTCAATGCAGAGGTATAAAGGCTCCGGGAGTTTGGGTTCAGCATTTCTCCTCCCGGCTCATCCCCTGGTACAGGTCGTTCAAAAGCACCTTCACATTCGGCCAGCGATAGACGAGTCTTCCAACGCCGGAGTACCCGCCCCACTGCTCGAGCGCCCTTTGGTTCCTGAATCGGGAACGCGTGCCCTTGAGTTTCATTTCTCTTCTTTTGATCAGGGTGAGCGCCTCGGCGTTAGAAAGGAGGTCGCCGGGCGACTTCCGGGTATGGTCGATCCATTGCTGAACGAAGGATCTCGTTTGCGGGGTGATGGTGTGGCCATGATCCATGGTCAACTCCCAGAGGCGGCTCACCGACCAGGAGCGAATCTCCTCCAGGGGAAGATTTGCGGTCCATTCATCGAAACTTGCCTGATGCTCGGCGACAAGGTCTTCATGGTTTCGAAGCCTGGCGAGCTGAACGTTGTACGAGAGCGCCGCTCCATGCATCACCTCCGAGAACAGCCGTGCATGGGTCAGAAGTTCTTTATGCTGTTCGGAAAAGCTGCTGTAGTCCGGATGTTCCCATGGGGCTTGGGTGTCGGCGGGTTCGCAGTGCAGTGCCAAGAAAGAGAGGAGACTGTTGGGGCAAGCGACCTGGATGCGATCCCGAATAAATTCAGACTCTTCCCTGGTTAAAGCGAAGTTCACCGTTGAAGGGAATTCTTCCGGAGGTGCTGGCAATCGAGGATGCCAATTGAGAGCGGCCATCCGCTGATCAACGTCGACATCGTCTCCTCGTGCGTTTGCGTCTTTCTCAAGAGCCTTCAGGGCATTCCGGCGGCGGTAAGTTTCGTCGATGCGCCTGTGATATTCGTCCTGCGAAAATGGTGTAATGCGTATTCCCCAGACACCGAGACCGGCCCAGTAGACGGAGCTGGGCAACCGTTTGAGTCTCTTTCCTGCGGTTTTTCCAAATACGCCAGCCTGATCATCGGAATCCATCAATGGCTGAACCAGGTCTCTTTCCAGCTTGTCAGCCTGGATCGCAAAATTCTCCGCAGGTAGTCGCTTCTCTTCCAGGGAATGGTAAATCCATGGCACGAAAAGCATGTAGCGGAGGCGCGTCTGGATCGTGCTTGTTCCTGGGAACAACTGATCGGCAAAGCTGTCCCGCACGGAGCCGAGCCCAAGCTCGTCACGACTTTCCTTTTCCTGGAAAAGGGAGAGAATGCGAAGCGTGCGTTCCCTCGCTTTCGAGTCATGGTCAATCCATGCAAGGACGGAAGGCATCGTTCAGTACCCGCTCCGTACTGCCACAAATGGATCGGCGTTGATTGCATCAAAGTCCATTCTCGTATCGCCCCCTCAATTTGCATCTCATGGTCGACTGAACCGCCCCGAGTAATGTATCCGTATCTTCACCATCGAGTTGAAGAGTTATCTTCCACGTGCATGCAAGACAACCTAACTCGACATATCGTTGACGGACGGATGGGATTTTTGATATGGATTCCTTATGGTTAAATGCGATAATTTCTATCACAACGATGAATACTACATTATTTGCTTCTTGCGCTCTTTCCCGTTCAGCAATTTCACACGACCATGCGTCACTCCCGCGCCACCACCGTATCGTACAGCCCAATGTGCACCAGGCCCTCGTGGCTTTCTATTCCAGTGTATTGCAGCGAAGCGTCCTCGTAGCGCCGGAACGCGAACACCGCCTGGTTCATCTGCTCGGTATTGAAGACCCTGAGCCGTACCAGTAGGTGGAAGTCCTCCACCGTCAGGCCGGTCACCTCCCGAAACATCTCAGGTTCGAGCTTGGTGATAACATCCTGTAGCGTGTTCTCGCGGAAGTCGGTCAGGTACATGAAGGCCGGAATGCGGGTGGCGAACTTGATCAGCTTCTCCTGAACCAGCTTGCGCTTGGACTTGTATTCCTTCTCCTCGGCGGTGAGTTCCTTCTTCTCCTTCGCCGACAACTCCTTGTCCTTGGCCTTGTTCTTGAGTGCCTTGACCTTCTCGCTCTTGTTGATGATGGTCTCGATGATGTTGTCGCCCAGCGCGCGCCAGCCTTCGATGCGCTCCACCGCAGCCATCGCCTCGGCGTTGTCCATGATGCGCCGGAGCGTGTCGTTGTCCACGTTCACCAGCAGCGCGCTTTCCCACTTGCGCGCCAGCAGCGTGGCCGAGGTGCCTGCCATGGCGATGTCGAGAATGCCGCCGGCGTCGATCTGCGTCATGTTCGCGCCGTCATAGGCCAGCACGGGCAGGAACGACACCAGGTCCTTGACCGCGTTCTCCGGGTTCAACTCGTTGGGCGAGAGGCCGATCCCGTATTCGGACAACTGCCGCAAGGCACGCGTGGGCGCGAAGTCGAACACGAAGCAGACTGACTTGAGAATCTCCTCCTCGTTCGGGTTGTCGCCGTTCGGGTTCTTGATGGACCACGGCGATTGCACCCGGAACGCGGCCTGGAAATAGGTCTCCGGCGACTTGAGATTGCGCAGCATCAGGATGGAGGACCACTGCGGCACCGTGACTCCAGTAGTCAGTTTGCCGCACGACAGCGTGATGGTCTTGGTCTCGAATCCGCTGGCTATGGCCTTGCGCACGGGCGGTAAAGCCTCCAGCCCGATGCCCGCCGACGCCCCGGCCGCGACGATCACTGAGTAGTCATGCCAGAAGATGTTGTGCTTCTCCGCCAGCAGGTTGGCCATCGCATGGCAGACCGCGACATTGGGCAGGAACCAGAACGCATGTTGCAGGTAGGGCAGCAGGCGTACGTCGGAATACGGGAACGGCGGCCGTGTGCCGGTCTTCAGATGCTCCACCGATTTGGGCGCGTAGCCGCCGCGGATGATGTCCAGCCACTTCTGCACGTCGCTCTTGTGCTTGAACCGCGCCGCGTTCCCAGTACCCGATGCTTCGAAAAAGGCGTTGAGATCGAATTCGTCGAATTCCCCGGCGCTGGCGATGGCCACCAGCTCGTCCGGCATCTGATAGGTCAGCAAGCGCATCTGCGGCAGCGCGCCGTAGGGATTCCGCTGGCCGGGGTGCTCGGCGGCCAATGCCTCCTTGGCGCGCTGTTCGTCGGTGTAGGTCCAGTTGAATATCTGTTCCTCGATGAACTCGCCGGTCGCCAGCGCCTTGAACGGCGTGCCGGAGAGGTAGAGATACGCCCGCGTCGTGATGGGCAGGAACTCGGATTCCTGCTCGGAAAGCACCGTGAAGTCTTCGTTCATGTCCTCCAGCCCGCCGGCGTATTCGAGCTTGGTCTCCTTCTTCGCGACGGTCTCCTCCTCGCCCTCGAACAACTCCTTCGCGGTCTCGCGCCACGCTCCGAAGTGGTATTCGTCGAACACCACCAGATCCCAGTTCACGGTGTGCAGCCACTCATTCTTCGGCTTGATGTTCCCCGCCGCGTCGCGGCCGAGCAGGTCCTGGAAGGAGCCGAAATAGACCACCGGCTGATTGCGGTCGATCTGGGTCGGGTCGCTGCCGGACGAACGCGAGAGATATTGCCAGCCATTGAAGTCCACGTGACTCTCAAGGTCCGTCTGCCAGGCATCCTCGACCGCAGGCTTGAAGGTCAGTACCAGCACGCGCCGGGCGCCAAGCTTTCGGGCCAACTGATAGGCGGTGAAGGTCTTGCCGAAGCGCATCTTCGCGTTCCACAAGAAGCGTGGCGCGGCATTCTTGTTTTCCGCCCAGATCGACTGGTAGTAGTCGAAGGTCTTGTCCACCGCCTCGGCCTGCTCGCGGCGCATCGGGAAGGTCTCGTGATGCGACCCCGCGAAGCGCTGGCCGGTGCGCAGTTCGGTCAGCACGGTCTGCACGTCCTTGAGCGAACAGCGCATCCACTCCAGTTCGATGTTCTCGAAGCCCTTTCTGGCCAGCGCCCCACGCACCTCAAAGTCGCTGAAAATGCTGCCGTCGTCACGCTCGGCGGATTCGTCGAGTTCGATGCGGTAGTTCTTGATGGCGGCGGTCTTGAGCTGTTCGGCGACGCGCTGCTTCACGTCGCGCGTGGTCTGCCCCACCTTGAGTAGCCCCGCGTGCACCGAGTCGGCAATCGAATAGGCGTAAATGCGCGGCCGGGCTTCCGGCTTGGGGGCGAGGATTTCTTCGATGGTCTTACTCATCGTCGCCTTTGTCCACGGAGATTTCACCGAACAAGTCGCTTGTTAGTTCCATCGGACGGACAATTTTCTCGATGAATGCGATCTCCTCATCATTCAGTCCGTATTTCGCGTAAAGATCCGCGTCTTTCCAAGGCTTCGTCCACGCTTGCGCTGGTACGAAGGCGTAAACCTTGCGGGTGACGTGTTGGGACGGCTTGTGTAGAAGAATCAGCAGTCGGGTCAACCGGCAGGTGAGGTAGGACAAGGCGCTTTCAGCCTCGGCCTGCGTGTCGAACGGGCCAATGCACAAATAGGTTTCAGAGCAAATGCTGCCCGGCTCACCAATAAAAGGCGTGCTGAGGATACGGTGTGGATAGGTGTCCCGGTTGCCGGTTCCCGGCGCGGCATAGCCTGCAAACAGTTTCCACTTATCGATGAGTTCGGTGCCAGATGGCACAGAATCCCTCGCGACATAGCCTGTTCCGCCGTTTTGGTAGATCAGCACATCACCAGCCCGTTTGGTCTTCCTGCCTTTGAACGTCGTTTCAAGGGCAAACGGCTTTCTGGAACTGACTAACGCGTCAAAGCGCTTGCCATTCGGCAAGGCCAAAGAATCTGTCTTCCCAGTTTCGACCGCAACTACCTTTTTCAGAATCGACAGCCCTTCATTGAAACGGATGAACACGTCCGCTCCTTTTTCCACGAGCGGGCGTGTGGCGGTGGAAACCGGCCAGTCCTTGAAATGGGTGCTCACACTGCACAATCCTGGGTGGTCGCGATCCCAGAGAAAGTAACAAACGCCGCCCTTGAGTCCGACGCCGGGAAACACATCTGACGCACTCAGAAAGTCGTCAATCGAGCGTACCTGTGTGTCTGCAAGCATGGTTTCGCGAAACTCATCCAAACCCTTGCCGCCGGCAAACCACCGCGACGGGATGATCATGGACAGGTAACGTGGCTCCAGTGCCTTGGCTTGCTCCACAAACTTTTGATAGATGGGCGCCGCGCTCGTACCGTAGCCGCCATCGTTCAACTGGTACGGCGGGTTTCCAATGATGACGTCGAATTGCATATCGCCTCCAAACAACTCGGCGACCCGAGTCTTGATATTGTCAGTGTGGATGAACGCGTAGGCGTGGGTTTCCAGTCCTTCGCCGCGATCCAGGGCGCTCTGGCTGGCCCCGCAAAATGCGCATTTGCCATTGGCCCACCTGTGCTCGGTGCGCTCGAACCAGATATTGCCCTCGTCGCTGGTGAAGGTCTTCGCGATGGAATGCGGTCCATTGGCATGCTTCGAGCAATACACGCTGCGCCGCGCCAGCAGGCTGGTGAGATGGGTGATGCCGATGCCGAACACCTGCCGGGTCAGGATGTGATCGACACGCGCCTGGAGGTCCGGGATCATCTCTGCCAGCCCCTTGGTAAGCCGGCTAGTAATTTCGCGCAGGAACACGCCTGACTTGGTGCACGGGTCGAGGAACTTCACCGTGCTGTCGGCCCATAGGTTCGCCCCGCCGTGGCTGGCTGCCCATGCCTCGGCCAGGGTATCCAGCATCCGGTTGGCGAACTCGGGCGGGGTGAAGACTTCGTCGTTGGACAGGTTGGCGATGCAGGTCAGCACATCCGGGTTGCGGCCTCGCAGGGCGAAGCCGGCCTGTTCGCTCATGCGTGCGCCCCCAGCACGAACCGCGCTCGCTCGATGCGCAGCATCTGGTAGGGCGTCATAAAGCGCACGCCCAGGCCAACGCATACATTCGGTATCTTGATGCGCGCCAGCGAGTTGGAAGGAACCTCGTGGGTCACCACCACATGGTTGCTGGCCAGCGAATGGGCGAGCAAATAAAAATCGGCTGCCTGCAGAAAGGTGTTGATCGCAGCCGGTGTGTATTGCTGCCCGGTGGCCCATGCGCTGACCTGAGTGAACTGTGTCGCCAGTGTCGGCGGCGTGCGTTGAAAGAGCGCTTGGCCGTGGTTCCTTGCCCAGTCTGACAGCTCGTCCTGGCCTGCCTCGATTTCATCGGCGACTTTGTCGATGCTCAACACTGCGCCCGTATTGCCTTTGTGCGCCAGCCAGTCCCAGAACGCCGGGCAGAAATCTAGGCCGTAGTGCAGGTTCTTCGCGGACATGAACACATTGGCGTCCAGCAAATAGCTCATGCCGTGACCCCCAACTCGCGCGCGGCTTCGTAGAACGTGGCGGTCTTGCGCATGCCCAGCATGCGAAAAGCGTCGGGAAACGAGGTCTGGCCCTCCAGCGTGCTGGAGACGATGGCGCGGGCAAAGCGCTTGCTGGTGCGTGCGCCCAGGCTGCGGTAGAAGTTGCCGCCCGGGTTGCTGTGCTCTTTCAGCGTGCGCAGCCCTTCCTGTTCCTCCCGGTAGTACTGCCATAACGCAGTCTGATTGATGTAGCCCGCATCGAACAGGCGGCGCAGGGCGACCAGGGTGCTGACCTTGAATTCGCGCGCCAGCCGCTGGATTTCTTCCGGTATCGGCGCGTTGCGCTGGTGCGTTGCGCGTAATGCCTCCAATGGCATCAGCAGTTCGGCCGCGACCTGGTTGCACCAGCGCTCGATTTGCTGCTCGGGCACCTCGCCAGCCTGCGTGTCCGACACACCAGTTGCGCCCAGCCAAACATGCGTCAGTTCGTGCGCCAGCGTGAACATCTGCGCAGCCTTGCTGTCGGCACCATTTAGGAAGACCAGCGGTGCAACGTCATCCGTCAGTGCGAAGCCCCGAAACTCGCCAACGTCCAGCTTGCGGTGACTGTTGCTGCCGACGACAGAACTCACCATGACCATTACCCCGGCGTCTTCGGCATTGGCGATCAACTGGCGCAGAGCATCCGTCCATGTGGGCAGCTGGCGACGCACTTCGATGGACAAGCCCAAAGTTTCGCGCAGGCGTTGTGCCACGGCCTCGGGCGATTCCTGCACACTGGCGCTGCCAACGAACGGCAAGGGTGGCATGCCTTGCATGCGGGCATGGTCACGATACCAGTCCTTCCGCTGCTGGCACAGGTAAAGGGTGTCCAACAGGTCGCTACTGGGCTCGGCGAGAGTCTCGTCGCGCAAGGTGCGAAAGTCCGGCACCGGTAACGCCAGCGTGGGCGGCGACGGCAAAAAGAAGTAGCCGAAGGCTGTGTGCGAGAGGCGCGCGAAGTTTTCCAGCTGCTTGAGCGTGGGCCGGGCCTCGCCGCTCAGCCACAAGGGCCACTTTGGGAACCGCGCCGCCAGATCGGCGTCGCGCAAGCGCGCCCGTTGCGCGGCCCAGCGCAGCACGGGGACAGAAGCAGGGATGGTGGTCATGCCTGCTCCTTTAGTGATGGGGTAGGCGACATTTGGCTTGCCTCGTCAGCCAGATCCTTCACCGTCATCGGCGGCCAAGTTTTCACTGGCATGAAGATTTCGTGCTTACCCAGGTCGGCGAAAAGCGACCCATCAGCACTAAAGGCCGCCGAGCCGGTGAGCGCATCAAAGCGGAAATCACGCCTCTGGAATCTGCCCTTGCCGAGATAGCCCCATTCGGGAAAGGTAATCGGCTGGCCTTCCTGCATGCGCATGGTCAGTGCGTCGCCATGCACAAGGTTTTGCGATAGCACATGGCTAGCGACGCGATACAGATCGTCGGCCCCATCTAGATTCAGATAACCAGTGAAGATGCCCAGCACATTGGCCCGGCACTCTGCGATGTTGTCAGCGAGCAGCTCGATGCCGTAAATGCACATCAGCGCAAGCAGCGCGTAGTGCCTCTTCTCAAAGTCCGACTGGCCGTACTTAAGCTCAACAGCGACAAGCTTGCGCTGTAGTACGGGCACGAGGAAGTTACCGCTTCCGCACGCCGGCTCCAGGAAGCGTGCGTCAATACGTTCCGTTTCGCCCTTCACCTGATCAAGCATGACCTCAACCATCCACGCGGGGGTAAACACCTCCCCATGGTCAGCGACACGCTGTTTCGACTTAGTAAGATTCATCATGGACTAGCAGTCTACGTTCTCATTGCTACTTTGGGCTACTAATGTTTAAGCTCAGCTAATGGCGGCAAGTGCCCTGCCGGTGAGACCCCCGGCTTCCACGAGGAGATAGGTTTAATCCTGCTTCGTGACGGTCATATCAGACGGCCAAGCGGTGAACGGCAACAGCGACTTCATGAGGAAGCGCTATAGGCAGGAAGAGGGACGCAGGGAACAGATAATCCTCTCCAGATTCATCAATGACGCGAATCATGCCCATCTTTTGCGCTTCCGGGTCAGGTAACCCCTCATAAACCTTGCGAGGTTCGAGGGAAACCTCATAGTCGGCATTGGATACGCATAGCCAGAATGCCGGATCATTCGTCATGGATGGGATACTTGATCTTGTATTCAACTTTTCCGACGCCGTGTGCTTCATACCAATGAACCTCCGCGTAGATAATTTCACCACCAGGGAGCCGCACGTGAGCAAGTCCCTTTTTCTTTTTCCAGCGACCGTCACCGTGGACCCGCCTGAGTCTAAGCAATTCACGAATTCCGGAGCCTTCAGCAATCGTCTCGATATGGGCAACTTTTCCGACGATATCCTCTGACTTCATCGGTTACCCCATCCTCTTCGCCAGATCCTCCGCCCTCAGGTGAGTATAGCGTTTCAACATCTGCAGCGTCTTGTGGCCCGTAATGGCAGAGACTTCCATGGGGTTGAAGCCTTTCTCGAACAGGCGGCTGGTGGCTTCGTGGCGCAGGTCGTGGAAGGTCAGGCCATCGATGTCGGCGCGGCGGCAGGCGCGTACATACGCCTGGTGAATACCTTCATAGGTGGTCCCAAACACCCGCCCGTCCAGAGTGTGAGGCAGGGCTTCCAGTGTGGCCACCGCGCGACTGGATAAAGGCGCCGTGCGGGCCTCACCATTTTGCGTCTTGGGCAGGTGCGCCGTGCGTCGTTTCATATCCACGTCTGGCCACTGCAGGCCGAAGCTGACCATCTCCCGTTTGCCCATCTTTTTATCTAATTTCCAGGTCTCCACAATTTCACCGGCCCGCATGGCCGTCTCGATGGCGAAAATGACCACGGGGCGCAACCACGGATTACGCGCCTCGGCGCACGCGGCCAGCAATCTTTCCTCTTCGTCATCTACCAGGCGACGATTCCGCGCAGGGGGTAGGGAGGGTTTCTTTACCGTGGCGGTTGGTATGCCGCCAGGTAGGGCGATACCCCATTCCATAACCGCCATTTTCAATGCACGTTGAAGCAAGCCCAGCTCATGTTTGACTGTCTGTGGGCCGACCATGCGCCCAGTTTTCTCGCTGATCGTCGAAAGCCGCTTGTCTCTATATTTAGCGATCATCGAGCTATTCAGTGCCGCTAGAGAATATACCCCAAGCCCAGCTTGCAAAGCCATCTTTCGTCGACCTTCAACATTTCAAAAACTCAAATGCCGTTGCACTCAATCACTAGGGGCTATAGGTCACATAATCACCACATCGTAGCACAGTTTTGATTGATTTTACGGATTCGTCACTTTTCCGCCGCGGCACCGCATGACCGGGCGGCTCACCGCACCGATACCTCACAACCGGACGCGAGCAAGCAAACGACGCGGCTGGCAGAGGGTTTCCGCCTTGGTGATGAAGGGAATATCGTCGTCAAATTCCTCCATCGGTGCAGCACCCATGTCCCCGCCACCCCCACCACCATGCTGTGGCGCTGGATTGCCACCATCGGCCCCGTCACGGCGCCCACCGATCAACTGGAGCCGGTCGCCCACGATCTCCGTGGAATACCGCTCCTGACCGTCCTTATCGGTCCATTTTCTGGTGCGGATACGTCCCTCGATGTATGCCTGGCTTCCCTTACGCAAGTATTCGCCGGCGACTTCCGCCGTCCTCGAGAAGAGTGCAACGCGGTGCCACTCGGTGCGCTCCTGGCGGTTGCCGTCCCGATCCTTATAGGACTCCGACGTGGCGATGGTCATATTGGCGACCGCCGTCCCATCGGGCATGTACCGCATCTCAGGGTCTCGCCCCAGATGGCCCAACAAGATCACTTTATTCACGCCTGCCATGGTTTTTTCTCCTTGATTATGGTGACGCTTGGTATAGATCGGGAGTGGGTCACACTGCACACAGATCCAACAAGGAACACTGGCGCGGAGCATGCCGCTCGTACCACTGCGTAAGACGCGGATTCATCCAGATCCTTTCTGTCCGATCTCGATCAATATCCTCACCAGCTCGCCCTGACCGGTTCGCGTGACAGGAGTGGGCAATATCCACAAAGGACCATCCTTGCCCGGATTCCAAACGATCAGAATATAAATCACTGGGATAGCCAGAAATCGCGACATAGGCGTCACAGGCACAGAGCACTCGAAGCAGGTTTTCGTGATCCTGGTCACTCATCTCATCGGCATATTGCCCGTCTCTGCGGGTAGCCTGGAGATAAGGCGGGTCACAGTAGATGACGGCGGATGGGGTATCGAATCTCCGGACCACCGCAATGGCATCATCGTTCTCAATCAGTGCGTACCGCAGCCGATCCCGAACCAAGTGCAATTCCGAATCGATGACGGCGGCCATGGACCGAGCCTTATTGTCAAAAACCTTGGCAAAGGCCCACGCCGGATTTTTGCGGGTGGATTCGGCGGCGAACGCGGATCTGGCGATATAGAAAAACCGGGCAGCGCGTTCGAGGTCTGGCAGGCTTGCCGGGTCCGGAATGGCCCGCCACTCATAAAACAGTTGGCGCGAGTAGGGGGTGTTCTGCAGGTACCGGATCAGTTCGTCCGTGCGGTCTCGGAGCACACGGAAGAAGGTCACGATCTCGCCATTGGCGTCATTGATGACCTCGATGCCCGAGGGACGACGGGCAAAGAATACCGCCCCGCCACCAAAGAAGGGTTCCATATAGGTCAGCTCCCGCGACGGCTCGGGAAGCCGGGCAAGAATCTGGTCAGCCAGTTTCCCCTTTCCGCCAAGCCAGGGGAATGGCGGATGTACGCTCATACGGAAGCCACCTGCAGTGCAGCCAGCACCTCACATTCACCATTCTCCCCACGAAGGTATGCCTTGCAGGACTCGAAAAGGGAGACCACTTCACGGTT
>JAJYPA010000093.1 GCA_021795795.1 Pseudomonadota bacterium | reverse complement strand
TGGAAACTCGTCATAGCGACGGAGGCCCGCCCCAATGGCAAGGGCCACAAGGTCGTCTGGTTCGATACCGAGGGCAACTCCGGTGAAAGCGCATTGGACACCATGTACATCCACCCCGATGACTGACTGTTATCCCCAAAATGGTCCTGATCTGGGCATGTGAGGTACTGCGTAACGATGCCCGAAAAACAGGACGATTTCTGGGTTCACCTGGGCAAATCTTGGTCAACGTGCCCAAATTCACGGCATATCATACGCTGCAGTGCCTGTGTTTGCTCGTGTTGTCAGGATTCAGACCAGCGGAGGGTTAATCCGGGGGTCTGGTGATGGGCGTTACTGTTAGGGGTCCCGTCAGAATTCGGAAAAAATCGTACGTTAGTGCGGCAGATCGTACGTTGGCGCGGTGAAGGCCGACCAGAACGCAGATTCCTGTTGCCAATCGTTTTCATTCTGCAATTAGATTTTGCAATGTTGGGGATCCAGTAAAAACTGGGGTTCAGCAACTATCGCACAAAACCTTCCTTTGTGCGGGACCGCTGACAGAACATTACCGCTGGCTATTTTTACCCGTGAACAGCCCAAAAAAACACCTGACCTCCATTGTTTACTGGCCAGCAGGAAGCGTAATCGTACGATTTTTTCCGTTTCGTGAGCTGCCACCACAATGTTTCAAGGGTGATGCACGCTCTGAATTTGTTGTAATAATTTGATTTAAAATTGTTATCACGTTTCCCTGCGTGGTGTATTCAAAATGTGTTTGTGAATATTTTATTATGTATACCCGTTTAATGCATATTTTTGTTGACGTACCCAAAAATTTGTATATCCTACTCATTGATTGATTAGTGAGATTGCGAAATCAGTTTTCCAACCAGCCCTGCCATAAGGCAATTATTTCCGAGGTGGTCATGTCAAACGAAAATAATGAATTACTAAGTCTCCGACTTGGAGCGAAACTGACACAGGAGGATCTGGCGACGCAGATCGGTATCTCGCAGAGTCAGGTTTCCCGCTACGAGCAGGATCCGGACAGTGCGACCATGGCCATCCATAAGGCGTGGAGACAAGTCTGCGGACAGATCTCCGCAAGGCAGCCTCTGGAATACGGCGCCCCTTATGCCGAGATACGCTCACAGATTCAACTGATCGCCAGCTACGCCGAGACCGCTCCCGCCACTTTGGACCCTACAATTTTTCAGACCGCTCCTGACCCAAAAGAGATCGTTGGCCAAATTCAAGCCATCGGACGCAAGCCCCGCCTCGCCTTCTGTGGGCGTTTCGATCAGGGAAAATCACAACTGGCGAACACGCTGATGGGCGGCGATTATTTACCAACGGGCTACCAACCCTTGACCTCACTGCTCTGCCTGGTGCGTCACATCAGCGACCGACCGTCCTGGTTCAAGGAAGACGTCTGGATCCTGAGCAAAGGGTTTGACTTCAACCTGGGCGACGACCAGGAACATTGCCTGAAACACCGGGTGGTCGCTGGGAGCTTTGATACCCTGCGGCGTTACGGAACGCATCAAGACAACCCACTGCCGGACAGTGAAAATCACTCGGTCGCCTTAGTGTACATTGATTCGCCATTCCTGCTTGGCTGCGACATCGTTGACCTGCCGGGCTATGGCAATTCGCAGGCTGATCAGGACAAGGTTGAGATGGCCCACAGCCTTTTCGACATTCTAGTCTATGCTAGCACTGCGGATGGATTTCTTCAGGAGACCGACCTGCAATATATCCATGCCCTGCTTGGCACATTGCCCGCGATGGAAGCATATGATGCATCCGTCCCGGTTTTGCGAAACGTCTATTTGGTAGCCACCAAAGCGACCATGGCAACCGAAGCGTTGGACGATATCCTCACGAAATCTTCAGATCGATCCTTTAGGCACCTCCATGAGGATCTGGAGAGACGGTCCAAGGGGATGGGCCAACCCATTATCACTCTGGAAGATTTCCGCAAACGATTCTTCACCTATCTGGTTGAGAATCCGACTATCCGTGAACACTTTGAGTCAGATCTGACCGACTTGCTGAAAACAGTCTTCCCGGTTCGGGTCCGCGCCAGGGTAGATCAAGGGATCGCGCACTTGAAAAAGGATGCCAAAACATACTGCACCCATTGGACAAAGCAATTGGTTGACGCGCTGGAAAGACGCGACGAGGCAAGGCACAATCTCGAACAGATCGAGCAGGCAGAGCCAGAGCGACTCCGTAAAATCGATATCAAGCACCGCCGTATTCTGGAAATCATCGCTGACAACCGCCGGGGGGCTGCCGCCTATATTTCCACCGAGCTTCAACCTATTATTACTGTGGACAAGGTGGAGGAGATCATTCGCAGTCGCTACGACGATAAAAAAGAGGCCAAGCAGCTCGCTGGCACTTATATCACCAACCACGTCCAGAACAAACTCACAAATCTCCTTGGTCTTCGCGCCAAAGAACTCGCGCCAGAGATTGATGACATCCTTGACTGTTATAGAAATGCTGGCAATAAAGTTCCGGGAATGGATGTGGGGCTGGTCTCCGTACCTTTCGACGCGCAAGGGATATTCCTCGGAGCGTTGGCTGGCGTCGGAACCTTTGGTGCCTTGTCGGCATGGGCAGCTGCCGTAGCAGCAGGCAGCAATCTTGGCGCCTACCTGCTCGTTCCAACCGTTGTAAGTTGGTTATCCAGCATTGGAATCAGTGTCGGGGGTACTGCCGCTGCCATTAGCATGGTTTCGGCGATTGGCGGACCGGTTACCATCGGGATTGGGTTAGCCGTCATCGCAGCAATAACCGTTTGGGGCCTACTCGGATCGTCTTGGCAGCACCGATTGGCCAAAGGAATATGCGCAGCACTGAAGGAGAAGAAGTTTCTGGATGAATTGACAAAACTCTCCAACAAGTTCTGGGACGATACGACAAGCGGCTTCGATTCGGCGATGGAAACCACAGAGAAAGCATTTCAAGAGAGTCTGGAGAGCCTTCAGACTCTGGTCCGTGCCACCACCCGTGAGGAGATTACAGCCATGATCTACCAAGTGGAAGCCACGCGCGATTTTTTCGGCGGTATTCCGTGGAGGGCAGCGAACTGATATATCCAAGCTTTGACTAAAAGTTATAGTTGTTTTAGGCGGCTGTTTCGGTGGTGACGATGCAGAAGGAATCCTTGGATTGGATTTCAACTGCACTGTTGTCGTGGGCTATTCTTTCTAGAGTCTTCAGAAAGATAGCCGAGTTGATGAACGCATCACCCCGCCAAATTGGAGCCAAAAGCGGTCAGAAACCGAAGCGTCAAGACGGTTTGTTTACAGTAACTTCTGCCCCAAGTACTGCATTACTCTCAACAAAGGTTGCTGTGCTCCATCCGTTTTTATGCGCCTCTTCTATAAACCAAGTTTTAACATTTTCGGAAACATTCTTCACTTGTGAATCTTGGTGTTCTTGATTATAAATAGCCAAAACATCATCACGTTCAACTAATACGTGCGGTTTATATACTGACCTATGATTGACATCTGGGAACTCTACTGGCCTTCCTTGCCTCATTCCTTCTCCCGCCCTATATTACCTGTGTGCAAACATTATTACCCGCGAACACAATCAGCTATGCCAGCCACATTTCAGGCATTTGTAACCAGAATCAAATTTCTTGCCGACTTCTTTACCAACCGCTGATCCAATAACGCCACCGCCAAGTGCTCCTACTACAGTTCCAACAATTCCACCGCCAACAGCACCAATAATATTTCCTAATCCAGGAACAACAGTCCCCAAAGCCGCGCCAAGCGCAGCTCCATCTACAAGCCCCGTAGCGGCTGCCGCACCACCGGCTAAAACACCAATTCCAGCACCTATCTTTTCTCCATTTTCTGAACCATCTTCATCCTCAATCACATGCTTTGATGTTGCACAACTCGGACAATCTGGAATACTTTTTGACATTGCGATTTTCCTCTTTACATTGTGTTTATTGGCCTCAAATTTGTGGTTTTATGTTCAATTTTATAGATTCATTGTGCCTGTAAATTGCCCTTTTTGCAGAGTCCTTTGATTCGTATATGGTTGGACGATCGAACTTGTCAGACAAAATTACAGATCCCTTAGAGCTGGACAAGTGCACTTGCCAGCCCCCACTTGTTTTTTGTAACTGTGCTACGTTCGCAGCTCTAATATTGGCGATAGCCTGGTCTGTGAGACGATTGCGATGCATGTGATTCCTCAAGTGCCCGTATACCATCCATATGGTCTACCATACAAACCCCAAAGTCAACACCAAAGATCATAGCAACCTTGTGCAAATGTAAACCACTAAAGAGACACAATGCATCATTATGTCTCGTGGTGCGGAATCCTGAACGACAGATTACCCAATTTCGCTCGGTTCTTCTACTACCCATGAGGGCCGATTATGGGACATTACGATGAGCCTGCTCATTTTGAGTTGAAACCGGGAACACCGAGGCTATGGTGCGGGATAGCGAGGCCGGATATTTCTGCATACCGTTGATGCGATCGATCACCTTGCCATTATGCAAGACCACGACCGTTGGAATTGCCAGTATAGATCCGAGGAGCGGAGTAACCTCCCTGGGAAAAGCAGTCCAGGGTGTCCACTCTACCTGGGCAACCGCCACATGCGCGGGCAGGTGCGCCACCGCTTCCGCAAAAACCCTGCGATCCTGTTCCGTACAGTATCTACAGCTCGGACTTTGCGAGGTGAGATGGATGACTGCGTCTGGATGCTTCGCCAGGAACTGGGGAAGGTCGATCGGTGCCAGCGACAGCACAACCCCTGGATGCAGTTGCGAAAGCCGCTCACGGTACGCCGCCACCAAACATCCAACCTTCGCCCGGCAAGCATCACGCATGGTCAGCCACTGTCGCTGTGCGGCCATGAGCATCTGGCGTGCATGGCTATCCGCTTTCGTAGAAGCCTGGGCGCGGTGATAAGCGTCGGCCAGGTTTGTGTCCAGGGCATGGAGCTCCGGATGGGCACAGATGGCCCCTTCCGTGGGCGTGGTGGCCTGGCTGCATGGGGTGGTGGGCAGACCGGCATAGGCCCCTGGTGCCCATAGACCGACCCATCCGACCAGTAAGGATACGGCTATTGTTCTCGATACAAGACGAGGCACCGGTGTTTTGCTCATGGAGAGGTTTCTTTTTTTCAGTTGTTCTGCTCATCAGCGGAACCCCCTCGAAGAACTTGAACAAACGCGCCTGTTGGGGGAGTGTCACTTTTCAACCAAGAAAAGGACCCCGCCAGTGGGCCATAACCTTCTGCAGGATCCCAAAATATTTCAGTGGTTGTACCGCGTTGATGAAGCCCTTGCCGAAGAAACCAGGACCACCCGGTGTGCCTGTGGTGGGAAGTGGCATCGGGCGGACTACCCCCGCAAGCCGAGAGGTTGTTTACGGGATTTCAGAATGCAGTACGCCTCGCGCTTCAGCTTCTGCTGCAGTCACTGCCGCAAGCGCAGAACATCCCCCTCTGTGCGGGTTTTCGGGCGCCGGGTCATGGTGGCTGCCGCTATTCACGGCAGTGCCAGCCTGATCGTGACGTTCAACCTGAAGGATTTTCCGCCGGAACGGCTCAAACCGTATAACCTGACCGCCCAGCATCCCGACGACTTCATCTTCGATCTATGGACAGCAGAGGACGATCCCTGGACAACGTCTTCCTGGAGCGACTCTGGCGGACGGTGAAGTATGAGCACATCTACCTGAACCCGGCAGACGATGGTACCGCACTGCGGCGAGGCCTTACGTCCTATTTTGCCTGGCACGACGGCCAGCGTCCTCAATCTGCCTTGGGTGGCAGGACCCCGAATGCCGCCTATGCTGCAGGAATGCAACGGCAGGCTGACCTGCCATGTCAACGGTCCAGAGCTTATTCCCCCTTCAGGCTGCCCAAACCATGGGGTCCACCTCAGGCTGCCCCAGGAGTGGCGCGGCGGTCACGCCCCTGATACGCCACTTGAGGAATCCAGTGGGAGTGATCCAGGCGAATCTCCGTGATCAGGCATCGGGATTTTCGGGCCAGCCAGGAGGCTCCAGGCATGTCTGGTCTGCCCGGCCTGGAAATGCCTGTTCCCTGCGGGAAAAGCACCACTCCATGGCCCGCTTCCAGGGTGCGCAAAAGGAACCGGAGCGCCATGGGGGATCGCTGGTCGAGAGGAACCATGCGATGGTACCCCATGATACGGCCATACCAGGACAGCGCCCTTCGCCAGAAAGGGTGGCGGGCGTAATCGGGATCGACGGCGAAGAGATAGCCGCAGTGGCCGCCCATCTGATGCAGGTAGCGGGCAATGACCAGACCGTCCAGTAAGGACGCATGAGGACGGACAAGGATCAGGTGACCCGGCATGACGAACCTCCCGTGAAGGCTGATGGGAGGGTATAGATCATGCGCAGGGCGGGTATCGGAGCGCCTGCCGCCGTGCGGCCATTACCGGACACAAGTCCACCCAGATGCTGAAGCGGTACACGCATATTTCGTCGGCAGCGCAATCCCGCGCCGCCGACCTTGTTGCTCCACGCGCCTCTTGCGGCCGGCAGGCCGCGGGGTTGATGGGGGTAATTTTGGCGGGCAAATTTATGTCACCGTCATATAAATATATTTACATATATGTCACCGTCCTATAAATTGACGGTGTCAATGGACAGGAGGGCCGGGGATGGAGACTACGCGCAGGGGGGTCGGCAGGCCGCGGAAGCATCCTGACGCAAAAGCGGCGAGCCGGGCGGCGTCGGCGGCGTATCGTGAACGCAAGCGGGCAAGGCGGGCGGCGCCCGAGGTCTACAGCGGGATCATTGATCTCTCTGTGCTGGCCGCATGGAAGGTGAAGGCGAAACCGCCCCGTTGATGGAGGTTGGCGGCGCAGCGCAGATGGGGATGACGGGTCGGCACCCGACGTACAGAAGCCGGATGGGATGTGCTGGTGATATGGGAGCGTGAAACGAAGGACGCCGAAGCCATGGCCAGGACATTAAGGGGGTGCCGGCTCAGCTATGGGGTCGACGCGCCACACTGGCTGACGCCAGCCGTCGGGGTGGGTCGCAACGGGCGCGCCAGAGCGAAGCGGCAGGCGCGGGCCGTTGCCAACGCGTTGATATTGCGCAGGATGCCTGCACGTTACCCCTTCTTTATCTTGCGTTCTACCCTCGTTCTACCCTACTGACTCAGCATAGAGTGAAAGCATGAGAAGCCATCTCTGAGCAAATAATGGGAGTCCCGATACCAAGCTTACAGATCAACGCCAACCACCAATGAGCAAGGCTGCGTGTGGTATACCATACACGTCTGAGGTAAGCTAAACGGCGTTGACTCGAAATAGAATTGCAGAAATTGATTATGCCGCACTGCTTGGTGGCACATGGTGCTTCAGACGGGGCGAACTGGATCAGTGGATTGCTAGTCGCATTGGCAAGGTGACGGTAGATGACAGCGAGGGGGTAGAATGACGGCTAGCGCGACCGCCCTCCAATCCAAGGCCAACCCGCAGCAGCTCGAAGCCATCCTCGCCACCGAAGGCCCGGTGCTCATCATCGCGGGCCCCGGCTCCGGCAAGACCTTCACGCTGGTCGAGCGCATCGTCTATCTCATCACCAAGAAAGGTGTTGCGCCGGAGTCGTTGTTTGTCGTCACCTTCACCGACAAGGCCGCGCGCGAGCTGACCACGCGCATCTCGAACCGCCTTACCGATCTGGGCATCAAGTTTAACCTGAACGAGATGTACCTCGGCACCTTCCACTCCATCTGCCTGCGGCTGCTGGAGGACTACCGCGAGTTCACGCGGCTCAAGCGCAGCTTCACGCTGTTCGACCAGTTCGACCAGCAATACTTTCTGTACCAGCACATCAAGGATTTCCGCGAACTGCCCGACGCACAGCTCGTCATGGGCGACGACCAGTCTGGCCGCTGGGCGCAGTCGGAGAACTTGCTCAAGTGGCTCAACAAGGTCAGCGAGGAGGCGCTCAATGCGACCACGCTGGCGGTGGCTCCGGAGCCGGAGATCCGCGCTCTGGCCGCCTGCTTTGCCAAGTACCAGGAGCTGCTGCACGAGCACAACACGCTGGACTTCTCCGGCATCCAGTACGAGGCCTTGCAACTGCTGGAGAAGCGCCCGGAGGTACTGGCGCAGCTGCGCGAGAGGCTCACCTACCTGATGGTGGACGAGTACCAGGACACCAACACCATCCAGGAGCGCATCCTTCTGTTGCTGGCGGGCGAGCGCCGTAATCTGTGCGTGGTGGGCGACGACGACCAGGGCTTGTACCGCTTTCGCGGGGCGACCATCCGCAACATTCTGGAGTTTCCAGCGCTGTTCGAGGACGGGCAATACAAACAGGTCAAGCTGACCGTCAACTACCGTTCACATCCGGACATCATCCGCTTCTACAACGAGTGGATGAAGGAACAGGTATGGGACGACGGCTCGCGCGTCTTCCGTTTCGCCAAGCAGATCGTTCCGCGTGACGACGACTTCCCCGACATGCCCACGGCGGTTCGGCTGGCCGCCAGAGACGACAAGGGCGAAACCACCAACTGGCACGCCGAGGTTCTGGCCTTCCTCAACGGCCTGAAGGCGTCCGGCAAGCTCTCGGACTGGAATCAGGTGGCCTTCCTGTTCCGCTCGGTGAAGAACGACAAGGTAGTCGCGCTGGCGCGTTTCCTCGAAACCGAAGGTGTGCCCGTGTTCTCACCCCGCTCGAACATGTTCTTCGAGCGCGAGGAAATCCGCCTGATGATCGGCGCGCTGATCTTCCTGTTCCCTCAGTTTCCCAAGGTGCGGGCGTGGGCCGAAGGCGTCACGCTGCCCATCTGGGACTACTACGACCACCTCTGCTTCAAGCCCTTCACCGACGAGCTGCGCAAGCCGGAAAACAGGCCCCTGCTGGACTGGGCGCGCCCGCTGGCCAAGCGCCACGCTGTGCTCACGCAGAACACCGACTACGCCTTCTCCGGCTTGTTCTATCAGCTGCTGCAGTTCCCGCTGTTCTCGCGCTTTCTTGCTGAGGATGCGCTGCAGGGCGTGGACAAGGGCCGCGCAGCACGCAACCTTGGCACCTTCTCCAAGCTGCTGACCAAGTTCGAGTACCTGCATTACGTCAGCGTGCTCAACCCGGACTTCCTGGAAAAGAACCTGCGCGATCTGTTCAACCAATTCCTGCGCTTCCTAGTTGATGGCGGCATCGGCGAATACGAGGATGAGGCTGAGTACGCGCCCAAGGGCTGCGTGTCGTTCCTCACTATCCACCAGTCGAAGGGGCTGGAGTTCCCGGTCGTCGTCTGCGGCTCGCTGGAGGCGGTGCCGCGCAAGCAGTACGGTGAACTGGACGTGCTGCTGGAGGACGGCGGCTATCTCTCGAAGGAACGATTCGAGCCGCTCGAGCACATCAAAAACTTTGACTTCTGGCGGCTGTTCTACACCGCGTTCTCCCGCGCGCAAAACCTGCTGGTGTTGGCCGCACAGGAACGGCACGGCCGGGGCTTAGACAAGTCGCCGTCCAAATACTTCGAGCGCCTGTTCTACGAGCTGCCCAGCTGGCGCGACGTTGACTTGTCGGCGCTGACATTCGAGGCGGTCAAGCAGATCAACCTCAAGCGCGAATACTCTTTCACCTCGCACATCACCGTATTCGAGAACTGCGCCGAGCAGTATCGCTTCTTCAAGGAACTGGAGTTCGCACCCATCCGCGAAAGCCCGATGCTGTTCGGTACGCTGGTGCACCAAACCATCGAGGACATCCACAAGACCGTGCTGCGTGGAGAGGAAGGCAGCATCAACTTCGACGCCATCAAAGGCTGGTTCTCGGCCAATTACGCGATGCTCTCGAAGAAGGAGCGCGTCTACCTTGCGCCCTCCTCGCAGCAGGCGGCGCTGCTGCACGTGCTGCGCTACTACGAGCGCGAGAACGGCCATTGGGATCGCATCAAAGAGGCCGAGGTCGAGATTTCGCTGGTCAAGGATCAGTACATCCTCAAGGGTAGCGTTGACCTGATTCGGGGTGAGCACGACACGGTCGAGATCATCGACTTCAAGTCGGAGAAAAAGCCCGATATGGAGAAGGATCGCAGCCGAATCCAACAGTACCAGCACCAGTTGGAGGTATACGCCCATCTGGTCGAGGAGCGCACCGGCCAGAAGGTCAGCCGGATGCACCTGTACTACACCGGTGAGGACGGCGGCAACCCCTATGTGTCCTTCACCAAAGACGACCGCGCCATCGGCAAGACCATCGCGCGCTTCGACGACATCGTGGCGCGCATCGAGCGGCAGGACTATCAGATCGCAGCACGCTCGGCCAAGCTGTGCCAGAGCTGCGACATGCGCGCCTACTGCGACAACAAGAATTGGAAATTCAGGAAAAACGACAAATGAAAAGCGATCAAACTAAACAGGAATCCCTGCAACTAGCTACGCCTGACGCCGGCGTGACCAACGTCGAGAAGTACGAGTTCGAGCCGATAAAAGGCTACCCAATGCTCAACTGGCGCGGCAAGCGTCCGTTTACCTCGACGCAGTATTACCCTGCGCAGTTGAAGGAAATCCACGGTGAAGAAGTGGACGGCTGGCGCAATAAGATTTTCTGGGGCGATAACCTGCAGGTGATGAGCCACCTGTTGAAGGAGTTCCGGGGCAAGGTAGATCTGATCTACATTGACCCGCCGTTTGACTCGAAGGCTGACTATAAAAAGAAAATAGAGCTTCGGGGAAAGGTGGCGGAGAACGATCAGAATTCATTTGAAGAAAAACAATATTCGGACATCTGGACTAACGACGAATATCTGCAATTCATGTACGAGAGGCTCGCGCTTCTAAGGGAACTGCTATCGCCGATTGGCTCCATATTCGTGCATCTTGATACACGCAGGGCTCATCACCTTCAGTCGATCATGGATGAGCTTTTTGGAAGACAGAATTTCCAGAATGCGATTTGCTGGAAGAGATCCCCGTTCGCTGGGAGCAGCAAAGCTCGCGCGCACAAATTCCCAGCAAATCACGATGTGATTCTCTTTTATTCAAAGGGAGGGGATTTTCAGTTCGAGCATGACTATGCTGACTACTCGGAGGATTACCTCAAGCGTTTTAAGAACCCTGACAACGATCCACGGGGTCTGTACCGGATTACTTCGCTGAAGTCCTTCTCGATGGAGCGATTTGATCAGTGGCAGAAAGAAGGGCGGCTTATTCCGCCGAAAACCACCGGTGCAGGCTGGTCATATAAGCAATACCTCTCTGACTCAAAGGGCGTTCAAGCTGACGACTACTGGAACGATGTTGGACCGGAAGAAAACGAGATCGGATCAATGTGGGGCGATATCAATCTTGACAACCCGATGTCAAATTCTCGGACGAATTATCCAACCCAGAAGCCGGAGCAGTTGCTAGAGCGCATCATCAAGACTACAACACTTGAGAACGATTTGGTTTTTGACTGTTTCATGGGATCAGGGACAACTCAGGCGGTCGCGATGAAACTTGGACGCCGATTTATCGGCGCTGACATTAATCTCGGGTCACTTCAGACAACGGCGAAGCGACTGATAAAGACAGCGGATGTACTTCGCCAAAAATCACTCGATGACCAGACCACGCTCTTTACCGGCTTTGAGATTTACACCGTAAATTACTACGACATCTTTCGAAACCCCATCCAAGCCAAGGAGCTCCTGCTCGAAGCGCTGGAAGTGCAGAAGCTTGAGTTCAGCACCGTGTTTGACGGCGAGAAGGACGGGCGCATGGTCAAGATCATGCCCGTCAATCGCATCGCCACGCGCGCCGACCTGAACGAGCTGATTGCAGGCTTCGACTACAAGGCGTGGGAGCGCAAGCAGAAGGACAGCCCGAACCGCCCGGTCGAGAAGATCACCCTCGTCTGCATGGGCCATGAACCAGATTTGGCCGCGCAACTTCAAATGGCCAACCCCCAGTTCAAGATCGATGTAGAAGTGGTGGACATCCTGCGCGACAAGGCCGATCTGGAGTTCAAACGCGACTCGCAGGCCAAGGTTGCCATCAAGAACGGCGAGCTGGTCATCGAGAAGTTCTACCCGATGAACCTTCTGCAGAAGCTTTCTCTGCAGAAGGAGTCGGTCGACGACTGGAAGGAGCTGGTCGAGTCGGTGCTGATCGATTGGAACTACGACGGCGCGGTGCTGCAACCTGCGGTGGTGGACATCCCGGGCAAGAACGAGATGGTCAAGGGCGCGTACAAAGTTCCTGGCGATGCGGGCACGATCCGCGTAAAGATCACCGATCTACTGTCGGAGCCCTGGGAAGGGAGCGTAAGCAATGGCGACTAGGCGTACAGCGAATGTTGTCAGCGCGTCGCTCGACTTCGCTTTTTTTCAGTTTCTTTGGCAGTTCTACCAGTCCAAACGAGGCACGATCCGCGCGCACTACAAGGAGCTCACCCTAAAGTTCCTCGACTTCAATAATCCTGAGAAGAACCCTAAGGCCTTCCTGCGCCAGCCGCAGTTCGAGGCGTTGGAGGTCTACGCCTTTCTGAAGGAGTTCCTCGGCAACGCCAAGGTCGAGGAGATTTTCCATGACTGGTTCGAAAAGAAAGGCCATTTCGCTGGTCGGACAGAAGGCGGCATAGTGTCCGGCAATGCGAGCCAAGTGAGCCTGTTCGATGCCATTACGCAGGATCAGTACAAGGCGGTATTCGCCGCGATGCGCAAGAACTCGCGCGCCTACCCGAACTACATTTTCGCTTTGACAATGGGCACAGGCAAAACCATCCTGATGGCCACCTGCATATTCTACGAATTCCTGCTGGGCAACAAATTCGAGAAGGACGCACGCTACTGCCACAACGCGCTAGTGTTCGCTCCGGACAAGACCGTGCTGCAGTCTCTGAAAGAGATCGAGGCGTTTGACCTCACGCGCGTGGTTCCGCCAGAGTACGTTAATTTCCTGACTGCCCATCTGCGCTTCCACTACCTCGAAGAAGCAGGCACATCGTTGGACACGCTGGATCGCTCACGCTTCAACATCATCGTCTCCAACACGCAAAAGATCATCCTCAAGCGCCAGCACAAGGAAAAGACATCGGTCGATAAGCTATTCGGCGCGACAGGCGAAACGCTGTCGGCCACCGGCGTCTATGCCGATGCCGCCGACCTCTACAACTTCGACCAGCCGGAAGAGGAAGTCGAGCTGACCACCAACCAGCGCTTTGAGAAGCTGCGCCGCCTGGAGCAGTTGGGGATCTTTGTTGACGAGGCCCACCACGCCTTCGGCAAGGCGCTGGCCAAGGACATGGGCGTTGGGGCCAAGGAAACCGATACCAGCCTGCGCACGACCATCGACATCCTCGCCGCCAGCTTGAACGCGGCGGGCACGCGGGTAGTGGCCTGCTACAACTACACGGGCACACCCTACGTTGGGCGCGAGGTATTGCCGGAGGTGGTCTACGCCTACGGGCTGAAGGAGGCCATCGACAAGGGCTTCCTCAAGAAGGTGACGCTGCACGGCTATGCCAACACACGCACCGACGAGTTTGTCGATATCGCCATCGAGAATTTCTTGAAGGAATCCGGCGAATTGCGCCCGGAAGGGCTGCTGCCCAAGCTGGCCTTCTTCGCCGCAACCATCGACGAGCTGACCGGAGAACTGCGACCTGCGGTGGAACGTGCGCTGCTCAAACACGGCATCCCGATCTCGCGCATCCTGGTGAACGTGGGCGACGACAAGCTCACCACCAACGACGACATCCGGGAATTCAACCGGCTCGACACCGAAGGGTCGGAAAAGCAGTTCATCCTGCTGGTCAACAAGGGCCGCGAAGGCTGGAACTGTCGCTCGTTGTTTGGCGTAGGCCTGTTCCGCGAGCCCAAGTCCAAGGTGTTTGTCCTGCAGGCCACGATGCGCTGCCTGCGGGCCATCGGGGAGGCTCAGCACACCGGCCACGTCTTCCTCTCGGACGACAACCTGAACACTCTGAACGACGAGTTGCAGCAGAACTTCCGCATCAGCGCCGACGAGCTGCAAAAGACCGGCAAGGACAAGGAGCGCGTGGAAGTGCGCGTCGTTGAGCCGCCGGTCAAGATCAAGCTGGTGCGCGTGCGTAAGCAGTACCAGATGCGCGAGAAGGAGCTCGTGCGCGGTCAGAAGCTGGGCCTTGACCGTGCCGACAAGGAAAGCTGGAACACGCTGGTCGAGAAGTACCGCTTGATCGAAACGCAGCAGGACGATCTGACCGCCGCCGACGCGGCGCGTGCCTCTGGCAGTCGAACTTTTGACCTGACCTCGCGGCGTGAGAAGCGTGCCTTCTCACGGCTCTCGCTGGTGGCCGAGGTGTCCCGCTATCTGAACCGAAGCCCCTTGAAGATCGAGGAACTGCTCGATGCGACCAAGGAAGGCACCGACGAACTGGTAGCCATCACCAACGAGTTCAACGAGCTGCTCTACGACGAGATCATCCCGCGCCTGTTCCGCCAGCTCTACGACCTTGATGAGTCTCAGCAGACAGAGGAACACGAGGTTGATCTGATTAAGTTGCCCCCAAACGGCTACTACGAGGTGTCTGCGGCGAAGGACAAGATCGTCCGGATGAACGACGCGCAGATCAAGGACGACGAGCGCGCCAAGAGCTTCCACCTCGACACCTACTGCTTCGACTCTGGCTCTGAGAACTGGTTGTTCTGGGATCTGCTGCGCGAGCAGCGGGTGAAAAAGATCTACTTCACCGGCATGCTGACCCACGGCCAGTCCGACTTCTTCATCCAGTACATCGACCCGGATTCACGAACCGTGCGCAGCTACTACCCGGACTTCATCTTTCAGCGGGAAGAACCGGACGGCAGCCTGAAGTACGTGATCGTCGAGGTCAAGAACGATTCGCAGATCGAGGATGCGGTGGTGCAGGCCAAGAAGGACTTCGCCCAGCAGATCGCGGTGGCCAGTGGGATGGAGTACCGAATACTGAAGTCCTCTGACGCAGACAAACGGCATTTCCGAGCGTTGCTGTAAAAACCCCAGGTGTCAGGTCGCCTCTCTGAAATGGAGTCAGGCGTAGGATGGGGGCGGAAAGAGACGGAGAGATGAGAGGGTATTCCGCGGAACGGAAGGCGGCTGTGCTGGGTAAGCTGTTGCCACCCCGGAGTTTGTCGGTGAGGGAATGGGCCCGGGAGGAAGGTATTTCCGACGTCACCCTGTATCATTGGCGCAAACAAGCCATGGCGATGGGCGAGATGGGAGTGGTGGAGAAGAAGGCGCCGGAGACTTGGTCCGGGGAGGCGAAGTTGGCGGTGGTCGTGGAAGCCGCCCCGCTGCCAGAGGTAGAGTTGAGCCAGTATTGGCGGGAAAGGGGGCTGTATTCCGAGCAGGTCAAGGCCTGGCGGCAAGGCTGTATGCAGGGCAGCAGACGGCGACGCAGCGGCGGCAGGAAGAAGCGGTGCAGGCCCGCGCGGACAAGCAGCGCATCCGTGAGCTGGAGCGGGAGCTGCGGCGCAAGGAGAAGGCGCTGGCTGAGACGGCGGCGCCGTTGGTGTTGCGAAAAAAATTGAACGCCCCTGGGGAGACGACGCCGGGGGCGATTGACCCTGGTCCCGGAGCGGCGATAACGCCGCATCCGCTTCGTGGCCCCGGCGCAACGGCATTGCGGTGAGGACCATACCCTTTTGGCCAAGCGCCATACCCTCTATGAGGGGGCAAGGGCGAAAAAGCCGCAGCGATGGTCAGGCAAAACCCGCAACTGGGAGCCTCTGGGAGCCGCCGATCTCAACCCGGAACGACAGAGCCAACAGGCGGCTTGAAAAATGGACTGCGCGTATCTACCTTGAAAAAACGCCGCAACGTAGAAGGGCTGAACGTCGAGAATAGGTCACATGCATGAATTTCGAAGAGTACGAACGTAACGGGCAGAGCGCATATGCGGCGTTGGCGACCACTGCTGCGGCGATCCTAACGGCCGCAATCAGTGCAGAGGATGACAGTTATCGGCTGCAGCAAGTGATGGCGCGTGCCAAACAGCCGGATTCACTGCGAAGAAAGCTGGAACAGCGAGGCATCGCAGAGACCACTACCCTCGAAACGGAAATCAAAGATCTTGCCGGCTGCCGCATCATCTTTTACACGAACGACGATGTCACGCGGTTCGTTAATTCCGGTATCATCCAACAGAACTTCGAAGTTCTCGATGTGAAGATTCACCATCCTCGACGGGACGTTGAAGACGCAACGGAACTCTACACCTCGAACCACTACTTGGTGGCGCTTCGTCCGGCACGTCTTGCCTTGCCAGAATATGCACGCTTCGCCGGTATGCGATGCGAGATTCAGATCCAGACCGTTCTTCACCACGCTTGGGCGGAAATGGCGCATGACACGATCTACAAGGCGCCGGAACTTGCCAGCTTCGGTGGTAAGGCGTTCGAGGACATCAAGGCGCGAATGAAAAAAGTCGCCCAAAAATATCTTGTGCCAGCTGGCTACGAGTTCCAGAAGATCGCCACCGATTTCCAGCGGCTTCTCGATGGAAAAACGCTCTTCGATGGCGATGCCCTCGAAGCGATTGTCGAAGCGACGGACAACAACGCGCGATGCGAGGCGATAGAGAAGTTCGCGGAGAACGTCCTTCCCTTCTATGACGACCTACCAACCACCTACCCGGAGGTCGTGGAACGTTTACTGGTAGCAGCGGATCGTGCACGCACAACGACCCCTGTGCCCATAGAAACGCCCTACGGCACGCTGCCAGCCAAGACGGCTAGCGACGTCATTACCGTAATTGTCGAAATCCTCAACGGATACCGTTATCTTGACGTGAACTCCACGTTCGACGCACTTTGCAAGCTATACGGGCAAGTCACGGGCGACGAGGAGGCGAATAAGCTACTCGAACTGGGGAAGGAACTTGCGAAACACCAGATCGACGTCTGGCGTCAATACGGCCCGGTGGTACAAGGGATTTTGCTCGAATGTGTTGAAGCATTGAGCGAGGACCAATTTATCGCATTGCAGCCGTTGCTGACCCCGATGCTCGCAGAAATTATTGGGACGGAGATCAGAGGGACCACCGCTAGTTCCACCGCCGTGACGATCCAGCAGGGAGCGGTTGTGGCATCTGATGAGCTTCGGGCAATCCGAACGAAGGCGATTGAATCGTTGAAGCGGCAGTTTGTTCTGGCACGAACAGACGGGGAACGCCGCACGGTGCTTCAAGCGCTTGAGGCTGGCACGCGGCTACCCTACCGGGGGGGTATGTATACCAATGAGCTGCAGCGCATGGTGATGGACGACATGCGTATGCTCATCGAATTCCAAACCGAGATGGCGCCGTCGTTGAGCCTCGATCTGCTTAGAACGACCGAAGTGTGGGTCCATCGGTGCTACTGGAACTATGCCGATCTGCCGGAGGGGATGCGTGACAATCCGGCACTCGTCACAGCGCGGGCGCAGCTTGAAGCGGCTGCGGTTGCTTTTCGCGATGTCGTCAATGATCTGGAGGACTTCGTCATCTATAAGACGTTGATCGGGTACGATTCCGTGCTTGCGCCTGCTTGGCAGGATGAAGCATTCCGCTATACGCAGCCAACCGAATATCGGGCAGAGCAAATCGATGGATTCGCCGCTTCAGTGGACGAGGCAAGCGCCGACCTCTGGTTCGACAGAATCTGTCGGTATGCTTGTACGGAGTCCGCCGACTTAGCGACATTTCCCGAATTCGCCAAATTCCTCGAGCGGATCGCAGAAACCAAGCCGGGGATCGTCCTCTCTTATGTCGCTCGAATCGAGGGGCCGCTTACAAGGTTCTTGCCGAGCATGGTTGCTGGGCTGATGCGAAGTGCACAACGAGCCGCTGCGCGTGCGCAGATTGACGCATGGTTGAACGCAGGTGCGCATGTCGGACAAATCGCTTGGTATTTGCGACTGGCCGATCCGTTTGACGAAACCTTGCTTCGACGCACTCTCGATAGCGCTATCCAGCATGGAGATCGCGTCGCGGTACGCAGTGCCCTCATCGCGGCGGCTAGCGAGTTTGCAGACCATCCCGGGGCGCTTGTTGATACCGTATTTCTTCCTGCGCTTAGTTATCTCGATGCGGCCGGAGACTTCAGTTGGCTTCATCTGCCGTGGCAGACTTGGTTACGCAGCCCAATTATCCGTGCGCTCGATGAAGAGCAGGCCGGTGTCGTGCTCGGCGCGTTCGTCCGTTATCCGAGGCTGGATAATTCCGCCGAGTATGTTGTGGCTGCCATTGCGGAACGATGGCCGGCACGTGTGGTGGCGTTCTTGGGAACGCGCCAGGCGTTTTCTCGAACGGATGATGCCCCGCGACATTATGATGCAGTGCCGTATGCGGTCCACGCGCTCAAAGATCCGCTCGCGACCTCTCCTGACCTTATGTTGGAGGGCGCGCGAGCATGGTACGACGATGCCCCGCAGTTCTTTACTTACGACGGTGGACGGTTACTCGCTTCCGTATTCCCTGATCTTTCTGGTGGGTTTAAGGAGCAACTGGAAACGCTGATCGACGGCGGTAATGAGCAGGATCTGGCATTTGTTCTTGCTGTTCTTTCCGCCTTTTCGGGACGGCCTTGTATCTATGAGATCGTACGCAAAATCGTCGCAGTGCTAGCTCCAGAGAGCCCTCTAGTTCAACAGGTTCAATTGGCCTTACGGCAGACAGGAGTCGTCTGCGGCGAATTTGGCTTCGCAGAACTCCATGCCGAGCGAAAAACCTTGCTGGAGTCATGGGCCAACGATCCGAGCGAGCAGGTGCGGACGTTCGCTGCCGGAGAAATTCATTTCCTTGAGCAAGTAATTGCGGCTGAGCAGCGATCCGCTGAGGCTTCGATCGCGCTACGTAAACTGCAATACGGAGAGGATCTGGATGGCAGCGTGCAGGCTTGAAGCATCTATGCTTTGAAAGTTGGAAATGGGGATTTCCTGGAGGCCCAGCTGGACTTGGCTCAACGCCCACCCCGCTTAATCTGCACCATTTTAGAAATAGCCATACGCTTACCGCCCACGCTGCCGCCCCAGCTCCCAAGTGACCGATGTCACCCGCACGATGGCCGATACCTGCTGTCTAACTCGCTGCTCCACCACCGGCTTCCACGGCACCAAACTGAAACCCATGCCGTCGTACAGCATTGCGAAGCTACCCCAACGAGTTGGAGAGAACGGCGATAAAGACCGCTGACGCGCGCTTCCGTCACCTGTCCCAAGTCCGGGTCTGACAAGGTCACGCGCACCCGTTCAGCGAACTGTTCCGCCGACGGGGCCGTCTGACCTTCCGCCGTACGCACCAGACGCATACAATCAATCCCGCCCAGACAGCGGAAACGAGCCTCCATGGAGCCGATGCGGGCCTGACCACGATTGAAGCCCGCAGCGCCGCCGCCGAGCCCGCAGAAAAGGTGAAAAGTCCGCCGGGTCGCCACTTTCCCACGTGGTACCGCATGACCGGGCGTCACACCGCACCGATACCTCAGAACCGGACGCGGGCAAGCAAACGGCGCGGCTGGCAGATGGTTTCCGCCTTGGTGATGAAGGGAATATCGTCGTCAAATTCCTCCATCGATGCAGCACCCATGTCCCCGCCGCCCCCCCCACCACCATGCTGTGGCGCTGGATTGCCGCCATCGGCCCCGTCGCGGCGGCCACCGATCAACTGAAGCCGGTCGCCAACAATCTCTGTGGTGTAGCGATCCTGCCCGTCCTTATCGGTCCATTTTCTGGTGCGGATACGCCCTTCGATATAGGCCTGGCTCCCCTTGCGAAGATATTCCCCAGCGACTTCCGCCGTCCTCGCATAGAGTGCAACGCGGTGCCACTCTGTGCGCTCCTGGCGGTTGCCGTCCCGGTCCTTGTAGGACTCCGACGTGGCGATGGTCATATTGGCGACCGCCGTCCCGTCGGGCATGTACCGCATCTCAGGGTCTCGCCCCAGATGGCCCAACAAGATCACTTTATTCACGCCTGCCATGGCTTTCTCCTTGATATGAAACGATGAGTACTTTTTTCAGTCTCGGTATAGATCGGGAGTGGGTCACACTGCGTACAGATCCAACAGGGAACACTGGCGCTGCGCGTGCCGCTCGTACCAATCCGTAAGGCGCGGATTCATCCAGATCCTTTCTGTCCGCTCTCGATCAATGTCTTCCCCAGCTTGCCCTGATCGGTTGGCGTGACAGGAATGGGCAAAGTCCACATAGGACCACCCTTGGCCAGATTCCAAATGATCAGCATATAAATCACTGGGATAGCCGGAGATCGCGACATAGGCATCACATGCGGTGAGTGCCCGAAGCAGGTTTTCGTGATCCTGGTTACTCATCTCATCGGCATATTGCCCGTCTTTGCGGGTGGCCTGGAGATAGGGCGGATCACAGTAGATGACGGCGGATGGGGTATCGAATCTCCGGACAACCGCAGTGGCATCGTCGTTCTCGATCAGTGCGTACCGCAGCCGATCCCGAACCAATCGCAATTCCGAATCAATGACTGCGGCCATGGACCGAGCCTTATTGTCAAAAACCTTGGCAAAGGCCCACGCTGGATTTTTGCGGGTGGACTCGGCGGCGAACGCGGATCTGGCGATATAGAAAAACCGCGCGGCGCGTTCGAGGTCTGGCAGGCTTGCCGGGTCCGGAA
Source organism: Pseudomonadota bacterium (assembly GCA_021795795.1). The sequence continues at coordinate 60 of JAJYPA010000093.1, read as the reverse complement.
TGGCCCGCCACTCGTAAAACAGTTGGCGCGAGTAGGGGGTGTTCTGCAAGTACCGGATCA
>JAJYPA010000092.1 GCA_021795795.1 Pseudomonadota bacterium | reverse complement strand
CTCAGCGGTCTGTCGGGCAGCAGCTCCATGACCGGCACCTACTCTGTCCACGACTACATCGAATCCTGGGACGCCATGATGGCGGTAAACCGCGCCTACAACCTGAAAGAGGTGTATGGCAATAGCGGGATCGACATCTTCGGCCGTTTTGGCGGTCTCTTTTACCCCTCCAGCAGCTACGTGAAACTGCTGCGCTATTACCAGTCCATGGTCACCGACAACCTGGACAACACCAGCGGCATCACCAAACTCAAGGTGCGCGCCTACAGCGCCGCGGATGCCCAAAAGATCAACGCCTTCCTCCTGCAAAAAAGCGAAGCGCTGATCAACCAGATGAATGATCAAGCCAGGGAAAACGCGGTCAGCTATGCCCAGCAAGATGTAAACAAGGCCGAGGTGCGGGTAAATCAGGCCACCGTCGCGCTCGCCGCATACCGGAATCAGCATGCGGTATTCAGCCCCGATCCCCAGTCGGCGCTACAGCTCCAGCTCATATCCCAGCTCCAGACCCAGGTCATCTCTGAAAAAGCGCAACTCGCCGCCATTCTTCAACACGCGCCACAAAACCCGCAGATCCCCGTGCTGCGCAGTGGTATCGCGGCGCTGGTGTCTGAAGTGGACAAGGAAAAAGCCAAGGTAGTCGGCGGAAAAAGCTCCCTGGCCAGTAAGGATCCGGCCTATGTGCGGCTGTCCCTCGCTCAGGCGTTGGCGACAAAGATCCTGGAGGCGGCGGTCACCTCGCTGGAACAGGCCAAGGTGGAGGCACAGAAGCAGCAACTCTACCTGGAACCCATCTCCAGGCCCAATCTGCCCGATGCACCCCAAGAGCCGCACCGCGTACGCGATATCCTGGGCGTATTGGCCCTGGCGTTGGTGGTGTGGGGGGTGCTGAGCATACTGGTCGCCGGCGTGCGAGAACACCATGACTAAGCACCATATGGCAAAGCCCTTGTATTCGACATGCACAGGCGAGGCGCATCATGCCAGAACAGCTTGATATCCAGCGCATTCTCGCGTTGCCCGATAACGAGTTTCTGCTAGAAGTATTTCGCGCACTTCTGGGTCGCGATCCCGACCCGGATGGCCTGCATTTTTATACCAACCGCCTGCAGCAGGGGATCAGCAGAACACGGGTACTGCTCGAATTTCGGACTTCTGCCGAAGGGCAAAAACGGGCGGATGTCCTTTCGGTACCGGAACTGAATGCGTTGGTCCCGCGCTATCGGTTTCTCAAACAACTGCCTTTGGGCAAATGGCGGTGGCTGTTTTTGCCCACGCTAAACAAAACGACAAAACCCGGCGAACAGGCCGGGCCTCGTTGGCACCAGAAGGAACCCACGTTCTGGGAAGGCATTGCCATCCAACGAAGGGTGATCTGGGCGCTTATTCTACGCGAGACGGTTACCCGTTATGGACGAGAGAATCTGGGGATGTTGTGGTTTTTCGCCGAACCACTGCTGTTTATCGTTGGTATCACACTTTTATGGAGCTACATCGAACCCAGGTCCGTTCCAGCCGGAACGGTGGCCGCTTTTGCGGTGGTCAGTTATCCGACCGTTTTGCTCTGGCGTAACACCGCGAATAGGGTGACAAAGGCTATTGAAGTGAATCAAGCACTTTTGCATCACCGCCCCATTCGGGCACAGGATTTTTTCTACTCCAGGATATTGCTGGAGTTCGCGAGCGCAACAGGTTCCTTCTTGGTGATATTCATACTTTTTGTAGCGGTGGGCATATCCCATTTCCCTGCCAATCTCTTCGACATGGTCATGGGCTGGCTCATGGTGGCCTGGTTCGCCTTCGGCTTCGTCTTGACGATGGGCGGACTGTCGGAAGTCAGCGAGGTGGTGGAAAAAGTGTCCCACATTATCTTGTATCTCATGCTGCCGTTTTCTGGCGGCTTTTTCCCCGCTTATATTGTTCCCGAACCCATGCGGAATTATCTTTTGCTTTTTCCTCTGGCGGATTGTGTGGAGTTTTTCCGATATGGGTACTACGGAGACTCATTCCCCTGTTATTACCACCTGGGGTACACCATTATCTGCAACCTGGCATTGACGCTCTTCGGTTTAGCCATGATGACCTATGCCATTCGTAAAGTAGAAGCGACATGATTGAGCTTTGTGAAGTGACCAAGACCTACCCTATCTATCATGGCCATGCGCAACGGACCATTTTGGATAGGATAAATTTGCGTGTAGGGAAGGGCCAAAAATGGGGCATCCTCGGGCGGAACGGGGCGGGTAAATCGACGCTTATCCGACTCATCAGTGGTGCAGAAAGGCCTAATACCGGCAATATCGTCAGAAACATGACCGTATCCTGGCCCTTGGCTTTTGGTGGAGCTTTTCAGGGCAGCCTCACGGGGCGGGACAATACCCGCCTCATTTGCCGAGCTTACGGGGTGGATTTTGATAAAACCATAACTATGGTGGAAAACTTCGCAGAGCTTGGTAGTTATCTGTGGGAACCGGTTAAATCTTATTCATCTGGCATGTCGGCACGACTAGCCTTTGCTATCTCCATATCTGTGGAGTTTGATTGTTTTCTCATCGATGAGGCGCTGGCCGTTGGTGATCACCGGTTCCTCCAGAAATGTAATGTAGAATTATTTGAAAATCGTGGCGATCGCGCCATGATCATCGTCTCCCATCAGACAAATATTATCCGGACCCACTGTGATCATGCCGCCGTATTGGAAAATGGCCATCTGACGGTACATGAAAGCGTGGATTCTGCCATTGCTGCGTACGAGGCGCTCTGACCATGTTTATTGAACGGAAATCATTAGCGGCAAATATTTTCCCCCTATGGAAGGACTTTCTCCAGCTCATTCATCGGGACAGGGTGGGCCAATGACCTGGGTATCCTATGCCCAAAATTTTGAGGACGTGATACTGCGTCGTGCGTTGCAGCATGTGGATCGGGGATTCTATATTGATATCGGTGCACAGCATCCCCGCATCGATTCTGTCAGCCGAGCATTTTATGAAATGGGTTGGCGTGGCGTACATGTGGAGCCGGTACCTGCCTACGCAAGACTGTTGCAAGAGGATCGACCGGACGAAACGGTGATTCAAGCCGCATTGGGGAAACATAGAGGGGAAGTCTCTTTTTATGAAATTCCGGAAACAGGATTATCTACAGTGGATGCCACCATCGCTAAAGACCATGCGCAGCGGGGTTTCACGGTACACACCATCGCAGTGCCTCTGTATACGCTAGCCTCGGTCTTTCGACGAACGAAGGGCAAAGACATTCACTGGCTCAAGATTGATGTGGAGGGGGCTGAAGAAGGAGCATTGCGTGGTTGGAACCGTAGCAAGGCTCGACCTTGGATCGTTACTGTGGAAAGCACTCTGCCACTGACCGAAACGCTCAGTCACATGGTATGGGAGACATTGATCCTGCGCCGAGGCTATCAATTAGTATATTTTGACGGACTTAATCGCTTTTATCTCAGCGATGCCCATCCTGATCTGCAACCCCATTTCGGTCACGGCCCCTGTGTCTTCGATGACTTTGCATTGAGCGGCCTAGCCAGTGCTCCATTTTGCCATTACGTCCAAGGAAAGCTGTCAGCTCCACCCTTAACGAGGGACTGACAAACAACTGTATGCATGCTTATATCATTTATGGATTATTAAGGATCGCACATGAAAGCGCAATCTATCACCAAAGAAAGCCATACAGAGATCGATCTTCATCAGATTCTGGCATTACCACATGAAGAATTTTTACCCCAGGTGTTTTGCATACTTTTGGGTCGTGATCCGGACCCATTTGGACTCCTGCATTATGCCTTGCGCCTCAATAAAAAAATAAGCAGGACACAGATTGTGGTCGAGATGCGCAGCTCCGACGAGGGAATAGCACGAGCGCGCGCCGCCCCTTGTCAAGAATTGGATGCCCTCACACGTCGTTATCTACTCCTCAAAAAACTGCCCCTAGGTCGGTGGCGCTGGCATTTTCTGCGCCGGTTAGAGCCGCGTAGTGTGGCAGACAATACATTCCATTGGGAGCAATGGGCAACTGCATACGTTCAATCGGCAATCATTACTACTGTGCCGAAGGAATTAGACCAGCGACTCAATGAATTGCAGGCGGAAATGGAAAGGCTGCGTACGGACTTACATGAGAGTGGGGAGTCTCTTGCGCCACAAGTGTCCCCCTCCGCAGCGACGCCCCCACTGGAGCAGACCTTGAACCCTGCCGCCCGTCCGTTCATACCCGCGCATGAACTACCTTGGACCGCTCGCAGTATATATCACCAACTTTTATGGCAACTTTCCGCGTAAAAATCATTCAGGAAAAAATATATGAGAATCGTCATCGACTTGCAAGGCGCACAAACACCTGGGAGCCGAAATCGCGGTATCGGGCGTTATTCCCTATCTCTGGCTCTGGCAATCGCTAGACAAGGTGGGGAGCATGAAATTCTCATCATGCTAAATGGTGCGTTTCCTGACACGATAGATCCAATACGCCAGGCTTTCAATGGCCTGATTCCAACCGATAATTTCAGAATTTTATACGGATTATATCCCTCGCGCGCTATTGATGCAGACAACCGATGGAGGCGTCAAGCATCTGAAAAACTTTATGAATCGTTCATGTTGCAAATTGATCCGGATATTCTGTTGGTTAGCAGCCTATTCGAAGGTTTTCATGAAGATGCCATTACCAGCGTTAATAGCCAAGGCAAATATGCGGTTGCTGTTATTCTTTACGACCTAATTCTCTTAATTCATCCCAAACCTTATCTAGAGAACCCTAGTGTTTCGGCTTGGTATCATGCTCGCCTTGACCATCTTCGACGGGCTGATATCTTGCTTGCTATATCCGAGTCTTCTCGTCAGGAGGCTATAAAATACCTAGATGTTGAAGACGGACAAGCGGTCAATATTTCCTGCTCAATAGATGGCTATTACCGTCCGTTGTCGTTTTCTCTGGAGGAACGGCGGCACATAATGGAGCGATACTATCTGACCCGGCCATTCGTCATGTATACCGGTGGAATAGACTATCGGAAGAACATCGAAGCACTAATTAGTGCATATGCAAAACTGTCTAACGAGATTCGCCGTGGCCATCAATTGGCTATTGTCTGTTCGATTCTGGATCATGATCGGAACCGTCTGGAAAAGCTCGCGCAAAAATGTGGCTTGGGTGCTGGGGAATTGGTGTTCACTGGTTTTATCCCAAGCGATGATCTCCTGGCGCTCTATAATCTGTGTCGCCTGTTCGTTTTTCCATCGTGGCACGAAGGTTTTGGGTTGCCGGTGTTGGAAGCTATGGCCTGTGGTGCGCCAACGTTGGCCTCCAATTGCAGCAGTTTGCCTGAGGTGGTCGGGCTGGACGAGGCTCTATTCGATCCCAAGGATGAGCACGCTATCGTAGATGCTATGGAGCGCGCTCTGACGAATGATGCGTTTCTCCAAAGACTTAAGGCGCACGGGTTGCAGCAGGCTAAAAAGTTTTCATGGGACGCTAGCGCCCAACGTGCGTTACAGGCAATGGAAACGCGGGTCAGCATGGCTAAATCCAGTCGGGCGGCTACACCGCCACTGGCGAAAATACCTCGCAAGCGACTGCGACTAGCCTATGTCTCGCCGTTGCCTCCTGCACAAACTGGTATTGCTGACTACAGTGCTGAATTGTTGCCAGAATTGTCCCGCTACTATGTCATTGATGTCATCGTTGCCCAGCAAGAGCCGGTGACTGATCCTTGGGTTCTGGCTAATGCCGCTCAGCGCATGGCTGCGTGGTTTGACCAGCATGCTGGCGAATATGACCGCATCCTCTATCAATTCGGTAACTCGCAATTTCACCAACACATGTTCGGCCTGCTGGAAAAACATCCTGGTGTGGTAGTGCTGCACGATTTTTTCCTCAGTGGTGCTTTGGTGCATATGGATTTACACGGAATCATGCCGGGGATTTGGGCGCAGGCCTTGCAACGTTCCCATGGCTGGCAGGCGGTTTGCGAACGCTACTCAGAGACAGACACCGCCGCAGTGATTTTCCGATACCCCTGCAACCTAGACGTTTTGCAACGTGCCCAAGGCGTTATCTGCCATTCGGATTTTTCCCGTCGGCTAGCCATGCAGTGGTATGGGCCGGGCTGGGCGGATGACTGGGCCTTGGTTCCCCTTTTGCGCGTGCCAGTTGTGGATAACCGACGCCAGGAGGCGCGCGATGAGTTAGGCCTAGATGACCGCGACGTTCTAGTCTGTAGTTTCGGCCTCATGGGAAAAAGCAAACTTAACCATCGCTTGCTCGAAGCGTGGCAGGCGTCCAGTCTGGCAAAAGACAAACGCTGCAAGCTAGTGTTCATCGGTTTTCTACCGATGGATGACTACGGCGAGCAAATCCGGCAGGTACTAAAGGCGCCGGGGTTGCGTGGGCGGGTGCATGTGACTGGTTGGGCTGATGCGGCTACCTATCGTCGCTATCTAGCTGCGGCCGATCTTGCTGTGCAATTACGTACCCTATCGAGGGGGGAGACTTCCGGCACGGCGTTAGACTGCATGAATCACAGTGTGGCTACCATAGTAAACGCCAATGGTTCGATGACAGACTTGCCAGCGGACGTGGTGCATGTGCTTCCTGATGAGTTTTCCACCCAGCATCTCGTTGACGCACTTGATTTTCTGCGCAAGAACAAACCTGCGCGTCAAGCTTTGGGTCAGCGGGCAGCGCAGCACGTTCGAGCATACCACAACCCCCGACGCTGCGCTGACCAATACGCACAGGCCATTGAGGAGTTTTACCTTCGCGCGGAATCGGGCGCATCGGGCATCATCAAAGCCGTCCGACAGCTCGGTATGCCCGAAAATGTTCAAGATATTACACAGGTTGCTGAACGCTCTGTGCAGCTTTTTCCCCCGCCCCGACCTGCCCAAAAACAGTTACTCGTGGATGTGTCAAGCCTTGTGCAAGGCGGCGTCGATAGTGAGTGGGACTATGGCGCCACCAGGTTGGTATTACAGGAGCTGCTGAATCATCCCCCACCCGATTTGCGGGTAGAACCGGTGTATATCACAGCCGAACATGGCTACCGTTACGCGCGGCGCGCCACCATGCGTTTTCTAGGATATCCCGATGGTGACCTGCAGGACGATGTGATGGAGGTCTGGCCTGGGGATGTGTTTTTTGGCCTAGATTTTCAGCTTGAAATGGTTCCTATGCAGGCAAAATTCTTTGAAGAGATCCGCTATCGTGGCGCTCAGGTGTTTTTCCTGTGCTACGATCTACTACCATGCATGGCGCCACAATATTTCCTCCCGGATAGGTCTGCGGCCCACTTTCGCTGGTTACAGACTATCGCAATAACCGATGGAGTGATATGTACCTCACGAGCGGTAGCCGATCAATTTTCTCATTGGTTAGATTTATTTGGCCCTGAACGAAGCACACCATTGCACCTCGGCTGGGCCCATATTGGCTTTGAAGTCATCCAAAAGATGAAGGAGTTAGACACAGCCTATAGGTACCGGCACGTTCTCGATAAAGTTCGCGCCCGACCAAGTTTTCTCAGCGTTACCACATTGGAGCCAAGCAAACAACTGGGGCAAGTTTTGACCGCTTTTGATCTTCTATGGCGGCAGGGTATGGATGTCAATCTGGTTCTGGTAGGTAAGTATCGCTCGGAGGGAGAGAATATGGTTGCACGCCTACAAACCCACCCAGAGCGGGAAAGCCGCCTGTTCTGGCTGCAGGACATCAGCGGTGATAGGCTGGATCATATGTACGCCGCAAGCGCCTGCCTGATTGCCGCTTCGGTCGATGAAAGCTTTGGGTTGACCCTAATTGAGGCTGCACAGCACAAGTTACCCATCCTGGCACGGGACACTCCCGTATTTCGCGAGATGGCAGGTGAGTATGCCGACTATTTTAGTGGAGATGCGCCACAGCACTTGGCGGAAGCCATTAGGCACTGGCTACAGGCCCATAAGAGCGGTAGTGGCACACAGGCCCATCTTATTGTTCCTAGACTGACCCAGCAGAAAAGCACTCAGAACCTCATGGAAGTTATGCTAGGTGGAAATTGGTATAGGCAATGGTTCCGGCAAACAGACCCACGTCTGGTTGCCCGCTACTGGGGCTCGGACTGGCGCCTAGGCAGCGCGGTCGGGGAAATATGCGGCACCTCCCGCCAGAGCAAGGGAGTGGCGGGGTACTTGCTTCATGGGCCATATATTTCCCTGAAACCGGGCAGGTATGTTGCCACTATCCACGGAACCCACGGTTTTGGGGGTCCGGCAGGTGCCAGGGCCGATGTGGTAATAAAAGGTGGTACCATGAAGATCGCGGAAGAAGTCATACTTGCTTGTGATTATGTGGAAGCCAAACAGCAGCCTTTAGTTACCCTGCCCTTCATTCTGGCGGATGGCTGCAGCGACTTGGAAGTACGGGTACATGTCGAACAGGAGAGTGATATACAGGTGACCATGTTGGAACTCCATAAACAGGACGGAGCTGTCCAAATCGCTACTTCGCAAAACAATGCCACAACAGAAATGCCTTTCGCCAGCTCCATTGGTACCGATTTCACTTCCCCAACCGCCGTTGTATACCGTTACTGGGCAACACATCCGTGTTTGTCGAGCCAAGTAGGGCAGAAAGTTGGTCGCACGCTTTGGACTTTGGGCAAGGCAGGTGTTCTGGTGCATGGCCCCTATATTAGTTTGCCTGCCGGGACCTATCGCGCCGCAGTATTCGGTCAGGTCAACCGCCCAGGAAGCTTGGATGGGGCGTGGATGGACGCCACTGCGCAGAAAGGCGAACTGCAGCTTGTGAAAACTACGTTGGGTACAAACGCACAGTGCCCCGCTCTGCTGGGAGAAATCACCTTCAGCTTGAACCGTTACACCAAAGATGTGGAGGTTCGGGTGTGGGTGGACACGGGCTCCGACTTGCATGTGACTGGGATCCAGATCGAACAAATCCCCGATGAAGCATGTGCTACTGAGCCTGCGACCAAGGGCGGGCCAGATGGGGCGGATATAAGGCCTGTTAAACAGGTAACCGATGTGCGGGCACCTGTGATGGAAATCCATAAACTGGATGTGGTTTCCCCACTAACCACTTTGCAATGCTCTCTAAAACCAAGGGTTCAATTTACTGAAGACGTGCACTATTACAAGGCGACGCATCCACATCTGCATTCTGAAGTAGGGCGGAAGGTTGGCCGCACGTTGCTAACGCAAGGCAAGGCAGGTTTCCTTTTGCGTGGGCCATACATTGGCTTGCCTGCCAGACGCTATCGCGCAGAGCTATTTGGTAACATTACAGGGCCTGGTGGTTTGAACGGATCATGGATGGATGCTGCGGCGCAGCAGGGCAGGTTGCAACTTGCGAGGGAGCCGTTAGCGGAGGATGCGTGGCGAACCGGTTTGCTTGGGGAGATCACCTTCACGTTGAATAGCGACATTGAAGATGTAGAGGTTCGAGTATGGGTGGATGCGGCCTCGGAATTGCTAGTGAGCGGAATCCAAATCACCCCATCGCCTGATCCGGCGGATACAACGGGGCCAATGACGGAGGCGACCGTCGTAATGTCGATTCAAGGGGATGTGACTGCTTTACATACCGAAGAGACGACGGAGGAATATGGGGAAGAGCTAACACAGGAGGCGCCGGGCGAATCGATCACTATGAACACCGCAGAAATAGCGGATGCAGTCTGGGAAAAGACTAATGTGGTTGATGCTGCCGATGCCGACGCCCTGTACCAGCAATCTGGTGCAGAATACGCCAGAATTAGGGGTGTGATGAAAGGTAAAGATATCGGAGAGCAGGTAGGACACCCATTTTCACCGATGATAACCGCCCTTGGCTCGGCGCAGAAGCTATCTATGGAGACGAATGGGCACGCTGAGGATGGGTCTAGCGAAACTAAAGCAGTAGTGGCATTTGCAGAAAATGCTCGGGACAAGGAATCGGAGGAACCGCGTGGCGGCGCGCATGTACCACAAGCCTCACATCGGACAGATCGGAAAGACAGCATCGTGAAAACGCGATATGCCACGAAAAAAAATGTAAAACACAGAAAATTTAAATAAGGTATTGATATGGTTAATACTTTCTATTCCGGTCGACTCATATTTCACCATTTGGAAAAAACTGCTGGCCAAGCAGTTAATGACTGGATGGGCAGGACTTTAGGGGTTGGCACAGTAACGCCCAATTTGATTGGTGCACATAGGGATTTGATTCAGCGTTATGGTGGACATTATCCTGTCATTAGTGCCCATATTTGGTTTGACGGTACCGGGTTGGATCCGCGTTATCAGTATGTTACAGTTTTGCGCGACCCCGTTGATCGCTTCATTTCCTGGCTTTATTTTATCGATAAAGATGTGGAGCTAACGGAGGATACTAGGGAACTAAAGGTGGGTGCACAATTGTTCCTGCGCTCCGAAGGAGAAGAGACAAATCAGACTTTTATGCGAAGTGCGTCAAATCCCTATGTCAACAACTTCAGTAGTGTAGTTATGCGATGCAATGCGTCATGGCAACAGAAAATGGTGGCTGCACTGTCAGTGCTCACTGACTATGATTTAGTGGGTTTCCAGGCAGACTTGCCGCAATTTATTGAGCAACTTGCCAAATTGTTGCATGTTATAAACTATGTATCCCTACGCCCCGTTAATGTCACTAGTTCTCGGCCACAGCGGGACGGTATTTCTGAGAAGATGCTCCATGCTATACGCAAGCTAACTGAGTGGGATTTGGAGCTTTATTCTGAGATTCAACGAATGGCCAACCGGCAAGCGCCAACAATTGGTGTCTCTTGCAATATTCAGCCGTTCAATCGGGAGTTTGGTGATTGGGGGTTCAAGGCAAGAAAGTCCTCTAATGTGTATTGGCTTGGATCCTACCTGACGCACTACTTAGCTAAGGATTTGAGCACGCGGAATGGTTCTGTGGCGGGGCGGGCTCTTGTTAGTAACGGAGCTAAAGGTTATTTATGCCACGGCCCGTACCTGGACCTGGACCCAGGACATTATTGTGCGGTAGCAAACGGAGTTTGGATTACGCGAGGCGTTACTTGTAATGCCGACGTTTGCAGTGGTAAAGGCGCTGTCTTGCATGCCGAAGAAACGCTGGTTGACTTGGGGGCTAAAGGCACCGAATGGTCTCTACCCGTAGACTTTGCCTTGGATGAAGAAACAACGAGTGTAGAATTTCGCCTAATGGTTCCCGATGAACACCAAGTTCAATTGAATACGGTCACCATTGTGAATGAGAAAATGGTTATGACGATCTTGGGCTTGGAACCTGACTCCCATGCGGCGAATCGCGGTGTAGAGAAACAGAATTCAGGGAGTACCCTTATTTTTCCGGTGCAAATGTCTTCGAAAATCGGGTTGCGTGTTGGTACAACGTTGCAGACAACTGGTCAGGAGGGATTTTTGTGCTATGGGCCTTACATGACCCTAAGTAGAGGTATATACAGAGTTAACCTGATGGGTAGTATCGGACCCCAGGGTTTGGCTGGGGCTTATGCCGATATTGTTTGTGACGCAGGGAAAAAAGGCATACACAACGAACCGTTGGCAATCACTCCATTCAATGAATACGTCGATAGCACTGTTGGGAAGCCGTGGATGTTTTTCTTGGAACAGGATGTGAGTGACTTGGAGATTCGGCTCTGGGTGAGCAATCAGACGGAAATCAACCTATGTGGCATCGTGCTCCAACAAATTGAAGAAACATAGTGGCGGAGCCTAGCGGATTACTGAAAAAAGGGGAAAAAATGGATTCAATGCTATGTACAAAACGTACGCTTTTGTCCGATGAATTTCAACATTGGGCCAGATTGTTTATGAAAACTGGTAAGCTTCATAGAAAATTCTGGGAGTGGTGTTTTATTGCGCAGGCTCTAAAGGAGCATGACATGCTTGCTCCAGGTAGGATCGGCCTTGGGTTTGGTGTCGGCGAAGAACCACTATCAAGTTGCTTTGCGTCGTTTGGCGCTAGTATCCTGGCCACAGATTTAGATTTACAGAACTCGTCTGTAGCGGGATGGACGAAAACTTCGCAACATGCGGATAATAAAGGCAAACTAAACAAGTTGGGCATATGCCCGGGATGGGAGTTTGAAAATCTGGTAGAGTTTGAGTTTGCTAATATGAACAGTATACCCAAAAGATACACAGGAAAATTCGATTTTGTGTGGTCATCTTGTTCCTTGGAGCACCTTGGATCAATAGAAAAAGGGGTGACATTTATTCTTAACTCTATTAATTGTTTGAAACCTGGTGGAGTAGCGGTACATACCACAGAATTCAATGTGTCGCCGAATTCAGACACTATCGAAACGGGACCAACTGTGCTGTTTCGCAGAAAAGAAATTGAAGATATTATCGAAAGAGTTAGAAGTTTTGGTTGCCGCGCGCATATTAATTGGGACCACGGGGACTTACCAGAGGATTACTATATTGATATTCCTCCATACTCTCATAATCCACACCTTAAACTTAGGATCAGTAAGTATGTTGTAACATCTATTGGATTGGTAATCAGTAAATGACTAAAACTAGCCTTCTGTATGACTCAGTTTTATACGCTGAGGAATATGGCTTAAAAAACTGGCATGGGGCAACGACGAAACGGCATTATTATGTTTCTTCCAGGACGATATTTTGTAAGCACGATAAAATTGCCGAGTGGAAGGTGACTGCTGTATGAATACGCTCGAAGCCGAATCCCTCGGAATCCTGCGCGAAGCCGTAGCCGAGGCGCGCAAGCCGGTGATGCTGTATTCCATCGGCAAGGATTCCTCGGTAATGCTGCACCTGGCGCGCAAGGCCTTTGCGCCGGGTCCGCTGCCCTTTCCGTTGCTGCATGTGGACACCGGCTGGAAGTTCCGTGAAATGATCGCCCACCGCGACCGCATGGCGCGAGAGTTGGGGGCGGAACTGATCGTACACAGCAACGAGGAAGCGATGACGGCGGGTATCAACCCCTTCGATCACGGGGCCAGCTATACCGACATCATGAAGACCCAAGCGTTGAAGCAGGTCTTGGATGCGCACGGCTTCGACGTGATCTTCGGCGGCGCCCGGCGTGACGAGGAAAAGTCCCGCGCCAAGGAACGTATCTTTTCCGTGCGCGAATCCGGTCACCGCTGGGAGCCGAAAAACCAGCGTCCGGAGCTCTGGTCTCTATATAATACCCGGCTGAACCCCGGGCAGACGCTGCGGGTCTTCCCCCTGTCCAACTGGACCGAGGCCGACATCTGGCAGTATATCGCGCAGGAAGGAATACCCCTTGTGCCGTTGTACTTGGCCAAGGAGCGCCCAGTCGTGCAGCGCGATGGCCAATGGATCATGGTGGATGACGAACGTCTGCCGCTGGCGCCGGGCGAGGTGCCCGAGATGCGCAGGGTGCGCTTCCGCACCCTGGGCTGCTATCCCCTCACCGCCGCTGTCGAAAGCGATGCCGATACCCTGGAGGCGGTGATCGCCGAAACCCTGGCCGCACGCAGCTCCGAGCGCGCCGGGCGGCTGATCGACCATGACAGCTCCGGCTCCATGGAACGCAAGAAGCAGGAGGGCTATTTCTGATGAACGGTCGCTTGCGTTTTCTTACCTGCGGCAGTGTCGACGATGGCAAGAGTACCCTCATCGGTCGGCTGCTCTTCGACACCAAGCAAATCTTCGACGACCAATTCCAAGCCCTCGAAAAAGACTCCGCCCGCTTCGGCACCCAGGGTGCTGCGCCCGATTTGGCCTTGCTGGTGGACGGCTTGCAAGCGGAGCGTGAGCAGGGCATTACCATCGACGTGGCCTACCGTTTCTTCGCCACGCCCGAGCGCGCCTTCATCGTCGCCGACACGCCCGGGCATGAGCAATACACCCGCAACATGGCCACCGGCGCCTCCACCGCCGATGCGGCCGTGGTCCTGGTGGATGCGCGCAAGGGGCTGCTGACCCAGACCCGCAGGCACACCCGTATCGTGGCGCTGATGGGGGTGCGGCAAGTGGTGTTGGCCGTCAATAAGATGGACCTGATGGACTGGAGCGAAAGTGCCTTCCGCGCCATTGCCGACGAATACGCCGCCTTTGCTCAAGAACTGGGGCTCACCGCCGTGCAGTCCATTCCCCTTTCGGCGTTGACGGGCGACAACCTCACTCAGTCCAGCACCCACACCCCCTGGTATGGCGGCCCCACCTTGCTGCAGTGGCTGGAGAACGTGCCCGCTGGGCTGGAGGAGGCCACGCCGCCGCTGCGCCTGCCGGTGCAACTGGTGCTACGGCCCCATGCCGAGTTTCGCGGCTATTGCGGGCGCATCGCCCAAGGCACGCTGCGCCCTGGAGACGCAGTGCGTGTGCTCCCTTCAGGCGTTAGCTCTACGGTCCAGCAGATATTCGTTGGCGAGCAGGCGCAGGCCCAAGCCCAAACCGGTGAATCGGTATGCATCACCCTGGCCGACGAGCGCGACATCAGCCGCGGTGATGTGCTCTGTGCGGTCGATGCTCCACTGGAGATGGCCGAGCAGTTCCATGCCCATCTGCTGTGGCTGCACGAGCAAGCCCTCATCCCCGGTCGCCCCTATTGGCTCCAACTGCACCACCGTACCGTATCGGCCACGGTGAGCTCCATCCGCCACCGCATCGACCCCAACAGTGGGGCGGAACTAGCCGCGCGCGAGCTACAGATGAACGATATCGCCGAGGTACACCTGAACCTCGATCGCCCGCTGCCCTTCGCCCCCTATGCCGAAAACCGTCCTCTTGGCGCCTTCATCCTCATCGACCGCCTGAGCAACGCCACCGTGGGCGCCGGGATGCTGGACTTCGCCCTGCGCCGCGATCACAACCTGCACTGGCAGCAACTCAGCGTGAACAAAGCCGCCCGCGCCGCGCTCAAGCACCAGCCACCCCGGTGCGTGTGGTTCACCGGCCTGTCCGGGTCGGGCAAATCCACCCTGGCCAATCTGCTGGAAAAGCGCCTGCACGCCCAAGGGCACCATACCTACGTGCTGGACGGCGACAATGTGCGCCACGGACTGAACCGCGACCTGGGCTTTGCCGAGGCCGACCGGGCCGAGAACATCCGCCGTGTGGCGGAGGTGGCCCGGCTGATGGTGGATGCCGGTCTGATCGTGCTGGTGTCCTTCATCTCGCCTTACCGCGCCGAGCGGGAATTCGCCCGCAGCCTCTTCACCCCAGGGGAGTTCCTTGAGGTGTTCGTGGACACGCCCCTGGAAGAATGTGAGCGACGCGATCCTAAGGGAATCTACGCCCGCGCCCGGGCCGGGCAGATTCCCAACTTTACCGGCATCAGCAGCCCTTACGAGCTACCGCTGACACCAGAGCTACGCCTCAGCACCCCCGGCAGCAGTCCGGAAGCGTTGCTGGAGCCGGTGTTAGAGTTATTGCAAAGCAATGGGCAGTGCGGCGAATGACGGCTTTCAGAATCCAGGAGGTGATTGCGTGATCGCTGATACTATTGACATGGAACGAATTATTGCCATCGCCAAAGAAGCCGGCGATGCCATCATGGAAATTTATCAACGGGATTTTACGGTGGATTACAAGGAGGACTCCTCCCCCCTCACGGATGCCGATCGTGCCGCACATGGGATCATTCTCCATGGCCTTCATGCCCTTTATCCGGAGATTCCGTTTTTGTCGGAAGAGGGTGATGCCATTCCTTATGAGATACGGAAACACTGGGGCTTTTTCTGGCTGGTGGATCCCTTGGATGGTACAAAAGAGTTCATCCGGAAAAATGGCGAATATACCGTAAACATCGCGCTGATCGAAAACAACAGGCCGGTGCTCGGTGTGGTTTACGCCCCGGCGCTGGATCTCATGTACTACGCAAAAGAGGGAGCAGGGGCATGGCGCCAAGATGCAGTACAGGGGACCCAAAAGCTTCCGTTGCATGTCAATGATAGTCGGGAACAGAAGCTGACGGTGGTGGCGAGCAAATCCCATCGATCGCCCGAGACGGAAGTCTATATCGACGAGCTTCGAAAATCCACGCGGGAACTCGAGGTCGTTTCGATTGGCAGTTCGCTCAAGATCTGCCTCGTCGCCGAGGGGGATGCGGATTGTTATCCCCGCTTGGGGCCAACCATGGAATGGGATACGGCGGCGGCCCAGATTATTGCGACCGAAAGCGGCTGTAGAGTAGAGGCTGCCGCTGGCGGACATAAACTAATATATAACAAAAAAGATTTATTAAATCCCTATTTTGTTGTTGAAACAGCGGTCGCCATGTTTTGCAACGGCCGGACGGTGGCAAACACGAGAGGGTATGAACATGAACCGACTTCTGATCAATGAACCATTCCGCCGGGCGCACTCCGGGATCTTATCCCGGCTAATCGTCGTGGTGTGGACCCTCGTAGCCCTTGGCGGCTGCGCATCCGTTATGCCCTACGGCAGACCAGGTACATCCTCACCAACGACGACATCCGTTTTGCCGCAACATGTCCTTTTGCCTCAGATCAAAAGGACCTATCCGACCTTTCAGCCGAAGATGCCGCCTCCTGCCCGGCACCTCTATGTGGCGAACATCAGCGCACTCCCGCCAGATCAAAAACGGCTGCTAGTGACGCTGCAAGGCATTGTTAACCGCACCCAGCCGCGGATTTATCTCGTATGGGATCCGAGTGATCTGTTCTGGCTGCGCCAGATGCAAAAACAAGGTCAAACCGGCACGCCGATTCCGGTTAACCAACCTTTGTCGCTGGTACGGATTTTCCGTAATGACATACAGGGCGCGGTGATTCCGGATCCGAGGGTTTATATTTCTCCGGATATCGCCGTGGATATCGCGGCGCTGGACAACCTGGTGGTGGCCACGCCCGCCCTGGCGCGGCAACTGCATTTGCCCATCAAGGCGGATTTGCGCGGGCGCTTTAAGAATGATGTGCAGGCCCTGCGGTACCTGCGGACACAACTGGCACCACGGATGAATCCCTTTCTGTTTTTATGCCTGGCCCCCCAACTTCTGGCTGGCGGCGCGGAAGATCAGATCATTGCCGCGCGCGGTATGACGTTCTGGGTGACTGGTCCCAAAGAGCAGCAAGAACCAGGAGCGGATATGGCTGGAGAAAAACAACAAATAGAAAAACTCTTTGCCGCCACGCCGCTGGATGGGGTAGTGCGCGGTTGGTGGTGGAGTGGCGACGGAAAGGGCCTGGGAGAGGGCATTGGTGTCAGGCTGGGCTCTGAGTTTGGGAAAGTCACCGTAGTCAGCGACCATGTACATAACCTTTCCGTATTGAGCGGGGTAAGGCTGGTAGCGCTACGGCAGAAATTTGCCCCGCCCCCGAAACTGGATCGATCCAAGGTGTATCTCTCGTTCACTATTTCTGACGGCGACAATCTGAATACTTGGCAGAATTTTTTCTGGCATTGGTTTAAGAGTCCGTATTATGGCAAGTTCGCGGCCGGATGGGCCATGGGACCGACACTGATCGACGTGGCGCCCACGCTGGCGCAATGGTACTACCAGCACGCCGGATCGAATAATGAATTTATAGCCGGTGTTTCCGGCGTCGGTTATATGTACCCGTCCGTCTGGGCGATTCGCTTGGATAATCGCCAAGCTGCATTTCAGGATTTTTATAACTGGACATGGCGCTACATGCAGCGGATGGATATGAAAACTCTCCGCGTGCATCGGGCCTTCGCACGAAATAACCAAATGGCTAGACAGGATATCGCCAAAGTCGCGGCGGCGTTGCCGCAAGCGCAATTTATAATGCCGGATTATGGCTACGCTGGTGAGAAGGATTACCACCGGATCACATACCAGCTACCAAGTGGACAGGTAATTTTCCGGGCGGGCACTAGTTGGCAGCCAGATACCCAGAAACTCCCTAATCTAGTTCAACAAATCCGCTCCCGTGTGGGGGCAACACGGCCGGCATTTATCAATGTCTTCATCTTGAATTGGGCCATGGGCATGCATCGCCTGTACCTGCTTCTCAAAGCGCTCGGCCCGGATTATGTGGATGTCACCCCCTCCCAGTTGAATACGCTTTATCGTGAGGCACACCATGATGGCTAAACCGGGAATGCAGCGTGGAATGACGCAGCAATCAGAGATAATGGATGGGAGACGGAAAATGAAGGCAGCGGTGGGCGTTATGCGGTCAAAGAGTGTGCTCCAATTGGCGATGGCCTTCGCCATGATGGGGCTCTGCGGCTGCGCCTCTTACCTCCCTTATTCGGGTCCTCGCACCTCGTCGGTCGTGGATGCCGGGGAGAACAAGGCCTTGGCTGGCATCCAGGTGGTGGATGTCAATTATGCCCTGGCGCGTCTCATTAAGGATAAGCTGGAGAAACCCGCCTTTTCGTCCCTGGCGGACTTGGCCAACGCGAACCCCAATCTGTATACTGTGGGACCAGGGGATACCCTGCAGGTGTACATCTGGGAGGCGCCTCCGGCCATGCTCTTTACCTCCGTCCCTAGTTCCATGGCTACGCCATCGGGTTCGATGATGACCGCGATCCCTGAGCAAATAGTGAGCAGTGACGGTGATATCGCCATTCCTTTTGCGGGTGAGATTTCCTGTTCCGGTCGGACACTGACTCAGATCGAGGCGGAAATCCGGCAAAAACTGCGGGGTCAAGCCAACGACCCGCAGGTGGTGGTGAGTTTGGTCAACAATTATTCACGGAGTGTTACCGTCGTGGGCAACGTGACGCGTAGCACGTCGGTACCCCTGGTGCCGGGCGGTGTGAATGTGCTCCAGGCCCTGGCGGCGGCGGGCGGGGTGGACAAGCCGGTAAACAAAGTCACCATGCAGATTTCCCGCGCCGGAAAGGTGGTGGATATGCCTCTGGAAAGCGTCATCAAAAATCCCCAGGAAAATATCTCATTACATGCGGGGGACATACTCACGGCCCTGTATGAACCCCTGCATGTCACCATCCTGGGAGCTACGACGCAGAGCCGGGAGCTGGACTTTGAAGCGACGGGCGTCAGCCTGTCCCAGGCCTTGGCCCGCGCGGGCGGTCTGAATGGTCATGAGGCGGACGCGAAAGGGGTCTTCGTCTTCCGCTTTGAAAAACCCTCCCTGCTGCCCCAATGGCCGCATCCCGTGCAGGTGGCGCAGAACGGCCTGGTCCCGGTGGTGTTCCGCTTTGATCTCAGTAATCCGGCTACGTTGTTCGCGGCGCAGACCTTCCCCATCCAGAATCATGACCTGATTTATGTGGGTACCGCCCCGATCACGGAACTTCAGAAGTTTCTGGGCATGGTTGTGCAGATCGTCTACCCCATTCAGGGTCTGACCAATGCAGGGGTGCTCCCTTGAGTGTTTGGGTCATATGAACTTGGGTGACCGCCCCTTATTGATTGATGTTACGCGCTTGATAGAGCGGGCGCGTAAAAAGCGCATGCCCACCGGCGTGGACCGCGTCTGTCTGGCTTATATCGCCTTTTTTCACCATCGCGCCCAGGCCCTGATGCAACACGGAGCTATCGCCGTGGCATTGTCGCCCGCCGCGTCGTTTGCCCTTTTCGCCTGGCTCCTGGCTTGGCGAGAGGGCAAGCCGCATCCCGCCCTGGGGCCGACCATGGCCTGGCTGGCGAGGCTTCCCTTGCGCCCCGTGCCCAAGGGAAGTTGGGTATTGAACATGGGGCACAGCGGCCTGGACCGTCGGGGTTATGGCGCATGGATGGCACGCAAACAGATCCGCTTGCTGGTGATGGCCCATGACCTGATCCCCCTCACCCACCCCCAGTTCTGCCGCCCAGGAGAGGATGATCGGCATGCCGCGCGCCTGCAGGTGATCCTGCGTCATGCGGCGGGTATCTGCAGCAATTCTCAACACACGGCGCGTGTTTTGCGACATTATGCCCAACAATGGGGCGTTACCCTGCCGCCCATTTCGGTGATTCCTCTGGGTGCCAATCATCTTCGACACGCTCCACCGCCTGCAAGCCATGAGCCTTTGTCAGCGCCTTATTTCCTCATGGTGGGCACCATAGAACCGCGTAAGAATCATCACTTTGTCCTGGATCTGTGGCGCGAGTGGAAAAGCCGCCAGGCCGATGTGTCGTTGCTGGTGGTGATTGGTCAGGTAGGGTGGATGTGCGAGGATATTCTGGAACAGTTGCGCGCGGACGCGATCCTGAAGGATTCGGTACGGGTATTACACCATTGCCGGGATGACTGTCTCTGGGCTTACCTGCAGAGCGCGCGTGCCTTATTGTTCCCTTCCCACGAGGAGGGTTACGGCCTACCGCTGGTGGAGGCGTTGGCGTTGGGAATTCCCGTCATTGCCAGCCCGCTGCCCGTTTTCCGGGAGATCGCCGGAGACGTGCCCGATTATATCGAAACCTCGGATACTTCGGCCTGGCTTGCCGCCTTGAGCGACCATAGCCTCCCCGATAGCCCCATGCGCCAGGGGCAACTGGAGCGCCTGCGGCATTTTTCTCCCCCTACCTGGGAGCAACACTTTCAGCAGTTCACCGAGTTCATGAGCCGCTTATGACCATTCTTTTCACGGGCGCTAACGGTTTCGTCGGCCGCTACATGCAGTCCACCGCGCCGTGCGTGCCCCTGCCTGCTGAGGTCGATCTGCGCGACCACGGCACCCTCATTCAGGATTTACTCAACGACTGGGAGAAACCACCGCAATGACGAAGCACGCCCTCATCACCGGCATCACCGGCCAGGACGGCGCCTATCTGGCGCAATGGTTGCTGGAAAA
>JAJYPA010000583.1 GCA_021795795.1 Pseudomonadota bacterium | reverse complement strand
AAATCAAATCACTCTCGTCACTAGGAGCCTGCTAAGCAATCCTCCCTCCGGGATGGGCACCAGGCATTTATGTTCCCAGTTGGTTGTTCTTGTGAAGTGTCTCCAGCAGCAAGGTGGCTAAAGACCTTGTTGACAGAGTTTTTACGGGATATTTCCGCAACTTTGCTTCAAGTCTTGGCTTCTGTGGCCTGGTTCAGGTGGCAACTTGCCAGCCTTTGTATTTGTACGTGAGGTTGTTCCTGATAAGTACCTTCAAATTCCAAACCGCAGCAACGAGGGAGTAGTAGATGTCGTTTTTCAATATGCCTCTGTAGCGGAGCTTCGAAGATGACATCTTTCTCTTCATCTGAGCGTGGATTCTCTCAACACTTGGCCGGTTGGCGTTGTAGTCGTCTTTAATAAAAGAGTCTTCCCAGTTTCTCCTCGCCTGTTGGTTGTATCTGTGATTGGATCCAAAGGTGATGACTCTGCCCCGCTTCGAGCGGGTGCAGCGGTCTCTCAGGGGACAAGACCCGCAGAACTTGGCAAAAGATGCTCTTCTCTTTAGGGAGATGGCCACTACGTGTCCAGCTGGACAACTGACGGAGTCGGAGGTTTCATCTATGACGAAGTCATCGATGCTGAATCCGTTTTCTACCGCCATAGGCAGAGGGCGGGGCTTTATGACCGCGGTGTGGCCTTTTTCATCAAGGTGTCTCGAGAACTCTCCCGAGCTGTATCCGCTGTCACCATAGATCCTGAGGGGCTCTTGTTCTTCCAAAAGGAGTTCTTCGCCCATCTGTGCATCGGACACATTGCCCTTTCTAAGTGCGCTTTGAGTGATGATCTCCGTCTCTGGATCTATTGCGATGTGGCCCCGGTATCCATCTATGTAGGCCTTGCGGGATTTGTGGACATGGCGGGCATCAGGGTCTACGGTAGAGACCACCCGGTCCTTGGCCACCTTTTTCGCAAGTCTGAATCTTCCCTCTTTTTCATCTACGATCTCAACGTCTTGGGCTGCGACCAGTCCCAAAAGCCCCAGGGCGTCTGCTTGTTCTGAGGTGAGGTCGTACTCTTCGGCCGCAGAAATCAGAGAGAGGGCGTCTGTGACCAAAAGGGAGATCGCCTCTTGTTTCTCTTTTTGGTCGCGGTAGTCGATTGCCGGCTTTCTATCAGATGAGGAGTAATCGACCACTTGAGAGAGTGGGACTTGGCCAAGTGGGGGAATCATTCTTCTTACCCGTTTTATCTGAGAGACGATCTGGCTGAAGGTGTCCTGGGTAAGCACCGCGTCAGAGAGAACCGTTGAATCGAGCACCCTCTTGTTCTTGTTACGTAAGATCCCTGTATTTGAAATAACCTCTTTCGCGAGGTCGAAAATAAGATGCGGAGTATCTGAAGCTGAGATCTTGTTTCTCCAATACGTCAAGACATTGGGAGAGAATCCTTCGTCGTCTAATGCAAGCCCCAGGGCTATCTTCCACGCCAGGTTCAGCCTCACCTGCTCTAGTGCTTCTCTGTCTGAGAGACCTTCGAGTGTCTGGAGCACCATGATCGATGCAATTCGTGAAGGCGGTATTGAAGGCCTTCCAACCTTGGAGGGGTACAGGTGCACGAACTTGTCGTCCGAAAACAGTGTTCGGCGGTTCTTTGAGAGAAATTCGTATACCGATCCAGGCTTTATAAGCTTGGCGCAAAATGCCTCTGTATCTGTAAGACTTGGTTGATTTCCTTCAGTTCCCAACATATAGATATTCTATCTGAACAGGGAAAATGCTGCTTTAACTAAACCAGAAAACTCCAAATGGAGGCCAACAATTTCCAAGTGGGAGCCAGCGATTATTTAGCAGCCTCCTAGGCAGACAGGATCACATCTGACCTGAAAGATAAATTCAACATAGATCTCGATCGTCACTCTGTGGGAGCTCACAAACATATAGGAGCCCCCGAACAGAGGAATTATCCTCCAGGAAACTCATCATCCAACCGATGACAACTACTGACTGCCACCAGCCAATTTGGATACTTTTAGCAAAACGGGCGTCAAAGTCGGGATACAGTCCCCCACCCAATTCGGCCAGACAAAGAGGTGGCCTCACTGAACGCTCAACTCGAGAACTAGTGCCTGAATCTGCACCTGGGCGATTGAGAGAAACCATTCGCCTGCAGTCCGCCGTACCCGCCAGGGCCTGGCCGGCCATAAATTCAGCATATAAATCGGGGGGTACGGTATCATAGCCGCCTCGACTGGACTAAAAAACCTCATTCAAAGGTCGAGTCCTGCCGATGCGAACCTTGCACCGACCCCCCTGCAATGCTTCTATGACGCAGCGGCCACTATCTTTGCAGAATTCGAGTTCGCAGCTTGGACGATCGAGTCAAGCTCGGAACCCGAGCCGTAGCCCAGAACCAAATTCTCCTTTTTAGCTTGCGCCGCAAGTCCTGGATCAGCCAAGGCCTTCTTGAATGCTGCGCGCAAAACCGCAAGCCTGTCGGCTGGAATCCCTGGAGGGCCTGCAAAGTCGTGTCCCATTTCCATCACGCCGTCGAAACTGTTCAAAATACTGGCATTTGCGCTGGAAAGATTGAACTGCTGCTCGATTTGGCTAATGCTGGGCACGCCTGCAAGTGGGGTGAAGGTCTCCTGACGCCACACGTAGAGCGGGTTTACCTTCTTGCTTGTAATCAGAGGCAGCATCGAGGAGTACCCGATTTCGAGAAAGCTTCCGTCACCGCTTAGGAGTCCCACCTTCGCAGCGCTGCTACCCTGGAAGGTGCTGATCTGCCGATAATGGACCTTCAGCATGTTGAACAAAATTCGCTCGCCAACATACGGAGCACCGCCTTGGCCTGCAGCAAGCGCCACGAGCGTCTTGGAACTTCCGGG
Organism: Pseudomonadota bacterium; assembly: GCA_021795795.1. Next base: position 1,988 of record JAJYPA010000583.1, on the reverse strand, counting down.
CCCGTAGGCGGTCACAAGTTGCTTCATCGAAGTCAGCCCTGAAGATGCGAGCGACACCCCAACCTGAGCGGCCGTGTCAGGTCTTCCTATCCAGCTGATCTTCGAAGTGTCGTATTTGAGGCCTTGCACCTTGAGAATTTGGTTCAATACGTCACCAGTCGCATCGGTGTCACCGATCGTGAGCCCATCAGGCTTGGCAGCGTACAGGTCGTTTGTGCCAACCGTGCCACCACCACCAGTGTCATTGACGATATTGAGCGCAGCTAGGCCGAGGTACTTAATCAAGTATGGCTTCAAGGTGAGCGCCCATTGTTCGTAGCCGCCGGCAGCACCAAATGGAACTATGAAAGTCATTGTCTTGCCTTTGAAGAACGACGCCGCAGATGCCCCGGTTGTTGTCGTTGCTCCGCTGCTTCCAGAAGTAGTGGAGCTGGAGCTGGCGGAAGACGAACTGCCGCAAGCAGCGAGTGCCCCGCCGAGCACTCCCGCGACCACGAGAGAACGAACTAACTTTGCTTTTATTTTCATATCCTTATCCCCCTGTATAGGTTTTATCTCGATAAATGAATGCCGTTATTCACTGAAGCTAAATACCCCTACTCACCTTTCGTCTGTCAAGCTTTGCGCAACTTCAGACAATTCCGTGAGGCAACTGGGTCGCCAAAAGCCTCACGAACACCACGTAAATTACGATGTATATGGCCGCCCCAGAGATGACTGCTCTGCGCCAGCTGCCGCGATCGAGTACCAGGAAGTAGGCCAACACCCCAAGAGGCACCGCGATAAGCAGGCCAATAAGCCAAATCCCCACCAACATCATTACCGTCCAAGCGATGATCGCAATTTCCCTCTTGTATTCCCTTCGGTTGCCAGTCACGACATTGGCTACCACCACTTTGCCGGCGTCTCTGCCACCCTCATCTTTCTTCTTGCCATGGGTGATTCTCTGGAGTCGCACAATGAAGTTCGACATGAACTGTATGAGTCCGATCACAAACGCCGCGCTGGAGACGATTATTGGGACTGTGCGTGCTATAGACGGATAACCGATAGCAGTAGCCCAGTAAATTGCGCTTCCTACAACCCAGACTGCATCTACCGCTAGCTCAAAATAGGAGCCGGGTCTTTTGAAGAAAGGAGCCGGACGAGCATCGCCAGCTGGATTCCTTGATTCTGCCAGGCTGCCTGAGGCTGAACCAACTGATCCGGCGGCAACCGAAACCAACTCTCGTTGCTCGTCTTTCTGGATCTTTGACGCTTCGACCGCGGCTCCTTTGCCCCGAAGCTTTTTGAACGCTCGGAATAACGGAGTGCTGAAGACGCTCAGGATAACCAGTGCAAGAAGAAAATCAGGAAGAGGCTGTTTCAGGAAATTCCAGCCGGACACCTGTTCTGTCAAAGTTAGGTTGTGCTCGAAAACCGAACCGAGCAAGAACCCGATAATGGCAGCTGGCAAGGAATACCCAAGTCTCATCATCACAAGGCCGACTACGCCAATACCTACCAAGATGTCTAGCTGTATGAAGTTTGTAGTTGCAGCCCACGCACCGACAATTCCCAGAACGATGACGTATGGCGACATTAGCGCGCCGCGAACAGTGGTTATAAGAGCCAAGTGGCGCGCGACAGAGATTCCTAAGCCGCTAGCAAGAAAGCCCGTGATCAACAGCACCGCGGCAATCAGATATATGACGGGCTCGTGCGTGGAAACCATTGACGGCCCAGGTGCAAGTCCTAGGATGGTAAAGGCGCTAAGGATAACCGCCGACCCAACTGTGCCCGGTATCCCCAATGCGATAAGCGGGACATACGAAGCTGCTTCTTTTGCAAGGTTGGAAGCCTCAGGAGCAATGACGCCTTCAGGTATGCCCGTTCCAAACTCGTGCTTGCGCTTAGATGTCGCCCTTGCCTGCGCGTAGGAGACAAAGTTTGCCGCCACGCCACCAACTCCAGGAATCAAGCCGGCAATGAATCCAACAATGCTCGCT
>JAJYPA010000091.1 GCA_021795795.1 Pseudomonadota bacterium | reverse complement strand
GGGGCGATGACATAAGACGTACGGCTTGCGTAGCTGCTGAGTACTGGCATAGTCGTGTCGTAGGCTTGCATGATTGCACCATCGGTGTCTGCGGCTACGGGGAATTTGCTGCGGCATTCGCTGACCGAAAAGCGCTGCAACTTGTCGAGCGGGTCGTGTGATACGCCGATGACTGTCGCTCCTAAAGCTTTGAACTGGTCGATCGCTTCGGCGAAACGATGGGCCTCGATCGTACAACCCGGTGTAAAGGCAGCCGGATAAAAGTACAACACCACCGGGCCGTGGGACAAAGCATCATGCAGAGACCATGTAAAAACCTTGCCGCCCTGTGTGGCTTGAGCCGTGAACATCGGTGCTTGGTCACCCACCCTGAGTTCGGCATGCGCACTGAGGCTGATCAACGCCAACAGGGTAGTCAAGATTTGTTTTGCTTTCATTGCATTCTCCGAATGATGGGCGGGTGCAGGCAACCTTGCACGTACATTGCTTTTCACTGCCCTCCCGCGCAGTGTATCATGACAGGCGATCCAGGGTCGGCTGGTTTCATGATCGTTCATTTTGAAAGGAAATCGTTTGAGTACAACGATGCTGGTAGAAGATGTTCTGGTGGGTAAAGGTGAAATTGCGCAAAGCGGCCAGGTCGTGCAGGTGCATTACACCGGTTGGCTGGTGGATGGGAGGCAGTTTGATTCCAGCAAGGATCGTAACGAACCATTCAGCTTCCGGTTGGGGCAGCGTGAGGTCATACAAGGCTGGGATGTTGGCGTGGCAGGCATGAAAGTCGGCGGCACTCGTAAATTGACTATTCCGCCAGACATGGCTTATGGTGCGCGTGGAGCGGGTGGAGTGATTCCACCTAACGCTACACTGGTCTTCGAAGTGGAATTGCTGGCTGTTAAATGAACGGAAGTCGTACGGACCTTGTCGTGCAATTGGTTCGTAGGCCAGGAGCCTGTCGGACTTGATTTGCCGTGCCCGTTGCAACCCGAAGGGCAGGAAGGCTGAGCGGCACATTGCATCGTTGCGAACCGCTTGTTGTGGACAACACAACGTCGCTTTTCGCGCCTTGCGCTGCGCTACTTGCGGGTGAACATACTCTCGTACAGATAATTGGTATTGGGACTGCAAGATAACGATATGACGAATCACAGAGAGTTTTTTAGTACCGAAATGGATGCTGCACGCCTGACCCGCAATGGTTGGCTGGCTTATACCGGGATTTACGTGGAAATTGCAGTGTGTTGGCTGGGTTGGTTACCAGGTTGGGTTATGCTGATTAGCATGCCTATCTTCGTGGTACGCTGGATGCTGGCGACACATGAATTGTTCCATCTGCGTGATGAACGAGGTGTGGACAGTTTGACCCGTCTCATGCCATTGCTGTTGACCCCATTATCGCTGGGATATCCCGAGTTTTTGCGCATTCATCGTGAACATCATGTCAGCATGGCTACGCCACAGGATCCGGAGTATTTTCAGATTCGAGGCCCATGGTGGCAGGGCATGTTCAACGCCATGACAGCCCCTGAGCAGCACTTTTGGCGCTGGATTGTCAAACATCCCGCAGACCGTGACCTGTATTGGGGTGCCGCGATACGACTGTCGCTGATCGGGGCTTTTGCAATCATGGCCGGTCCGGTATTCTGGTGGTATTGGGTCAGTGTGCGTATGGCTTTTGGATTGAGCTACTTCTCATTCTTTTACCTGCAACATCGTCGAGGGGATGCTTATGGAGTGTACCGGACCGATCTGCCGGATTGGGTGCGCTATGTTTTTAGTGTCCTGTTCGGTCGAGAAGCCATGTTGGCCACTTGTTATCACGATATTCATCATCAATATCCCCGCGTCAGCGCGTTTCACTTGCCAATACTGGCCAGGATGTTGGGGAAAGGCGATGCTGCGCAGGTTAGTTAACCGATCTATTTCCCCATGAGGAGCAAAGCGGATCGAATCGGAAAGATCGCGACGCGCACGGCACAGGTCTTAGTCGGGACTTTGACATCAAGCCGTACAGGCACGCGAGCACTCGACTTGGCCGCAACTCGCAAGGGACGCGGTTTGGCGGAATTTCCGTTCCGGAAATTTCGTTGAATTTGCATTGTAACTGATTGATTATGTTTGGTTAGAATTGGAATTCTGGAACAGTTATTTTGCTGCGCCATGATGGTTAACAATGATTGATTTGTCCTTCAATGACGGACAGATTTACATGCTGTTGATTTATCCGAAATCCAGGAAAGATGATTTGACTGATCGTGAGACCGCATTGCTACGCGAATTGGTAAAGGAGTAGTGATCATGGAAGCAGCCTTGTTTGATGATCTGCTGCAAAGTTTAAAAGAAGCCCGTTCAATTGCCAAAGGCGAGGCACAAGCATCGCGCAGGGCGGTGCTGTCACCACCTGACGTAAAAGCCGTACGTGAACAAACCGGTTTGTCACAAAGCGAGTTTGCCGGGTTGATGCAAGTCAGCATCAAAACGTTGCAGAACTGGGAGCAACACCGGCGCAACCCCACAGGCCCTGCGGCAGCTTTGCTCAGGATTGTGCAACAGGCACCGGATGTGGTGCTGAAAACATTGCATGGGTGAGCAGAATGCATAACCCTGCGCATCCTGGCGAAGTGTTGCGGGAATGGATACCGGAAACCATGACCGCCACACAAGCGGCCACAAACTTGAAGCTGTCGCGCGTGACCTTATCCAAAGCGCTGAACGGTAAAACGGGTGTTACCGCTGGCATGGCATTGCGCTTGTCAGCTTGACTGGGCATGCAAACTCAGTGGGATTTATGGCAGGCGGAGCATCAGTCGAGGCCGAAGATTGGACCGATGATGAGGGGGGTGTAATCTTTATCTATCGGAGCAGCAAAAATGGGGGGTTACCGATTGTTGTTAATCGACAGTTAACGCATAGCCTTGTCTCAGCTTGTGTGCAGATATTGATCAGGAAAAATCAATCATTGACATGTGATGCGATACACGATACATTGAATCATGATTAAATCGTTTCAGCATAAGGGTCTTGAAGCATTCTTCAACACGGGAAGCAAGGCGGGCATACAACCGGCCCACGCTGCACGGCTTGGCGCAATGTTAAGACGTTTGAATGAAACAACCAACGCCCAGGGCATGAACTTGCCGGGCTGGCATTTACATCCCCTGAAAGGCAATGGGCTCAAGGGACATTTTTCAGTATGGGTAAATGGCAATTGGCGCCTGACATTCACTTTTGACGGTACAGATGCCGTACTGGTGGATTATCAGGATTACCATTAAGGAGATTTGAAATGGCACGTATGTTTAATCCGCCCCATCCCGGCCTGACCCTGCGCGATGACGTGCTCCCCGCGCTGGGATTGACCGTGACTGAAGCAGCCGCACAGCTTGGCGTTGCTCGCGTTACGTTGTCCCGCATGCTGAATGGCCACGCAGGCATATCGCCGGAAATGGCGCTGCGCATTGAAGCTTGGTTGGGTGTCGAGCGCGGAGGCGATGCGCGTCTTTGGCTGGCTGAGCAGAACGCTTATGACATGTGGCAGGCCGAGCAGAAATTCAAGGAAACACCGATGCGCGTGCAGCCAGCACCGGTTGCTGCGTAGAGTCCATCTGCCCCTGACTTTCAGAAATTAGAGAAAATTCGTGGTCTGACCCGAATACTCGTTTGGTCTCGAACGTTCTGGATTGGCTCGGGAAGCCCTTGAGTCGGATGGTGGCCTGGAATTGATACGGGCCGCGTTTGAGAATGCTTGCCATGTCTGTCTTTTTCTCCGGTTAAAGACAGATATAGCAATTCGTCAAAGGGCCACTGCAGCAAATTGCAGCAAAAACCCTTCTGGACGAAAAAATAGCCTACGACATAATCGTAAGCTATTGATTTATTTGGCTCCCCGACCTGGACTCGAACCAGGGACCTGCGGATTAACAGTCTACCGGCTCAACTCAAATAAATCATGGCGTTACATAGTAAACCTGTTCCCCAAAATTTCTGATTTTTAGCTCGAAACTCATTGATTTTTAATAAGGTGATTTCAAATTGGGGAACAAAAAATTAGCTGGTTGGAGCAGAGACGTTGCTCCACCAAGTTGGGATATTGTCTGCTGTTTCAATGCAATCTCCGTGAGCAAATAGCGCAAAGGCGCGATAGGCGCCGCTTCCATCTTCAAGGTTATCTTGACTGTTATCGACAATTAAAGCCAGCGACACTATACCAATCGCCTGACTGAGATTATTGAGGACACGTGGGTATCGATTTCTGATTCGATCGTGATTGACATCATGTCCGCCTCGGGCAACTCGTAATGAAACTCGTTCTATTGATTTCTCCGGGGAGTCCAAGCCAACAGCCAGCAACACAACGTAATAGCCGCTGCGGAGTGCGTTTTGTAAGAACCCAAGCTTGTCTCCAACCGGATCGGAAAGAACAGTCTCCATGCTGAAGGCCGTGGTGTTGTTCAGATACATTATACGGAGACGTTCTGCTTCCTTGCTTGCCATCTTTGAGAATTCATCATCACTGACTGGATCATTGAGCCAGTCTGTCCGGATTTCACGTTCAATTGCATCGGGATCAATGTGATCATCGAGATGCTGTGCTATCACTTCTTGCAGATATTCTCGGTAGCACGTGGTCTTGCCTGCCCCGTTGTGACCAGCTATTACCAGTAACAAAGGACCTTGGTGAGTATCCAGATCGGCTACAAGGTGATCAAGGAAAGATGTAAATAGATTCAGAGATTACCCTTTCGCTCGGGCTTTTTCATTTGCAGCTAACCTTTCAAAAGCCCCTTTCATCGCTCTTGCTGCGGCCATGGAGCGGGTATGCTCTGTTCTGCGAAGACGAGGAAGGGCGGCATGCAGGTGGTTGTGTGCGGACTTCAGTGCCGCATCATCAATACGTTCCTCTTTAAGTAGGTCAAGTACGCTTTTGCCGCTGGGCAGCGTTTCATTCAACCAACGCCCGAATAGCGGGTCTTGTGTGATCCAGAGCATAGCCACACGATAGAGATGCTTCAGCCGTTCACGATCTTTGTGAGCGCGAATTTGTTCGATGTCAGACAGGGACTCCCACTGGTAGATGGTAGGGCGACTGACATGAAAAACAGCAGAGGCGTCACGCACAGTGAGCATGAAGGCGTTGCGCACCATCTCGACCATCTTGGATGGCGTGACAATAGGTGTGAAGTGAGTCGATGTGGTTGGTTCCGCTTTTATTTCATACATCAGGCAACCAACTGCGCCAGTAGCCGACAAAGATTCGGTTTGGACTGGCCCAGCAAATGCGTTCGGATATAGAGGCTGTTTGGCCAAGCAGTAGCCGATGTATTCGTAAGCATCATTTACTACAAGCGCGGATCCTGTGTTGTAAAAGGATTCATTTGCGGTTAATGATCGTAATACGTCCTGTCGATTAATTGCATCGCGTTGTGCTTCAAACGCATTCATTTTCAGCATGGTTGCTCTCCTTGTGGTGAAGGATTCCATTCGTTGTTGGCAAGCGGCGAAATGATATTTCGAAAAGACTCTGAAATATCTGAGCGAAGTTCGTTAATTGCAACAGAGACCCCATCTGCTGTCAATGTTTTGTTAACCATGCGCCATCTGTCCATGTCGAGAACAGCTGAAACTCCGTCAGCAGATGTATAGGCGAGCCGTGGTGGCAAGAGAACTGAGCCTTGCAGGTCAGGGGGCAGGTCAGGTGCCCCGTATCCGCGACTGTACTGAAGGCGCAGCTGACCATCCGCACGAGCGAAATCATAGAGCGTGAAGGCCACAGGGGATTGATTGCCCAGTATGTCGGGTGACCGGCCCAAGCCATCAAGGAAGTAGTCTTCAGGTGCATGTCCATCGCTGGGAATGATGAAATTTACATAGCGAATGCCAAGACGAATAACATGTGTCTCGCTCTCTTCACAGAGCGCGTTCATGAAGGAACTCCATTGGTGAAAGAAATGATCCCTGTCCTGATAAGCGGATGTCATGAAAGTTAATGATCCTTGTTGGATCCGGATTACTTCATTGCCTTCTGCATTGCGTAAGTCAAGACCAGCTGGTCCCATTAAGGGCGGTGGTATGGTGGGGGGGGCTTGGCCAATGACAACCGATATGGACAGCAATGGGCTGATGTTCGGATAGATTCCACCCGTGGCTTTCTGAATGCGCTCAGCGACAAGGTTGGGTGATACTTCGGGATGATGCTCAAATCTGACTTGAGCGACGACAAGGGCAAGGGGTGCTTTCAGCCAACTGCCGAGCACTTTGTGTGTAGTGGTCACTTTTTCTCCGGTTGGTTCGCGATACGTTGACGTAGTGTCGATGGGTGTTGCAAGACGATTGATATTCTTATTTTACCAACTATTTGACGAACCGCAAGTGCTAATGTATAGTTTTACCAACTACTTTACATTTTGGAGCGAATTATGTCACATGAAATCCACCATATCATTGAAGTCGCCGATCAAACTCTGACGTATCGGCAAGTTCGAATCGAAGAGATGCTCCCCACTGGCGCGCAACTCGCCTTCGCCGCTGGCTTTAAATCGGTGGGTGATGTCAGCGTGCTAAAGGTCTTACCGAACGGCGAATTGGAAGACATCCGCCCGACGGAGACTGTGCATCTGCACGAGACAGAACGGCGCTTTATCATCGTCAAAAGCGATCATGTCCATCGGTTGACGATCGATGGCCAGCGTTTCGATTGGCCCTGCCGGATTGTCTCAGGAGGACTCCTGCGTAAGCTTGGGCAGGTGCCTGCCGACAAGGCGATTTATTTTGAACAGCAAGATCAGCCGGATCGCCTCTTGGGCGATCACGATCTCGTCGACCTCGCTGCGGCGGGCGTCGGGGCATTCGTCAGTCGCAAGCTTGTGTGGAAACTGAATGTTCAGGGCGTCCTGTTGGAGATTCCTGCGCCGACGGTCGTGGTGCGCGAGGCATTGATTCTGGCTGGGTTCAATCCCGATCAGGGCTGGCAGATATTTCTCAAGGTCGCTGGACAACCGAAGCAGGCAGTCCATCTCACCACCGAAATTGATCTGCGCACACCGGGAATCGAAAAACTCCGACTCACTCCAAAAGATATCAACAACGGCGAGGGAGCGGCGAATCTCAGCAGGGCCTTTGCTCTGCTCGATATCGACGAAGTGCACCTCGATCGGCTCGGCCTGCGATGGGAAACCATCATTGAGGCCAATCGACGCTGGCTTCTCATCCGTGAATACCCATTACCGCCCGGTTACACTGTAGCCTATACGAAACTGGCATTGGAAATCCCACCGACCTATCCAGGAGCGCAAATTTATGGCTTTTATGCATATCCGCCGCTCGCATTGACTAGTGGGCGAGTAATCGAGAGAACCCAGCTTCGAGGCGTCCTGCTCAGCGTCGAGTTTCACGGCTGGTCACGGTATCGTGCAACGGCACCTTGGAATCCTGCCACTGACAATGTGTTGACACAGCTCACGCTGGTGGATGCTGCCCTTGCTAAGGAGGTTGGCGAATGACCCCTGAGACCACTCTGGCTTTTAGCGGTGCCCTGCATACCGAGGTTAAAAACCATCTTTTCCCATCGGACGGACTGGAGGCGGCAGCTGTCCTGATTTGTACACGAACACCGGGCTTGCGACTACGTCTGTTGGTACGGGAGGCTATCCTTGTGCCGCATGCTACTTGCAAATGTCGTGATCGTGATGCTATTACTTGGCCTGGGGAATACCTAGAACAGGCGATAGATGTTGCGGAGTTGGCTGACTGCGTTGTGATTCTAATTCATTCTCATCCCGGTGGTCTTTTTGGTTTCTCGGATATGGATGACGAAAGTGATCAAATGGTGATTCCTAGCTTGTTTCAAGCTTTCGGTGACTTGCATGGTTCGGCTGTCATGATATCGGATGGAGCGATCTATGCGCGTCTCTATAATCCAGACATGCGGAAGTGGTCGGTTGATCTTGTTACTGTCTCTGGTGATGATCTGCGGTATTGGTGGGCGGATGAGGCGAATTATAGCGGCCCCAAAGATCAGCCTATTGCGTTCACCAGTGGAATGGCAGCCGAACTTGGTCGGCTTTCCGCCATGGTGATTGGTGCTTCTGGAACGGGATCAATCGTTGGTGAACAAATTGCCAGATTGGGATTTGGTTGCGTTCGAATGGTGGATTTTGATCGAATCGAATCAAAAAACTTGAACCGGATTCTTAATTCCGATCGCGCTGATGCCGATGCGAATCGCTTGAAGGTGGAAGTGTTTGCCGAAGCCGTGAGTGGCTATCGCGGTGAAGGCATCGCTATTGGCGTACCCGCATCAATCATGACAATGGAATCAGTGCTTGCGGCCGCAGACTGTGATGTTGTCTTTTGTTGCGCTGATACCCTTGAAGCCCGATATATTGCTGATCTTATCGCGGCAGCATTCCTGCTGCCTCTTTTTGATGTCGGTGTGGTAATTCCAGTGCGCAAAAAGGATGATACGTTCGCGGTTGCTGATGTATGTGGGCGCATCGACTACGTTCAGCCCGGTGGCTCAACCTTGCAGGATCGCGGCATTTACACATCTGAAAGTTTACGCAGCGAATATCTTCGTAATGTGGCGCCCGAAGCACATCAACAAGAACTCGAAGCTGGTTATCTTAAGGGGCTTATTGAGGAGGCTCCAGCGGTAATTACGCTAAACATGCGCGCAGCCTCCGCCTGCGTGAATGAGTTCATTGCGCGCGCCTATCCATTTCGGTTGGAACCTAACAGCCTTTATGCGCGCACGGAATTCAGCCTCGCGGCGTGCGAGGAAGATTACACCGCGGAAACCGCATTCACACGTATGCCAAATTCCATTCTTGCGCGCGGCAATGCCGAGCCGTTGCTAGGTATGCCGATGTTCAGAGGTTCCGCACGATGAAAATTACGATTAATTTGCGAAAATGGTGGCGTAATGTTCTGGCGCGTTTCAGCCCGCGCCGGATGCTGCTTATCATTGATGGTGATAGCCTGCCGCCTCGTTTGCCTAAACATGACCTCATTCTCGCCCGAGATGATGGTGAGAATTGGTGTGTAGGGATGCATTGTCCTTGCGGTTGCGGGTATGTCATCGAACTATTGGTCGTTGCAGAGGGCAAGCCTCGTTGGGATGTGAAAGTTGACGCGAATGGTGCACCAACGCTGACACCGTCGGTCTGGCTTCAGAAAGGTTGCCGCTCACACTTCTGGGTTCGTGAAGGCCGTATTCATTGGTGCTGAACGATGCAGAAATTTTTTTGGTCTTCTTTTCTTCGGATTCCATGGCGGTCTGGTGATTTAACTATCAATGCGAGTGATGACAGATTGAGTAATTGATTTTGTATTTAGCCCATTAAGATAGATGGATTTGAGGAGGGGATATGTTGAGTCATAAGTGGTGTAAAACTCCTCACCGACAAGAATTGGGCAATATCGCATACCATCAGTAATTTCGTCAGCATATCCCGAAAGCACCCCACCAAGCAGCTTGTATCTCATTGGCGGACTCAAATCTTTGGACAGCAGTGCCATTGACGTGTTGAGCGTGAAGTCTATGATTTCCATTGTATCGAGTGTTACCCAAGCGTGATGACGGTACTTTTGGGCTGCAAGCGATGATTTACCTCCAGCAATAGCTCCCTTTATGTAGTCTGCGTTCACATCAAAAAACGGTTTGCCATCGAAAGTTATGTCCCCAATGGTGAGATATGCGGTACAGTCAGACATTCTTGAGATTGCCTCGCATACGACTTGAGAAACGACGTTGCAATTGGCAACAAGTTCATGCGGCTCGTTGATAGTGAGGAAATTAGCTAAAGTTGGAAAGAAATCTGGATCCTGAATATATGAATAGGCTTTTATTGGCGGGATGACAATTCCAGGCAATCCTAAGCTTTTGCTGAATTCGTTTGCGGCGCGGAAATCGTCAATGTACATGCTTGTCTTCCTAACTGATTGGTCATTGTATGACCAGATGATCGAGTAGATGAATCTTTACTTCGTCGGACTGACGATTGTTCCCAGCCTCACATATCGCTCTGTTGTCGTAACCGACCCATGCCCAAGTTGCTGACGGGCTTCCAAAATGCCGGCACTGTCAGCTTTTTCAGTTCCGGCTTTTGCACGCAGATCCCGGAACTGAAACCCGGCAATTGCAGACGATAGTTCAGGCTTTCCCGATTTTTCTGCTGCCAAAACAGCCTTTTTGCGCGCACGCTCAAAAGCGTTGTCCAACCCCGAATAGGTCAGTGCGCCTCCACCCATGGCAACAATCATTGCGGTATCGGCCACCTTAGCCAAGCGCTTGCGCTCCATGATTTCATCGATTTTCAAGCCAAGCCCGTTTCTTGAGCCATCATTATTGTTCAGTTTGATGCGCAGTGTTTTCCCAGTCTTCCCCTGTCGGACGGCTAACAGATCATTCCGAATGTCGGTAACGCGCATCTTGAGTACATCCGCCGGCCTCTGACCGGTCAGATAAGCCATATCCAAAGCATCTTTCAACGATTGATTGGCGCAGGCATATACGGCCGCATACACTTCATCCTCGATGTAAACGTCTTTACGTCCTGTTTCAGTGAAACCACGGACTCCAGAACACGGGTTAGGAAGGGTCGTTAGTCCGGTCTGCCGGGAGAAATTCCAGATATGGGACAGCAGGGCTTTTTCTCGGTTGGCGCGGGTCTTGGCGGTTGCGCTACGCCAGTCCATATACTGACGCACATGCTGGGGCTCAATCGCCTCAAGCGGAGCCGGTGGGTTGTCGAAAAACTCCAAAAGTTTCGCCAGCTCCTTTAGGTTGTCAGACTGCGTCCTCGGGGCTTTGGTTGGAATAACCATGGCGGTATATTTTTCGGCGGCTTGCCGAAACGTCACCATGGCGGCGCGAGACGCATTTCCACCCTCAAGCTGAGCCCACTGTCTTATTGCATCGACGTAATCTTTCCCCAGCGCGATTTCATGCTGGCCATCAAAGTAATAATAGTAGGTTCCGCTTGATCTCACCCGTGCTTTCATGCGCACAGGCAGATTGAGGTTGACCGTTCGTTTACGTCCCAAGGGCAGCTGACCTCCACGGTTTTTTGCCTGCCTGTTCGTCCCTTTTTCCACCTTCGACGGCGGATCGGGTGACAACAGGCTGGCCACATGCGTTCAGGGTAAACGGAATTCCAGACGCACGCAACTGCTGCACCTGCTTGGACTTTTGCGTCCTGCCAGTGAGTGTGCATACTTCGTCCGGGGTCAAGAAAAGGTTCACGATTCCTGCCGTTGCAATCTGTTCCAGTTGACCAACCCCTGCACGCAAGAAACGGCAAAGTAGCCATAGAGCGTCACAAGGAGCCATTGCTGCTGTATGGCGAACATGGCAATGCCTACACTGTTGCCAACCAGCCAGAACCAATAACCGCGCGGGTTACGGCGTTTGATAAATTCATTGCCCATGATGGTCAAGGAGGTGAATGCGATATTCAACACACTCACCGCCCTACCCTCAACAATCGGGCAATGATCCACAGCAACGCAATGCCGATCACGGCCAGCGCAATCATGCCGACAAGACCGATCTGGTGGCTGATCTTGAAGATGGTGGCATAGATCAATCCATGCACCGCTGCGTTAACAATCATGTGCCCGATATGCATCGTTAAATGCCTTGGTTAGTCTGAGCCGCCATGGCTTTGGCGATTTTCTGGTCGGTTTTGTACTGGCTCAGCGCAAAGACCGACCAGATAGTTGCGGGCAACCAGCCAATCAAGGATATTTGCAACACCAGGCATACGATTCCAGCGACAGGTCGGCCAATGGTGAAAAAAGTCAGCCAAGGGAGAAACAAAGAGATTAAGAGACGCATGATTTTCCTTGTCAAATAAAAAATTTAAACCATCAAAATCCACCTGGCGCGCTTGCTTTGTTGGCAGCGTCGCAACCAGGGGAGATTTTCCCCAAGTCTTTCTGGTTAAACATCGGGTTTTCACCAAACTGATAAGCCAGTTGTACCCCGCACCAGTTAGATTCTTCCTGATAGGCATTCGAGGCGTTGTCTGGTACGGCTGCGATGGCCTTGTTCAGCGAGGCAACTTTATCCTTGGCTCGTTGCACGTCCAAAGACGAGATAAATCCCCCAACCTTCGCGGCTGCCAGTTTTTCTTCACTTTCCAGTTGTGGTTTTGCATTGGTTGCATCGATCACCGACTGAAAAAATGTCGCGTCTTTGTTTGGCCAAGGCTCTGGTGCCGTGGTCAGGGCAAGCAATTTTGGATTTTTCATCAGCCAGTTTGCAGCGTCTGCGTTTTTGCAACCCTGAATCAGATCAGGGTGTGCCTGTTGACCACACCAGTTTTCTTCTTTCTGATATGCATCTTGTGTTAGCAATGATTTAACTGAAGCTGTCGCTTTATTTTGACCACAACCAGCCAGAGAGCCGATGATGGCGATCATGGCTGTAATAAGTAATGTTTGTTTCATGGCTTCTCCATAACAGATTGAAATAGCAATCACATAGCTGTTGGAATATCAGCAGGCTGGATTGCGACGATATCGCGTAATACCTTGAACTCGTTGAAAAACAGTTCTGCCCACCATTGTGGAGACCACGATCCGGTGGTGGCCGGTTCATGGAACGGCGATACGCCGACAAGTATATCCCACGCAAAATTCTGATTGGTATCAAAGCGCGTCAAGTCGCGCCGTTCAGTGGCCAATGCAACCAGATCTGCGTGCTTTATGATGGGCTTGTATTGACGCATGACCTGCTTCAGGTCGAAAGCATCTTGAACTGTGCTGGCCGCCTGCGCTTCCAATGCCTTCCATGCTGAACCAAGCGTGGCTTTGATCGGAGTTGGAATGTCTCCGATATACGCCTCATGCGCATCGTGCATCAGGCCGGCGAGCTGAACTTCCGGTGATACGTCTGAACTGGCAAGAATGCGCAACACCAGCAAGCTGTGCTGCGCCACCGAATAGTGTTCCTTGGTGTGTCCACCGAACCGGCAGATCAACGACAGAGCGTGTGCGATATCCTCGATCCGGATATCAGCGCCATCCAGCCGGGCCGGAATGTAATCGGTGCCAGATACAGTCATCATGTGCGCAGTCATGTTTTTGGCCCCTGTTTTGTGGCCTTGGCAATGGCGTCACGGGCACCTACGGTAAGGTGTTTGGCTTTTTCCGGACCAAATATCATGACCATAGTGGCTACAAGCAGTTGCAATTCAATCAACATGTCAGGCGCAGCTGCAATCAGGTGCTGAAATTTGTCAGCCTGCTCCAAGCTATCGGCTGCCCCGCTGTACACCTCGCAGATTGCAACACGCTTGCCATTGATTAGCCGATCAACACTCCGATGTGAACCGACAATCCACTGCTCGTGATTCATGACCGCACCTCGTGGATTCGACTGGATTTGCAGACAGGCAGCGTAGAAACCTGCGCGATGCGTTTGGCTGCGGCAATCAAGCCTTCAGCATAACCACGCCGGTAATCGTTCTTGCGCCACATGACAGGATCAGGTTCGCGCATGGACAAACCATCACGGCGACCGACCAGGCTGTAATCGACACGGAATTTACGAAGTGGTAGAAGATTGAATAGTAAGAAGCTGGTCGTGTTCCTCATCACCATCCCCAATAGTTGAGATGATGCTATCTTAGCATGCTAAGATATTTATGCAAGCGTTTTAGTAAACTAAAAATTAAAGCGTTAGCAGGGGAATAGAGTTTTTGGAGTTATGCTGGCATTGCACCTCTTAAAATCTAGTTAAGAGGTGCAAGACAATCAGCGCGTCATTGCGTCAATTGGAAGCGTCAATAAGGAGACATGGCTCCCAGCATCCATCCATCGCCCATGTTGCTGAAAACATAGCCTACAGAATGACATACTTGACTGATATTGCTGCAATAATTTACATAAAACTGAAATGCATTGGCTGTTTGAAGCGACCAATTGGAAATCGAAACAATTTGTAGCGGTTGTGTTTTTGGTGTGTTTTGCATAAATTGAAATACTGAAGACAACGGGCCATCACCGATGAACCCTCCGGAATTAAAATTTCCTGGTCGTGCATATCGCTGTTCCTGATTGACCAGATTTCCTGTTGCTGTTGCAGCAAGTTCAACAACCGGTTCAATTTGAGATGCTGCTTCCTTAATATCCTTTGCAAGAATTCCATGATTGGCAGGCAGATTTTCTGCCAACTGAATTTTATTTTTGATCATGGCCTTATCCTCATCGCTCATAATCAATGTGCTGGCAGCATTCATTGGCGCAGGTGCGCCATTTGCAGACATCCCGCCATTTGCTGTTCCCGCAAGGGCACTATTCAAGCTCTTGAGCGCCCCGAGTAAATCGGCATGAGCCAGTTGGTTCGTAAATAAAAGACCAATCAACACAAGTCCAGTCCAATATTTCATTGCATTACTCCTCAACCTATTAAAAATCCTCACTTTTCCATACTTTCAGCACTCGACCAAAAATTTCAAAATCCATATCTGGTGTGATTGTCCAGGTTTCATAATCAGGATTTTTTGAAATTACGCGAATCCCGTTGCCAGGAATGCGTTGCAGACGCTTAATAAATCCTTCATCACCAACGCGGAAAAAATATACGCCATCAAACTTCAGTTCGCGCACACCTGCGTCAATAATTAATGGATCGCCAGAATTAAACATGCCGCGCATCGAATCGCCGAATCCGGTAACGATGCACAGGTTTTCTTTACCGGTATTAGATGGTATATTTTTATTAGCCCACTCTTGGGTCACACGCCAGCCTGTAATTTGGCCTGGTTGGTCGCGCAACGTCAGTCCATTACCCATTGCACCTGAAACATCCAGATACTGCGGAATATTGATTATGCCTTGTTGATTGGTGGCAGGTTCATGAAGGCCGAATGGCGATCCATTGCCTGTAGCGAGCCAATCAGGATTCACTCCTAAATAAGCTGCTGTGCAGATCAAGTTTCTCCCGCCAATCGTTTTGGTTGTTCCATTGAACCAAAGCGAAACGGTGCCCGAACTAATTTTGCAATGCTTCCATAAATCGGACTTGGTTTTTTCTGAATGGGTAAGCGCAAAAATCATGCGGTCTTTTAGTGAATTCATTTTAGTATACTAAAACAAATTTGTTTTAGTGTGTTGCATACGCTTTCTTAGTTTGCTAAGATATGACGCATGAAAACACCATCGCAAAAGATAGCTTCGGAGCTAATAGATCAATTTGGTGGGACCTGTGTAGTTGCCAAATTATTTGGTATTACATCGGGAGCCGTAAGCCAATGGCGGAACAGTGGAGTTCCTGATGCACGACTTATGTATCTGAAATTGCTGCGCCCTGAACTCTTTGATCTTGATTCATCAGAACTGGGGCGTCGTTGTGCCGGCGTACCACATCCGGATTCAGAGCCATGATGCTGACCGATGCCCTTTTCGCACTCGTCGCCAAGATTCAGGCCAGATATCGCCAGATGCTGGAAGGGAAAGTGCCATGAGTCTGGACGCGCTTTCCTGGGCATTTAACCTTGAGCTTCCAAATTCTGGTGCCAAGCTCACGCTTTTGGCGCTGGCCAACTTTTCAGATGAAAATGGCGAAGCCTATCCAAGCCAAAAAGCCATTGCAAGCAAAACATGCCTTTCTGAGCGCGCGATTCGGCGACACTTGATTACACTTGAAGAGCTTTGCATCATCACCAGAATTTCGCGTAAACGTTCGAATGGTTCTTACACTTCCGACAGGTTCAAACTCTATATCGGCGGCGTTTTCACCGGCGGCAAATTCTGCCAGCGGCCAAATTGGCCGGAGGCTAAAAGCATGAAAACCCAGCGGCCAAATCTGCCAGCGGCCAAATTGGCCGACGGCCAAAAACGACCAAATCCAGCGGCCAATTTGGCCGCACCAGAAAGGTCACTAAATACAACCATAAAACCTAAACTACACACTTCAGAGGTAAATAGAACCACTGCACGCGAGGAATCCGAACCAGAGCCGGAACCCGAAAACCGTGTGTGTGCAGATTTGATTTTTCCATCAGTACCTGAACAAACCCGATCAGCACTGACGCAAATCATCGCCCCATGCTCGTCGGCCGATGCACAGGCCATCCTTGACGAAGTCAGCGGCACGCTGACCAAAGGCACCTGCAAAAACCCGATCACGCTAGCCATGTCGCTTGTGAAAGCGCTGGCTCAAGGGAAGTTTTACCCGGCGCTTGGGATTGAAATCGTTCAGCGACGAGTGAATGCGGCGGGGATGGAACATGCCCTGATTGCCGCACGACAACCGGACAAGCTGGATCCATCAGCCTGCCAAAAAGGCCAGGAAGTTATCAATACCATCAGAAGCAGACGGCAACGCAAGCACAAAGCAGTAGGCGCCGAACCTTATCCGTCCGGGTAAGAGCATCACCACGAGTTGTAAATTCAATTTAACCAGACCAAGGAGTTACAGATGAAATCCCGCAATTTTTTGATGATTGGCTTGTTGGCAAGCGTAGCGGTTATGAGTGGCTGTGCGACGAACATGGCCGGATCGATGCAATCGTCCGGCAATGCCTATACGACGGCACAGGCCGGTGTCATGCAGACAGTGCAACTCGGCACAATCATGGCGCTGGTGCCGATCAAGATTGCTGAAAATGGTGGAGGTGCAGGCACGGCTGCCGGAGCGGTGGCTGGCGGACTGCTTGGAAATCAGATTGGACACGGGGCCGGTTCGTTGATCGGCGCTCTTGGTGGCGCCGCACTTGGCGGCCTTGCCGGCCATGCGATTGAAGGCGCTGCATCCACACAGAACGGTTATCAGATCACTGTCCGGCTGGATAACCCTGGGCATCAGGTGGTGGCGATCACGCAGGCGGCGGACATTCAGTTGCACGTGGGCGAAAAGGTGCAGGTCGTGGGCGGATACGGGACGCAGGCACGGGTACAGCCGATGAACTGAAATGCATGAGGAGATTTGATAGTGATTCATAAAAGAAACGAATTATCCATGCTGGAAGTGCCTATCCAGCGGATCCAGTTGGGTCATGACCAGCCGCGCCGGATTCTGGATCGGGAAGCAATCAACCGGATGAAATTGAGCCTGTCGATAACGGGGCAATTACAACCGATCGGCGTGCGCCGTTACGGGAATGGCTGGATTCTGATTTTTGGCTATTTGCGGCTGCGGGCCGCGCAGCAGCTCGGCTGGAAAACGATCCGGGCTGTGGAATACCCTGAAACCGAAAACCAGAAACTGGTCGATCTAACGTTGTGGGCAAGCCAGAACTTGCATCATGTGACGCCGGCGCTCGATGATATGGCTTGTGCAGTGAGCCGTCTGGCTGACGCGGGAATGGCGGTTCCAGTTGTTGCGGTTGTGCTCGGCAGATCTGTTGACTGGGTGAACGGCATGCTGGAGATTGCGCGCAATCCGATGGCCAGACGCTTGATTGACACCGGAAGACTTGTCGAGGCAGAAGCCTGGTCGGCATTCATGCGCCTCTCGCCCGGTGTGCGCAAAAAGTTGCTGGACGGTACAGAACCGATTACCCGGCAATCCTGTGAGCAAGCGCAGCGCTCGGCAGATCAAGACCAGCAGAAAAAAAAGCAACCGGTTTTGCAAAAGTCATTTCAAGTGTCGCTGCAAAGCGATTCCACGCTTGATCTGTTCAGCCCGGCCGTGATGGATGATGGAAATAGCTCAACGGCCAACATACGCGGACAACATTCGATTTTCTTAATGAAAGCGCCAACTGACAGCCGAGAGGCGCCGTTATGATGCTGAAATACGTTATCAGCGTGCCCGGTGGAATTGATTGAACCAACCGCTTGCACTTCGACTTATGGGTTGTGCGAATAAAGGAAGTGAAAAATGAAAGCCGATGATTTGTACAGTGCCTTGGCAGGCAATGCATGGAAACTGGCTGCCCAGTCTACGCTTGATGCAGACGATATCCGGCAAGAAATGTTCTTGATCTGCATGGAAGTCGCGGAGGGGCGCAGCGCATACTCGCCGCTTGTTGGCAATGTGCATGAATACATTATGGGGCGGCTGTGGGGGCTTATTCGTAAATGGCCCCGTACTTATAGCATTGAAGATTTGATTGGCAACGTTTCTGAAAAAATTGGCAGCAATGAAGAGTGCAATTTGCTTACCGAGTTTATTCCGGTTGCGCTTCATGCGCCGTCGGTAGACGATGTGCTGGAAAAGCGCGCCGCATTGTTTGAACAGGACGCCATTGATATCGAAGAAACCCGCCAATTGCGCGAACGTATGACGGAACAATCAACTCTGCTGATATTGATTCAGACCGGGTATTGGTCAACACGGGAAGCCGCTAAATTTTGTGGGGTTAGCAGAAACGCAATTGAAAAAAGAGTTAAAAATAATGTGGCGTAAGCCCGTTGCCATTTGGCTTTAAAGGACTGGCGGCAGGCATCCACGTCACCACCGGACGAACCGGCGGCAGATTTGACGGAATCCATGCGGAATTTTGTGTGGTCCATTTCGCCATAACCCCGCCAGGAATTGGCGGCACCTTGACGCCCGCCTTGGCAAATACCTGGGCGCTGTAATGCGCGCCGGTCGATGTTGTCGTTTTCCCGGTGTTGTATGCCGCCAGAGCGCGACGCAGATCATGGCCGGATTGTTCCCAGGCCACTTTCATTACTGACTGGGCCGCCCGCAGATTGGTGCAGGGATCAAGCGCATCTTCGATACCCAATTTCATCGCCGACAGATTTCTGCTGTTGATCTGCGCCAAGCCAATGTCTATCGAATGTCCGGATCGAATCAGCGCTTGTGCCAGACTTGTCGCCTCAGCAATGTTTTTTGGGCGCAAGGTGATTTTTGCTGTGTTGTCGTGCAGCAGGAGCGGATTACCTCCCGATTCCTGCTGGACAATTGCCGCCATAGTGATTGGGGCCAGATCTGGCGCGCACAGATGAATGAGTTCAATTGGAGTCATACCACTATTCCGCAAGGTGGCCACCCTGCGGAATAGTGGTATGGCCCTGACATTCAGGGTCAACTTCCAGAGGACAAATCCATGCGTATCATCATCGCCGAAAAACCATCCGTAGCCCAGGCCATTGCAGGCGTGCTGGGCAGCGCCAAAAGAGCTGAAGGCTATATTGACTGTGCCGGTGGCACCAAAGTTACCTGGTGTTTTGGGCACCTGCTGGAAACGGCTCCGCCGGAAGACTATGTAACCGGCGCCAAAGTTCTGGTATCACATTTGCCGGTAATACCTGAACGCTGGCAATTGAATCCGCGTGACGGTGGCGCCGGAAAACAGATAAAGGCGATCCGTGATTTATTGAAAGACGCTACAGAGGTTGTCAATGCGGGTGATGCGGACCGGGAAGGCCAATTGCTTGTTGATGAGGTTTTAATTTACCTTGGATGGCATGGCAAAACGAATCGTTTGTGGTTATCCAGTCTGGATGACGAAAGCGTGAAGCGTGCGCTGATTACGCTTAAGGGCAACGACGCAATGCGTCCGCTATATGATTCTGCGCTTGGCCGGCAAAAAGCCGACTGGCTGCGGGGCATGAACTGCTCCATCGCCATCAGCCGTAACTTGCAGGCGATCGGCGTGCCAGGATCGTGGAGCGTTGGCCGGGTGCAGACGCCGACACTGGCGCTGCTGGTGGATCGCAAGCGGGCGATCGATGATTTCAAGCCGCGCGACCATTACCAGGTCGAAACAGAAATTGGTGATGAAGGCGTCAAGGCGCAATGGCAGATCCCGGGTGATCTGCTGATTGATGGACTGCTGATGGATAAAACGCCGGCAGAAGCCGTGGTGGAATCGGTACGTGGGCAATTAATGCGCGTGGAACGCTTTACCAGCAAAACGGGCGAGCGCGCAGCGCCTATGCCGTATGCGCTTAGTGCGCTGCAAAAAGTGGCAAGCCGCCAACTGGGCTTGTCGGCCAAGGATACGCTGGCCGCAGCCCAGGAATTGTACGAAGCCAAGCTCACCACCTATCCGCGCACGGATTGTCCATATCTCCCCATGGAAATACATGCGGATGCAGGTCGAATTCTCAAAATTTTAGCTGTCCATGTATCTGGCGTGGATCCGGACCGCAAGCATGCCGCATGGAACAGCAGCAAGGTTGAAGCGCACCACGGCATTATTCCGACCGGACAAAACCCGGATGTTCCAAGCCTGTCGACCAACGCGAATCGTGTATTTAATCTGATTTGCGAATCCTACATTCGCCTTTTCATGCTGCCGGAGAAGTTTGAAGCACGCGAGGCGATTTTCGTAGCGCCGGGCGGCGAACGATTCCGGGCGACAGCCAGAATCGTTCTGGAACCTGGCTGGACCAAGCTTGGCGAGCAGGAAGAGGACGATGAAGGCGTATCTCCTGAATCCGGCAAGCTGCCAGTGCTGGCTGAAGGGCAAGCATTACAATGTCGCGGCGCATCTGTCGTGGCCAAGCGCACGACCCCGCCAAAACCGTATACCGATGGCACCCTGATCGCGGCCATGACCGGGATCCACAAGCTGGTGACAGACCCCAAGCTTAAAGCGCGACTGAAGGAAACATCAGGACTGGGAACGGAAGCAACGCGCGCATCGATGATCGAGGTACTGATTACCCGCGAATATGCCGAGCGCAAGAAAAAAGAGATCCACCCAACCGAGCGCGGCGTGCAGCTGATCGACATGCTGCGCAGGGTGGCACCCGAATTGACGGATCCGGGCACCACCGCCCTGCAAGAAGATGCGCTGGCGGACATCGCGGCGGGTCGCGCATCACTTGATGCGTTTTTGGAGCATGAGATCGAAGCGGTGCGTGGTTACACGCGCACGTTGTTGCTAGGCAAGCTGCTGGATAGAGAAG
>JAJYPA010000090.1 GCA_021795795.1 Pseudomonadota bacterium | reverse complement strand
TATGCGTAAACTGCTCACCATCATGAATGCCATGTTGAAAAATATGCAGCCATGGGTGGCTCAAATTGCTTGATTTTTAACACGGTTGCTCCCCCTTTGTAAAAGGGGGAACGAGGGGGATTTAAGATTCAAGACGCCAGTTCATTGCGCCAGGCGTAAATCAAATCCAACGCCTGCTTCGGCGTGAGTGTGTCCGGGTCGAGTTTTTCCAGCGCGGTAATCAACGGATGCGGCTCAATCTCAGGTTCCTGAACCACATCAGCTGCTTCTGGCGCGGCAAACAAATCGAGCTGCGGTGTGGCCGCCCCCACGGGATGTTGCTGTTCCAGCTGTTTGAGCAACGCCTGTGCGCGGCGAATCGTTTCCCGCGGCAAACCGGCCAGCGCGGCGACCTTGATGCCGTAACTCTGGCTGGCCGGGCCTTCCTTCACGCTGTGCAGAAAAATCAGATCGTCCTTGTGCGTCACCGCATCCAGATGCACGTTGCGCACCGTGTCGAAGCGCTCGGCCAGTTGGGTCAGCTCGAAGTAATGGGTGGCGAACAGCGTGAGCGCGCGGTTGCGGCGAATCAGGTGTTCGGCGACGGCCCAAGCCAGTGCCAGGCCATCGAAGGTCGACGTACCCCGACCGATCTCATCGATCAAGACCAGTGAGTTTTCGGTCGCCGTGTGCAGAATTTCTGCGGTTTCGGTCATCTCGACCATGAAGGTCGAACGGCCGGAGGCCAGATCGTCGCCTGCGCCGATGCGGGTGAAAATGCGGTCAATCGGGCCGATGCGCGCGCGTGTGGCTGGCACGAACGCGCCGATGTGTGCCAGCAGCACGATCAATGCCGTTTGCCGCATATAGGTCGATTTACCGCCCATGTTCGGGCCGGTAATCATCAACAGTTGCCGGTTTGGCGTGAGTTCGCTGTCGTTTGGCGTGAAGGGCTGACTCCCCGAGGTTTGTTGACCCGAGGTCAGTTTACTCAGGGCTTCAATCACCGGATGTCGTCCCGCTTCGATGTGGATGCCCGGTTCGCTACCGAGATCCGGGGCCACCCAGCGATGGCGCTCGGCCACCCGCGCCAGGCTGTGCAGCACATCGACCTGGGCAATGGCTTCGGCCATGCGGCGCAGGGCGCTCTGGTGCGTCGAGAGCGTTTGCAACAACTCGGTAAACAGCCACTGTTCGCGCGCCAGGGCGCGGTCGCGGGCGGACAGCACGCGGTCTTCGAAGGTTTTCAGTTCTTCGGTCGTGTAGCGCTCAACTGACTTGAGCGTCTGGCGGCGAATGAACTGCGGCGGCATTTTCTCAGCCTGCAACCGGCTGACCTCAAAGTAGAAACCCTGCACGCGGTTATAGGCGATCTTCAGCGACGGAATGCCGCTTTGCAGACGCGCTTGGGCTTCGAGCGCATTCAGCGCGTCGTCGGCGTGTTCGGAAAGGTGTCGCAATTCGTCGAGTTCAGTGTCGAAGCCGGGGGCAATCACCCCGCCATCGCGCAGCCACACGGGCGGTTGGGCGACCAGCGCGCGGGTCAGCAAGTCACGCGGGGCGGGTTGATCGGTCAGCCGTGCGGCCAGATCCTGCCACAAGGGCAGATCAAGTCGAGCAAGTTGCGCGCGCAACGCAGGCAGCACGCCAAGCGCATCGCGCAGCCCGGACAAATCGCGTGGGCGGGCGCTGCCCATCACGATGCGGGTGGTGATGCGTTCGATATCGTTGATGCCGCGCAGCGATTCGCGCAATGCAGCGATCATGCCGCGCTCGATCAGCTCGCCGATCGCCTGCTGCCGATGCCGCAACACGGCCCTCTCTCGCAGCGGGCGGCCCAGCCAGTGCTTGAGCAGCCGCGAGCCGTGCGCGGTCACCGTCTCGTCCAGCAGGTTGATCAGCGTGGCTGCCGAACGGCCGTCATCGTGGCTTCCTTCTTGGTTTGTGCTGAACAGTTCCAAGTGGCGGCGGGTGTTGCGGTCGATCAGCAAGGCATCGTCCGGATGCTCCACCCGCAGGCGCTCGATGTGCGGCACGGCGCTGCGCTGAGTCTCATTCACATAGGTCAGCAGAATGGCGGCGGCACCCAGCGCCGGTTGATGGCTTTCGGTTATGCCGAAACTTTTAAGATCGTGAATCTGCCAGTGTTTGAGCAAGGCCGCCTGCCCGCGTTTGGCATCAAACTGCCAATCGGCACGCGCGCGCCAACGCTTGGGGTCCACGCCAATCTTTGCCGCCGTATCGGTCGCCTCGGCCAGCGATTCGGGCATGAGCAATTCACGCGGATCGATCCGCGCCAGCTCGGCCGTCAGCGCCGATTCATCGAGTCGAACCAGCACAAAATCGCCCGCGGCCAGATCCAGATGCGCCAACCCGTATTCCGGCGGCGTGGTTGCCAGCGGCACCAATGCCGCCAAACGGTTACCTTCGCGCTGATCGAGCAGGGCATCGTCGGTGACCGTGCCGGGGGTGACGATCCGCACCACCGCACGCTCCATCGGGCCTTTGGTCTTGGTTTCACCGATCTGCTCGCAAATCGCCACCGACTCGCCCGCCCGAATCAACCGCGCCAGGTAACTCTCATAGGCATGAACCGGCACACCCGCCATCGGAATCGGCTCACCCGCCGACTGCCCGCGCGACGTCAGCGTCAAATCAAGAATGCGCGCCGCCCGCTCGGCATCGGCGTAAAACAGCTCATAAAAATCCCCCATGCGATAAAACAGCAGCACATCCGGGTGCGCCTGTTTCATCGTCCAGAATTGCTGCATCATCGGGGTGTGTTGGCTTAGGTCTTTTGAATCAGTCACTTCTTGCCTGTTTTGTCTAAAACTCGGAGCCTCGGCAACGACGGTGGCGCGGCCGCGAATACACCGCTTTGTCATCGCTTCGGTGGCTTGTCCAGCCAAAGCTTGGGCATTAATACCCTGTTTTTTTGCGTCAATTTGTGCAAGTTTAAAACACTCGCAGCCTTACGTCTTGAAATTCCCTCGGGGAAAGGGCGCGTGTCAAGACGTAAGGCTGCTAGACCCAAGTATATGATTATTTGACACAAAAACGAGTGTCAGATATTGCCCATCTGGACGTTAAGGAGCGCCTGAACAAATCGACCACAAGAGATTGATTCCAGATTCAGGCATCATTTTTTTGGCTTGTTCCCATGAATACAGAAAAGCGGACCAAAATCATCTGTTTTTAGCCTGCTCTGGTCATTTTGTACGCCAGTAGTAGCATTTATTCTGATTTTTGAGACACAGCCATCGCCATGGGAATGCTCATATCAACGGCCAGATTAGCAGATCCCAAACTTTTCTCTGTTTGCAGGAATCGCTCAATCATCTCCTCCATGCCAATCACGGTATTCATCGTTTCGATGCCAATCACGATGTTCGTCGTTTCGATGCCAATCACGGTGTTCATAATTTCGACGCCAATCTCGATGCTCATCATCTCTTTGCCAGCGATGATCGTAGTCATGATCATACGGGGGCGGATAATCGGGCACGATGACAACCCCGGGGATGCCCAGATATAAAGAAAACCCACCATCGGCGTGTGCGGGTGTGAGAAACATCGGGCCGATACACAAAAGCACCGCGCGCAGTACTCTCACAGGCGCGGTCGCCTGACGGCTCAAACGATACGGAATTGCTTTTTGTTTCATATTATTGACCATGGAAATCAGGGTGAGTAAAGCCTGTACAAAACTATCATGCCAGCCTGATAAGCTCACATTACAATTCGGCAATTACTAACACAGTGGCTAAAACATGACCTTGCCTGCGACTGGCGTATCCCATATTCGTCGTCATCTTGAGCTGACCTTTTTGACCCGGTCAGCCTGCCAGCGTCCTTCGAACTGCATTGGGCTTAAGTAGTTCAAGCTGGAATACAATCGAGATTGAATGTACCAAAGTCGCCAGGCGAGGGTTTCATCCTTGGCGTGGTGGCGGGTGATGAATCGCTGGCGGTGCAACCGCTCCACCTTCAGTGAGCCGAACAGGGGTTTCGCTACAGGCGTTGTCTCAACCTACGGGCTAGCTCGCCTCCCTCTTTGTAAAAGGGGTAACGAGGGGGGATTTAAAGAAGCGCCGATCTGAGGCATGCTCAAATCCAGGCGCTTTTTTCGATTTTGCCACAGGCTTGCAGGCCAAGAGAGGAGAAAGACTTTATCAGAGTAGCTGCTCATCGCAGGCCTACTCTTCCTCACCCGGCGCAGCAGGACAGCTGCTTCACGTTCTTGGTAAAGGTTTGGGCGCAGAGCTTCAGCCCTTCGACCATGGTGAGGTAAGGGAATAACTGCCCCGCCAGATCGGCGACCGTCATGCGATGACGGATCGCCAGCGCCGCGGTCTGGATAATCTCGCCGCCTTCGCCTGCCAACACCTGTGCGCCGAGCAAACGCCCGGTGTGTTTGTCGGCCACCAGCTTGATAAAGCCGTGGGTGTCGAAGTTGGCCAAGGCGCGAGGCACGTTGTCGAGCGTCAGGGTGCGGCTGTCGGTTTCCATGCCGACTTTTGCTGCTTGCGCTTCGGTGAGCCCAACCGCGGCCACCTGCGGGTCGGTGAATACCACGGCGGGCACCACGGAGAGATCCAGCGTCACGTCGCCGCCGGTCATGTTGATGGCGGCGCGCGTGCCCGCCGCGGCGGCTACGTAGACAAACTGCGGCGCGTTGGTGCAGTCACCGGCGGCATAGATATGCGGCACGGATGTGCGCAGGTGATCGTCCACGACGATAGCACCGTGCTCGTCGGTCTGGATGCCTGCCTGGGTGAGATTTAGGGCTTCTGTGTTCGGTTTGCGGCCGGTGGCAATCAGCAGCCGGTCGCCGCGGAGCCCGCCCGTGTCTGTATCCAGTTCAAATGCCTTGCCGTCGAAGCGCACGGCAGTCACGCTGGTATCCGTGAGAACCCGCATACCCTCTTTTTCCAGTACCTCTTTGAGCATCTCGCCAATGGCAGGATCGTCCTTCGACAGCAGTGTTTTGCGTGCCACGAGGGTGACGCGGCTACCCAGGCGCAGATACGCTTGCGCTAGTTCCAGCGCGACCACCGAGCCGCCGTACACGATCAGGTTGGTCGGCATGTGCTCGGCGACCAATGCCTCCGTTGATGTCCAGAACGGCGTCCCGGCGAGCCCTGGCACGTCCGGAATCTGTGGCGAGCGCCCGGTGGCGATCAGGATGCGGTCGGGCGTGAGACGCTGCTCGCTGCCATCGTCCCGGCGCACAACGAGCGTCTTGGCATCGTCGAAGCGTGCGAAGCCACGCAGCAGGCTGATGCCCGGATTGCTTTCCAGAATGCTTTCATACTTTGCGTGGCGCAGTTCGTCCACCCGCGCCTGTTGCTGGGCAACCAGCGTCTTGCGATCCATTATCGGCTTGCATTTGGCGAGACCATCAAACGGATGCCCTGCTTGCAGGTGCGCCACTTGGGCGGCGCGGATGAGAATCTTCGAGGGCACGCAGCCGACATTGACGCAAGTGCCGCCGATAGTAGAGGCTTCGATCACAGTCACATCCGCGCCACCCTCGACCGCGCGGATGGCGGCGGCGAAGGCGGCGGAGCCGGTACCGATAATGGCGACACTGAGTTGGGTTTTGGCAGCGCACGCACTGCCGCAGCTTGCCGGAGCGCCGACTTCTGCGCGATAGCCCTTGGCGCGTACGGCATCGAGCAGTGCGGCGACGGGCGTGCTCGCGGCCGCTTCCACGTGGGCAGTGGCATCCGGATACGACACGTCCGCGCGCGTCACGCCGTCAACCGCAAGCAGAGCCTTTTTAACGGATTCGGCGCAGTGGTCGCAGGTCATGCCGGTTACATGGAGGGTTTGGTCATTCATTTGGCTTTTTCCTCTTGCACAGTGGAAGGATAACCCGCATCGAAGGTGGCATCTTCCAACGCCTTGATATTGGTTTTGGCATCATCGAAGGTCACGACGGCTTCTTTTTTCTCGAACGAGACATTGACCTGGGATACCCCCGGGACTTTTTCCAGCGCTTTTTTCACCGTGATCGGGCAAACCGCGCAGTACATGCCGGGAACGGACAGGGTGACGGTGCGGGGGGCGGCGAAAGCCGCGTCGGTGAAGGCAAACATAAGAACGGTGGCAAGCAGGATTTTTTTGGCTTGTGCCGAAATCATGGTTTTCATGATATGACTCCTATTTAATAGAACAGTGGGGCGATATACGGAAAGGTCATGGCCAGAACGACAAATACAGCCACGACCCAGAAAAGTACCTTGTAGATCCGGTTGGTCTGGGGCATGGCGCACAAGGAACCTGGCGTGCAGGCTGCCGCCGCGGGCGCGCGATAGATTTTTTTCCAGGCAAAGAACAAGGCAACTAACGCCGCCCCGAGAAAATAGGGTCTAAATGGTTCCAGCGCGGCGAGATTGCCGATCCATGCCCCGCTGACACCCAACATGACCAGAACCAGCGGACCAATACAGCACAGGGAGGCGCCGATGGCGGCGATGACACCGCCGATGAGCGGTAAACGAGCGGTTTTCTGTTGTGACATGATTCATCTCCTTTCAAATGAATAACCAACGGCGTAACCTTATTTCCGTACCTAAGTACGGAGTCAAGCGGCATGGGAATTTTTTTTGAAAATCTGACTATCGGTGCCTTGGCCAAGTCAGCCGGGGTGAATGTAGAGACGATCCGGTTCTATCAGCGCAAGGGCATGTTGCCGGAGCCGGACAAGCCTTACGGCAGCATTCGCCGCTACGGCGAGGCGGATGTGGCACGGGTGCGATTCGTGAAATCGGCCCAGCGGCTGGGCTTTAGCCTGGACGAAATCGCCGAACTGCTGCTCTTGGAGGACGGCACGCATTGCGACGAAGCCAGACGCCTGGCCGAGCACAAGCTCAAGGTCGTGCGCGAGAAGATGTCCGACCTGGCGCACATGGAAGCCGTGTTGTCTGAGCTCGTACTTGCCTGCCATGCATGGCATAACCCGGTTTCGTGCCCGCTGATTGCCGCATTACAGGATGATGAAAGCGTTACGGAGCCAACTATCTCTTAAGGAAGGTCTGCACAAACGCAATACCATCCAAGCCTCCCACGTTCCCCCTTTACAAAGGGAGGCGCACTTGTTCAAAAGGGCGCTGGTTCGACTCCCTTTGTAAAGAGGTGGGCGCATCAGTTCGAAAAGGTGCGGACAATATCCTCTTTGAAAAGAAGGGCTGCAAAATCTACGCTGTCAGAAACAGCGCTTGAAACGCTATGGCACGGGGCGGGTGGACGGTTGGCGCGTATGTGCGAGACAAGGGGTGACGATAATGAATGAATCCAGTGTGAACGTGTTGGCTTTGTCCGCAGAATTGGGTGTGCTCCTTGGATCGGCAAAACGGTGGATCAGCGTAGCCGAATCCTGCACGGGCGGCGGGTTGGCGGCGGCGATCACCGAGGTGGCGGGCAGCTCGGGTTGGTTCGAATGCGGCTTTGTGACGTACAGTAATGCGGCCAAGACCCGGCTGCTGGGCGTGCCCGAGTCGATATTCGAGCGATTCGGCGCGGTGAGTCGGGAGTGCGTGTTGGCGATGTCTGCCGGGGTGTTGGCGAACAGCATCGCGCATTATTCGGTTGCGATCAGCGGGATCGCGGGGCCGGGTGGCGGCTCTGTGGAAAAGCCGGTGGGTACGGTCTGGATTGCGTGGCGGTTTCGGGCCGACTCATCAATACCGGGCGAGAGCAGCGACACGTGGGCGACCCGATTCCAGTTCGATGGTGATCGGGCCTCCGTTCGTCAGCAGGCGGTGTTGGCCGCCTTAAACGGAGTGATCGCACACGCTCAAGGCCCGGCGTGACCCGATTCGACATAAATCCATCGGTTTAGGTGGGGCTTAGGCGGGATCGGTTTCGTTTGCCTTTCGGGCAGCGAAGACCTCTTTGGCAGCCATGATGCCGTTTATGGCGGCGGGAAACCCGGCGTACACCGCCATCTGGAGCATGATTTCAATGATTTCCTGTTCGGTGCAGCCCGAATTCAACGCACCGACAATATGGGATTTGAGTTGCGGTGCGGCATTGCCTTGAGCGGTTAGGGCGGCCACGGTGATCATTTCGCGCTCGCGAAAGCCAAGGCCGGGGCGGGCATAGATGTCGCCGTAGGCAAATTCGGTGACGAAGCGGCTCAGATCCGGGGCGATGGATTCCAGCTCGGAAAACAGCGCCTGCGCCGACTGCGGGTTGATCTGCCGCAAGATGTCCATGCCGCGTTCGGCTCGTTCTGATGGCATGTTTGTGCTCCTGTGATCTTGGGCTTGAATGAGTGGCACGATTTTGTCCGAAACGATCAGGCCGCTTCAAGTAGGGCAGGCGGTTTTTTCCGGTACGGGATCATGCTGATGAGCAAACCACTGAACACAATCGCGCCGCCCAGCAACTGCATGGGCGTGGGGTAGGTGCCGATGGTGATGGCGCTCAGCATGGCGAAGACCGGAATCAGGTTCATGAACAGGGCCGTGCGGCCCGCGCCCAGACGGGCGATGCCGGTGTTCCAGAGCAGGTAGGCGAGTACGGTGCCGCCGATGACGAGCCCGGCCATGGCAAAGCCGGCTTGCAGCGAGAGCGGGTGAAGCCCTTGCGGGTTGAATCCGGCCACGACCAGTAAAACCAGCGCGCCCGCCGATACGATCAGTGCCGTGTTGACGGTCGGGCTGACCGTTTTGGGCATCAGTCGGCGATTCAGTACATTGTAAAACGCCCAGCACAGATTCGCGGCCAGCATCAGCCAGTCGCCCGTCATGACATGCAAATCGCGCAGATGGGCGAGATTGCCATCGGAAATCACCACCGTGACGCCCAGCAACGCCACCGGCAAGGCGATCAGGCGTTGCCAGCCGGGATGCTCGCCGAGAATCAGCCAGGCCAGAAAGGTGGTCAGCAGGGGATTGGTGGCCATGATCAGCGCTGCGTTATCGGCACTGGTGGTTTGCAGGGCGAAGAAAAACAGCAGGTTAAACCCCGCCACACCGATGATACCCAGCGTGAAATAGCTGGCACCGTGTTGACGCATCAACGTGGACAAAGGGGCTTTCTGGCTGAGGGCCACGCCCAGCAGGATCAGCGCAGCCAGACCAAAGCGTAACGCAGCGGACCATTGCGGAGAAATATCGCTGAGGACAAATCCGGCCAGCACGAAATTCGCGCCCCAGAAGAAGGTCGACAAGATGATTAAGGCATACACGCCCGCAAGATTCATGGTGTTCTCCAGAACAGGGTGACACAACAGTTGATAGAGGTAGACAAGATGACTTATCTACCGTTGCTCCGATTTTTAGCAGGGCAGATTAAAAATCCCGTTCAACCTTAAAGGTGTTGAGGATCATGTCCACCGCGCGGTTATAGGCCGCGAGCGTTACTGCATCCAGCATATCGCGATCAGTCCAGCCTAGCGCATGCAGGGCGGCGACGTCTTCGGCATTAACTTCTGCGGGGGTGTGCAGGGATTTGAGCGTGAACAACAACAGCGCCTTGTCTTTGGCGGACAGCGGTGTCTGACTCGGATCTTGCCGTGTCGCGGCGACTTGCTCCGGAGTCTGGTCGCAGGTGTTGATGAGCATGGCGGCATTGAAGTCCACGCAATAGGCGCAATCGTTGGCATCGGAAACCAGCAGGCGAATAGTAGCCTGCAATGCCCTTCCCAAGTTGGGTTGACTGCGAAAATAGCGCGTGGCTTGCCAGCGACTGTCGAGCAGTTCCGGGCTGGCGCTGCCTATTTGCATGGCGTTTGGCACCATGCCGAAAAGATCCTGGATTTCGCGGTAGGTTTCGGCCAATTGACCTTCTGCCTGTTCTGGTGGGGTGATTTGAATCAAAGACATGATGATCTCTCCTGAAAAAAAGCCTGAACAAAGAAAACAAATATTTAATATACCGACCGTTCGGTATGTATATTCGCCCAAAAAATCGCGTACCCAAATCCTGAATGACTCGGCCTGAACAGTTAGGTGGGCACTGGTCAGCCTTGTTCGGTCTGGTTCGCGATGTACCTGTCGAGCGGCTTGCAATGGCCACCCGCCCAGATACCGTTCGAAAAACCCAATCGGAGCTTTTCGGATTCTCTTAACTATATTTTCTGTTATTGATTTCACTCAGCCCGATTTCATGCGGCGGGCGCGAGGCTCAGTACAAATTGACTCAATTGCGCCATGCACGACCGGAACGTCTGGGCGGATTGGCGGTTCTTCGCCATTCCCCAACAACCCTCCCAGGCAGAAACAATAAACAGCGCCGCGGCTTTGCAATCCACATCCTGTCGAATCCGGTTTTGCGTCTGCCCCTTGTTGAGCGCCTGCTCGATCACGACTTGCCAGGCATGCAGAATGTGGTCGAGATGCGTTTTGAACGCTTCATCGATAGGACTCATTTCCTGCACGAGATTGTTCAGCGGACAGCCGAGTTCGAAGGCGTCGTCGGTCAGTTCGCGGATGCGGTTATCCATATACGCGAGCAGGGTGTCGAGTGGCTCGTTCGCTTCACGCAGCGGATTGAGCAAACGTTCTTCAAGCCCCTTGCGGATGACTTCATCCACAACCGCCAGCCCCAAGGCCTGCTTGGATGGAAAGTGGTGATAGAGCGCGCCTTTGGTTAGCCCCGTCGATGCCAGAATATGGGCGATGCTGGCCGCCTGAAAACCCTGCCGATGAATTTCGGCCGCGGCCGCTTGCAGGATTTTCTCGCGCGTCAGATCAGGCGTCATATTGGGCCTCAAATATATTTTGGGTTGTGCATTGCCGTACTTTCCCATCCAGATTTCCATCAGCATACCGACCGGTATGCATGTTGTATTTGACTTTAGATCAAGCGATGTAGAATGGCAAGCGTTAAAATACGAGTGTATTTGAATGGATTCGCTAGCAGCTTGTCAGGAGGCAATTATGATCGTTGATCCCAAAACCGAAACATTAAGCGGCGTGCGTTATGTCCGTTCGCCTTTTTGCGATGATCGGCCGTCGAATATGGCCATCTCGCTTGTTGTCGTGCACGGTATTTCTCTGCCGCCGGGTGGGTATGGCGGTGATGGCGTTGAGCAGTTGTTCACCGGAACGCTGGACCCGAATGAGCACCCGTACTATGCACAAATCGCCCACCTTCAGGTGTCCGCACATGTGTTTATCCGGCGGGATGGTTCGATGATCCAGTTCGTGCCGTTCACGCGCCGGGCCTGGCACGCGGGGGAGTCGGAATTCAATGGTCGGGAGCGCTGCAACGATTATTCGATTGGCATCGAGCTTGAAGGCACGGATACCGACCAATACACCTCGGTGCAATACGATCAGTTGCTGGAAGTGCTGGCGGCATTAAAACAACGCTATCCTGATCTCGCCGACGTGCGCGGGCACGAGCAAATCGCGCCGGGCCGCAAGACAGACCCGGGGCCAGCGTTCAACTGGGGCCATCTGGCCGGGCGGCTGCCGGATGGTCTTCGTGTTGCCTGATGCACGCTCGAATGCTGGCAAAGCCACGTTTTTAACCTGATTTTTTCCCCACGGAGCCATCGTTATGAAACTGTTGATCCTGATTGTCGTGATGGTTCTGGAACGCTTCTGGACGACGCTCGATGATGTGCGGGCCGACCGGGCCATCGAAAATCAGGTACTGAGCATTCGTGATCGACTCTCGAAAACCCTCGGTGCCCCTTTGACACTGGGTCTGATCTGGATTCTGTTCCCATTGCTGATTGCCTGGTTCATGTCGTCGGTGGGGAGCTCGCTCATCGGTCTGCTGATCTATCTGCTGATTTCGATCGCCATACTGTTGCTCCTGCTGGCTCCACGGCAGATAAATCAACAGGTGACAGCCCTGTACGAAGCCTGTGAGCAGGAAGACGAGGCGGGGGCAGCGCACTGTCGTACCAAACTGGCGGAAGGCACCTCGCTGGATGCCGAAACGGCCACGACCCAGCAACTCGCCGAAAGAATCATTGCGCTTGGTTTTCAGGAATGGTTTGCCGTGTTGTTCTGGTTTGTTGTGTTCGGTCCGGCGGGCGCTGTGTTCTATCGACTTTCCGATTGGCTGGCCCAGCCGACGTCAACGGAATCGGGCGAGATGAACCTGCCGGGTCGGGTGCAGGCCGTGCTCGATTGGCCCGTTGCTCGGCTCTATGCTGTCCTGTTGTTGCTGGCGGGTGGTTTCAATCGCGGACTCGATGCCTGGATCAATGGCGGGGATGAAAACGAGGCGTCCTTGGCGCAAAAAAATGCCGCTTTGGTCGGACGAGTGGGCCACGCGGCTTTGGAGCTCGAGCGCGAGGATGATTGTGCTGAGGGTGAAGCTTGCCTGGCCGATCAGTCCCGCTGGTACAAAAATGCCTCAGCACTTGTTCTGCGGTCGCTTTTAATCGGCTTGGGTGTCGTTGCCATGCTCACGCTTTCTGGTTGGTTGCTTTGATGCGGGTGGAAATTGACCTCATGCGCCACGGCGAACCGGTTGGTGGCAAACGTTATCGCGGTGATCGGATTGATGACCCGTTAAGTGAGCTGGGTTGGGCGCAGATGCGAGATCGTGTGGCGGCGCAGGAGTCGGTGGGCAAGGCGAGCTGGACGAAAATTGTTTCCTCTCCGCTGATCCGTTGCCGGGCATTTGCCGAAAAGCTTGCCGCCGAGCGTGGGCTGCCGCTTGAGATCGATGCCAACCTGCGCGAGCGGGGGTTCGGCTGCTGGGAAGGTCTGAGTCACCGTGAAGTCAAAGAAGAATTCACGGCCGATTATCTGGCGTACAAGGCCGATCCCGTCAACGGAATGCCCGAGGGCGGAGAAGGCATGGATGCCTTTTTTTCACGGGTGACCACCGCACTCGCGAAGCACGCCAGTGCTGAGGAAGCGGGCGGGAAAATCCTGATCATCGGCCATGCCGTCGTCATCCGTGCGGCCGCGGTCTGGGCGCTCAATGCCCAGCTGATCGCCACGCATTATGTCGATACCGAATATGCATGTCTGCTGCGTCTTCGGTGGCGCGACGGGCAGCCTTTTTTGGTGGAATTGCTGAACGATTGAGTGCGGCGCTCAGGCCATCCTTGGTTTTGCAGGATGGAATGAAAGGCGTTGAGATTGGTTTTAACTCCTCAGCATAGCCTCACCCAGGCCCTCACCCAGGCCCTCACCCTAGCCCTCTCCCTAGCCCTCTCCCACAAGGGGAGAGGGTCCGAAACGGGCATCCTTCCCCCTCACCCTAACCCTCTCCCACAAGGGGAGAGGGGACGAAATGGGCATGCAGCATTTTCCTGAAACGCTTTCACACAACGCGGGTGAGCCAAGTGTCCCCCTCTCCCTTGATGGGAGAGGGTCGGGGTGAGGGTGTGAGGCCGTGGTCTCCATCTCCTTTGATGGGACAAGCGCCGTCAGGGACGGCGCTGGATAATGCGGAACTGGCGTAAGCCCGCACAGCGAGTGCGAAGTTTGTCTGGCATGCCGGATCCTACTCACTTAGCTGGGCAAGCGGGATTCAATCAGAGGCTCTTTGATCCGTCTCTGCTTCTCGCGACAGTTGCTCGGCCAAGAGCCGCACCCGCGCCTGATGCAGGGCGTTTTTGATGGCAAGCCCTTTCAACCCATGAGCGACAAACGCTTCCGGCGACACCGAACGGATCACCTCAGCGGACGCACGGACGCGGTCGGCTTGCGGGTAATCGCAGTTTTCCGAGCCCAAACGCCCACGCGCATCGGCGTGGCAGGCCAGCAGCACCGCTTCCATCCGTTCAGGTCGTCTTAATCCATCGAGTGACTCGATCAGATCCACTAGAGTAGCCGGGCGCATTTCCATTGATGTGTGCACCCGACCGTGTTGCGCGGTGACGAGAATCGCCAATTCCTTGATGGGTTTGGGCACGCGTAACCGTTCGCAGAGTGCGGTGGCAGGGGCCACGCCGCGGGCTTCATGGCCGATGTGCCGCGGCCATTCTTCCGGTGGCGTCAGTGCCTTGCCCAGATCGTGACAAAGCACGGCGAAGCGAATGCCGACATCTTCGGTTAGTTTGGCGGCGGCGGTCAGCGCCAGTAGGGTGTGAATGCCACTGTCGATTTCGGGGTGGTATTTCTCCGGTTGCGGCACGCCGAACAGGGCGTCGACTTCCGGGAACAGCACGGCCAGCGCGCCGACATCGCGAAGAATATCGAAATAACGGGCGGGCGCGGGGCTGGCCAGTGCCTTCTGGGTTTCCTGCCAAACCCGTTCGGCGGTCAGGTCGTTGAGCTCGCCATTGGCGGTCATTGCCTGCATCAGGTCACGGGTTTGGGGTGCCAGTGTGAAGCCGAAGGGCGCCAGTTGAGCGGCAAAGCGGGCGACGCGCAACACGCGCAAGGGGTCTTCGGCAAAAGCGGGGCCGATGTGGCGCAAGATGCGGGCATCAAGATCACGTTTGAAATCGAACGGATCAATCAGTGTGCCATCGGCAGTTTGCGCCATGGCATTGATGGTTAAATCGCGTCGTTGCAGATCGTCATCGAGCGTCACGTCGGGGTCGGCGTGGAAGGTGAACCCTTGGTGGCCGCGCCCGGATTTACGCTCGGTGCGCGCGAGGGCATATTCCTCACGGGTTTCGGGATGTAAAAAAACCGGGAAATCGTTACCTACCGGCAAAAACCCCTGCGCACGCATCGACTCGGGCGTGTTGCCCAGCACCACCCAATCCCGATCATGGACGGGGCGGCCCAGCAATTGATCACGCACAGCGCCACCGACGATCAGGCAGTTGAGTGTTTGCATGGCATTCATCATTGAGTGTCATTCGACAAGGTTTTTCCCTTGTCGATTTTGGGGGGTGGTTCGATGATCAACGTGCTAAACAGCGCTTGAAACTCATTTACGCGCTTCGCGTAGAGCTTCTGATTTTTTTGATTGGTGGTATGAATCGCTCGATGCGCACGATCAATTTTGCTGTCGATCAAACCATTCTGTTCGATAAAGTGATGTACCGGGCACGCGATAGGGTCGTTCCCATCCAAGACATGGACGCACTTTTGGGTTGTATTTTCGGTCAGCAGCAAATGCGCGGCCATGGCACCCATGGGTGTTATTGGGTAGCCCTTGGGTTGATTGGCTCCGTAGTTTTTAACCCAGATTTCAATCTCCGCAGGGGGCATTGGAAAAGCAATGCCATATCCCTGTCCCTGCTCGGCGCCAAGTATTCGTGCGACTTCGATGAGATCCGGGTGCTCCAAGCCTTCTGCGACAACATCCAAATCAATAAGTTGTGTCATTCGAATCAAGGCGCCGATGAATTTGATGATCCGAGGCGGATCGTCATACGCCGAGCGGATAAGCGCCTGGTCGATCTTAACGGCATCAAATGGCATCATGTTCAGGCGGATCAGGCTGTTGTAACCTGCGCCCAGATCATCCATGGACAGATGCACGCCAAGTTCATGCAATTTTTGCATTTGTTGGATCATGAACTCTTGTTCTTGAGTTTCGGAGTGTTCCAATATCTCAAGCCATAAATGGCTGGCCGGTACATTGGCATGAGTCAACGCATCGTGAACCCAGGCAATGCACTGTTCATGCAGTAACGCTTCCAAGGGCAAATTAAGAGACAAGCCCACACTGTTTATGTGCTTGTTTTGATGCCACAGGCTCAGTTGCCGTAAACATAGTTCAAGGCCTTTTTTGAACAGGTAAATGATCTGGCGTTCATTGAGACGGGAAATGAACTGACCGGGCATGATGGTGCGGCCATCGGGTAAATCCAGTCGAGCGAGCGCCTCTACTTTTTTGAGTTGACCGGTGTTCAGGTCAATGATCGGTTGGTAGACGAAGCGCAGGCCGTCGCCATAAAGGGCTTCACGCCATAAGTCGATTTCATGAATGGAGACGTTGGCGCTCGAATCCTGATCAAGTTGGCCCCAGGTCTGGCTGACGATAAAACCAAGCTGATGGCTGAAGGAGGCGCTGCGTGGCGCTTCAAACATGCCAGGATAAGCGCCGTAGAGCGTGAGCACGGCGACCGGTCGGCGTTGTGCATCCAGAATAGGGATGCTCACCGAACTGCGAATGCCCGTGTGTTGCGCCACGGCCCGCCATTTTTCGGCGCTGGGGCTGGTTGCAAAGTTATTGATGCGTTGAACTTGTCCGGTTTCGAAGGCAAGTCCAGTCGATCCCCGCCTATCTGTTTCCTGCGTCAGAATGCTGGGTGGCGCAATCTTGTCAGGATACGCTTCAAGCATCTTTTCGAGCTCTTCCTCGTAGTGGGCAAAATTAATGATGAACTGACCCTGTTCATCCGGGGCGCCGATCCAGGCGGCTTTAATGGCCGGAAGCGCGCAGAGAATATCAAGCAGTTGCTCGTTGAAGTTTTGCCACGATGTGTTGCCTCTGCTCAAGGCATCGATAGCGTTGAGTCCCGCCTGAAATTGTGCGCTTACCTGTTCTTCGGCTTCGAGTTCTTCAGAGAGCTCGACGCTCAGACGGCTGGTGATGATCGATTCTAAGTTATTGAAATCCCTTCGGCCCAGCTGGAATTTAAGCGAAGCAAGATCGAATTGATGCATATATACGGTAATGGCACGCACGAGGCTGCTTGCCGAGACGCCAATGAAGGCGTGAATCTCGCCGACCGTACGCGCCCTGTCGCGGTGGGCTTTTTCGGTGAGATCAGCCGAGAGAAGAAATACAAGATGCTCGGTTTGCCTTGAACGCAAATGTTCATATTCCTCTGCACTGAGCCAGGAGATGATTTTTGCCGAATCACCATCTACGGCGGTCAGTTCCCGGTAAAACCGATCCACAAAGCCTTCGGTCAACTGTGTTATTTCAGCCGACACTTTGCCGATCAAGGCGGCCGCCTCGGCCCCGTAGGCCGGGGTGCGATCAAACAGTTCGCCTGAAGTGGGTTGGTTGTT
Source organism: Pseudomonadota bacterium (assembly GCA_021795795.1). Next base: position 3,992 of record JAJYPA010000090.1, on the reverse strand, counting down.
ACTACTCAGCTCGTGCCAGAATAGCCAGGGGTTATCCCTTTCGTATTTACGATCTTTGCTGGCATAGAGCGCCGCATCGGCATGTCGAATCAACAGATCGGGGGGTGAATTATCTTCCGGGAACACGGTGATTCCCATACTGAACCGAACGCGGGTTTTGCCTTTGGGCAGTTCATAGGGTTTGTCCAGACTTTCCTGAATGCGCTGAAACCCCTGTGTCAGCTCATTTTTGGAGTTGATGCCTTCAATGAGCAAAATAAATTCATCGCCGCCCTGGCGAACGGCCAAATCCGAAGACCGCAGGGTTTTGTGCAAACGTTTGGCGAAGCAGACGAGCAGTTCATCGCCGACGGCATGACCATATTCGTCGTTGATTGGTTTGAAATCATCGATATCCAGCATCACAATCGCGAGTGACTGGTCATGTCGCCCGGCGCGTGCCATCGCCTTGGGTAGCTCTTCGTCGAGAAAACGGCGGTTCGCCAACGAAGTCAGCGCGTCGTGGTAGGCCAAATAGGCGGTGCGTTCGTATTCTTCGCTCAGCTGTTTGCGCAAATCCAGTTGGCCCAGAGCCGTGTCGATTAATTCGCCCATGCGAGTCAGGGTGCCGCTCACGAGACGGTCCAAAGCCTGATTGTGACTATGAACCACCACCAGGACGGCCCAGGGCAATTCATTGCGAAAGACAGGAATGAAAAATATGCTCAGATGTGCATCATCTGGCGCGAACGGACGCCAGGCTTCGGTGAGTTCGGTGTGATCAGATTCCTCAATGAATACTTGATCCTGAAACTGGGCGCGTGCCAGAAAAGTACTCAACAGCGATCGTTGCTCTTGCGAGAGCCCATCCAGAATGGTTTGCCCATTACTGCCCGCCGCGATTACCGTAAAGTCATTTGCCTTGGGTGATGCCGCTTGACCGAGCCAAGCCCCGACAAACAAACCGGAAGCCAATAATTGCGTACAGACGACATCCAGCAGCTCATGCTCGTCGGCGGCAGAGATGAGAATGTCGATCTGCCCAAGCAAGGATTGCAATAAAGCCTGCTGGCGTTCCATCTGCTCGACTAGAGGCTGCACGGCTGCTGAGTCATCGAGTTGTGGCCCGTCATGATTGTTGGTTGGGTGGGCTGTCATCGCGCTGTGAAAATCCGTGATTGAGCCTGTATTGGGTAAAAAATATTCATGGATGAAGCTTAATCAAGACCATGAATAAAAGCCATGCAGATGATTCTAGTTGCTGCACGGCGAAATGGGCGAATTTTGCGCATAATGAGGTTCTTTAGACTGGAATGATAGTGATGTCTGAACGATTGGAAGAGCGCACTGAATTGCTGATTGGCGAAAACGGATTGGAAGTGCTTTGTCGGGCACGGGTTCTGGTCGCCGGTTTGGGTGGTGTGGGCGGCGCATGCGCCGAATCGCTCGTGCGGGCCGGTGTGGGCACGGTGTACCTGCTGGATCACGACAAATTCGGCCGTTCGAACCTCAACCGGCAAATGCTCTCCACCGAAGCGGTGATTGGGGAAAGCAAGGCCAAGGTCGCCGTAGCGCGCTTCGCATCGATCCGTAACGACATCACCACCGTGCCTTTGCCTTATTTCCTGCAAGAATCCGGCGTGGTCGAATTGCTGGAACAGCACCCCATGGACGCGATTGCCGACTGCATCGATTCGATTGGCGTGAAAGCGGTATTGTTGGCCGAAGCCCGGGCACGGGGCATTATGACCATGACGGCGCTGGGCGCTGGCAACCGCATCGACCCGCGTGCCGTGCGGGTCGGCACACTGGCTGAAGTGCAGGGTTGTGGCCTTGCGCGTGTGCTGCGCACGCGCCTTCGCCGACTCGATTGCACACTGGATATCCCGGTCGTGTACTCCACCGAACTGCCAAGCAAACCAGCCCCGCATGTACCCACAGACACCGGCATTCGCTCGAGAGCCGTCAATGGCACGATCAGTTATATGCCGAATATTTTCGGTCACATTGTGGCCGGGGAGATTATTCGACGATTATTAGTACGGGCAGGCAGTTCAGGCGCGGCTGAATAAGTGCATCCTGGGCTACTCACATCCTTGTGCCAAGGAAGCCCTGAGTTTTCGAAGCGCCCTTCTTTAAGGCGCCTTTGCCCGGTTTTAGCCCTCGCCGGGCAGTAATTGATGCTGTTTGAGTTTCTTGCGCAGGGTGCTGCGATTGATGCCGAGGCATTCGGCCGCGCGGGACTGGTTTTGATCGCAGCGCATCATCGCCGTTTCCAGCAAGGGGCGTTCGATCTGCGCGATGACGAGGTCATAGAGATTGCTTGGCTGGTCACCTTCCAACGTTTCCCACAGGGCATCAAGCGCTGCACGCACGGCCTGCTGAACGGGGTTGTCCCCATGAGCTTCATCCGTGTTCAGACACTGCCAGTGGCCGTTGGCTAGGGGGATTTCTTCCGAGGGTGGTTTTGCATTCATAAGCGGATTTGTTCAGCCGAGTAAGAGAGGTTATCTGTTAGGGAAGGTCTGCACAAATGCAGACCTTCCCGTGCAGGGCATGGATGCCCTGCCGCTCAATGACGTAAGTCATTGAAATGCGCAGCTCGGGCCGGGCGTGTAACGGCCTGAGCGTATCTGAACGCGAACCTGGCGCTAGCCCACGAAGCCACGGATGGATTCGTGCAAAGATTCCTTAGCGTGCTGCGCTAACCATTGGCGTTGCTGTTGTGGGTGTTCGAAGCGGTTGAACACAGCTCGATCTTCTTCACCCAAATCAAGGGACGAAGCATACCAGCCCAGATGCTTTCGGATGATGCGAATTCCTAATGAGTCGCCATAATGTTGATAGATTTTTTCAAATTGTTCTTTGACGACATCAAAGCGTTCTGCACGATCTGGTGCGTTGGGGAGTGCTTGGCCGGTGAGCTCTGCTTTCAGCGCGGAGAAAATCCAAGGCTGACCGAATGCGCCTCGTCCGACCATGATGCCCGAGGCGCCCGTATGAGCGATTACCTGCCGGGCTTTCTGCGGGGTGGTGATGTCGCCATTGGCGAGCACGGGCAGTTCGACGGCCGCAACCACCTCGGCAATGGTGTCGTATTCCGCTTCACCTTCGTAGCGGTCTGCGCGGGTGCGTCCGTGGATCGACAGCATGGATATACCGGCATTTTCGGCGATTTTTGCGATCGCAACGGCATTGCGCCAGTTGCGGTCGGGGCCGGTACGCATTTTCAAACTGACCGGGCAATCAACGGCGGTCACCAGCGCGTCCAGTAGACGGGCGACGGTGTCGGGCTCGGCCATGAGCGCAGATCCTGCCGCTTTCTTACACACCTTCTTGGCGGGGCAACCGAGGTTGAGATCGATCAGTTGGGCACCTTGCGCGACCGCAAATCGGGCGGCTTCGGCCAGCTCAAACGGATCATTGCCCAGCAGTTGCACAGCCCTGGGTTCGATGTCATTGCTGTCGATTTGTCGCAGGCGGCTTTTGGTGCTGGATTGCAGTTCCGGCTTGGCACTCATCATTTCCGTGACGACCAGCCCCGCGCCATATTCGCGGCAGAGCTGACGGAAAGGGCGATCGGACACACCGGCCATGGGGGCGAGCGCCAGCGGTGGGTCGATGATGACCGGGTCTCCCGTTCGCCCGTGCAGAATGATGGGCGGCAGAGGAGGCGAACCGACCGGAAGCGATTCAGCCATTGAGCCAGGTGCGGGTGGTGTCTGCCTGTGCCCGATGGGCGATCAGCAGGCGACGGAAGACTTCGGGATCTTTCTGATAAGTCATTTCGCCTTCGCGGGGGAAGCATTGATCCTTGAGTCGCGAAAGCCAGAAGCGCATGGCGGCGGCTCGGAGCAGTCCGGGCCAGGCGGCGCGTTCGTCGTCATTGAGCGGGCGTTCATCCTGGTAACCGGCCAGCATTGCGCGAGCGCGCGTTTCATCAATCCCGTCCTGCTCGTTGCGGCACCAGTCGTTGACGGTGACGGCCAGATCGTAGGCCAAGGCGTCGTTGC
>JAJYPA010000089.1 GCA_021795795.1 Pseudomonadota bacterium | reverse complement strand
ATCAGCCCTGGCTGTATACGATCCCTTTTGCGGTGGGGATCAGCCGTATTCTGGCGCAGGACGGCCACTGGGCATCGGATGTCGTTGCGGGTGGATTCATCGGTTGGCTCACCGCCGACCTCACGAACCGCTATTTTGCCAAGAGCGACTATGGTTTCATGATATTTGGAGATGGCGTTGGCTTCTACGGCAAATTTTAATACCCAAATCAAAGCGTCCTTATCGAAAGCCCTCCGGGGCCTGCACTGGTGGCGCAGTTGCTTATGGCTGGGGCTGATGAGCAGCGCCCTCACCGGCTGTGCGATCATGACCGGGTCACCGGCGCCGACCTCTCCACAGCAACAACAGGCATTGCCCTCCGCGGTACTTTCCCAGCACGAAGATCATCTTTCCCCGGCGACCATGGATCGTCTCCTGCACCGGAGCATCACCTATCATCTGGGGGCAGGGGATGTGGTTTCGGTGTCGGTCTATATGCATCCGGATCTCTCCATACCCGGCACCGGTTCTACTGCTATCGGACTGGCTGGTGCCCTCGTCAGCAATGACGGCAACCTTCAGTTGCCGCTGCTGGGCGTGGTGCATGTGGCGGGGATGACCACGATGCAACTGCAAGTCCGGCTCACCCGACTTTACGCCCGTTATGTTATCGATCCGAAGGTAACCATACAGCTACAGGTGGCACATAGCATTCGTTACTACCTGCTGGGCGAATTTACCGCGCCGGGGCTGGTGTATTCCGACCGGCCCCTGAATGTCCTGGAGGCCATGGCGTTGGGCGGCTCCGTCAATCTGGCCCAGGCCAATCTGCGCGGTGCTTATGTGGTGCAAGACGGCCAAAAACTGCCGGTGAACTTTCATCAACTGATCATGGCCGGTGATTTACAACAGAATATCCCCTTGCAAAGCGGCGACACGGTGGTGGTCCCCAGCGTGTCCACCATGCGCGCCTACGTGTTTGGCGCGGTAGTGAAGCCGGGCGCGGTCCCCTTTGTCAATGGTCGTCTGAGTTTGTTGCAGGCTTTGTCTGATGCGGGCATGAACGTGAACAACCTCACAATTGCGCGCCTGAGTGAAATTCGCATCATCCGCTCAGAAGGCGCCACCGGGCAGTTTTATGTAGTGAATGCCCGGCGCATTCTGGAAGGCAAAGCGGCGCCGTTCTTCCTCAAGTCCGGAGATATCGTCTTCGTGCCGCAGACGGACATCAGCAGTTGGAACCAGACACTGCAGTTGATATTGCCGTCGCTGCAGACCATCAGCGCAGTGCTGAACCCCTTCGTTTCTATAAAGTATTTGACGCACTAGGATATATCGTGATCGATAACGGCACAGCACAAAATACCTCAAACGGCGGATCTGCAGTGACCAGTCATGCGGGGATGCTTGGTGGCCATGATGCGCAGGCCAGTGACGAGATCAATCTGGGGCCGGTGCTCCAAGCCATCAAAACCGGCTGGAAATGGCCTGTCATCCTGGGCGGCGCCTTTGCCTTCCTTGCCATGATCGTGGTGTTGAGTACCCGACCGGTATTTAATGCCAGTGGCACCCTTTATCTGGGGCAAGCCGAAAAAGATCAGTCGACGTCTGCGAGTGCAGACGGTCTGTCGCTGCTGACGGGCATCGCCCAGGGTTCCAGCATGGTCACCCAGATCGAAATTCTCCAGAGCAGGGATATCGTGCAGCGCGCCATCCTCGCTTCCGGCATCAATGCCCAGATCTGGAAGGCCGGACACCGCCCTTCAGGGCTGACCGATGCGGGCTGGCGACTGGGCGGCAAGACGTTGTCCCTCTATGCCCCTGCCCCGGATGCCCTGCACGCACTCTACGCCCACGTGACCGACCCCAGCCTGCAAGGCCGGGTCCTCACCGTAGCATTTGGCCAGGGAGGCCATTACCGAATACTCCATGACCGGCAGATATTGCTCAGCGGCCAACTCAACCAGCCCGCCGTCGGGCCGGGATTGCGCCTGATGTTGCACGCGGTAAAAGCACAGTACGTACCGCCCGCCAATACGCAATACCGCATTCGTATCAAAAATGCATTGGCGGTGTATAACTCCATAGCCCACTCAGACGCGATCTCGGTACTGCGGGGCAGCGGGCCTGGAAGCGTGGACGCCAAGTCGAGTTACCTGGTCCATGTTTCAGTCAAAAACAGGAACCCCTTTATCGCCGAGGATTTCGCCAACGCACTGATGCAAACCTACCTGAATCAAACCCGGTCCTGGAGCACCGACCAGGCCGGGGCCACCTATGATTATTTGAGCCGACAACTGGAAAAAATCCGTAGCGCGCTGGCCACTGCCGACGCCCGCCTGGCGAGCTACCAAAGCAAGAGCGGGGTGATTTCAGTTTCCGCCGGCGCCAAAGAGATGATCGGTCTGTTGGCCAACTACGAAACCCAGCGTTCCCAGGCCAAGATCACCCTCTACGGTCTGGCGCAAATCCGCAAGGCCCTGGCACAACCCGGTGCCAAGTTAAATCCCTACCTGTTCAGTAGTGTTCAGGACCCCGTCCTGAACGGCCTCAGTGCCAAGCTGGCCACGGCGCAGAGCAAACTCTTCTCCCTGCAAAAGCAGTACACCAGCGCCGCTCCACAGGTGGTGCAGGCCCAGGCCGAGATCGCCTCCATCCGCTCCGCCATCAGCACGCTGGTTCAGAACCAGGAAAAAATCGCCACGCAACAACTGCAGTCCATAAACACCATCATCAGCGAGCATCAGGCCAAGATGGGCAAATACCCCCGCTCTGAACTGGAAGTCATCTCCCTGACGCGCTCCAGCGAAGTGCTGGGCAAGCTCTATATGTTCCTCCTGCAAAAGCAGGAAGGCGCCGCCATCCGAAAAGCCAGCAACCTCACCAAAAACCGGATACTGGATACGGCCCTGGTGGCGCATCTGCCGGTAGCGCCGAATGCCAAACGGGATGTCCTGCTCTACGGCCTTTTAGGTGTCCTGCTGGGCTTGAGCGTCGTTATCGTCCGTTACCTCCTGCACCCCGGCTTTCGCAGCGACGAAGAGCTACGGCAGCGCTATCCCTTTCTCCCGGTGTATGGACTGCTGCCCCTGGCGCCGACCGCCTCCCGAAGCAAAGAGACGTTATTCGAAATGCCGGATCCACGCTCCGGCTACGGTGAGGCACTGCGCCTACTCCGCAGCAATTTTTATCTGGCGGCAGGTAAAGAAGGTGGCGGCCAAGTCGTCGCATTGACCTCGGCCACCCCCGGTGACGGCAAAAGCACCCTGACCTTTCAACTCGCCACGGCCTTGGCGCAAGATGGTAAAAAGGTCCTCCTGATCGACGCCGACTTGCGTAACCCGCATGCCCACAGCGCGTTTGGTGTCACCCAGGAACCCGGTCTGGCGGGGATTCTCGCCGCCGGTCGCTCTACCAGTCAGGAAGCGCTGCATCACGACGAAAAGACGGGGGTCGACCTGATCACCGCGGGTAATGTCCCGCCAAATCCCAGCGAACATCTGGGATCGGGAAAAATGGCGCAATTACTGGCCGAGCTGCGTCCCCATTACGACTACATCCTGATGGACACGCCGCCCTTCCCCATGGTGGGCGATGTATTGATCATCGGCCCGCTCGTCGACCGCCTGCTGACGATTGTCAAGATCGACCATACCCCGCGCCGTGCCTACCAGGAGCATTTGCAAGGAATTCTCAATCTGGGCCGACCGCTGGGTTTAATCATCAACGGCATCCGCGTCCAGGGGAGCTACGGCTACGGCTACGGCTACGGCTACGGCTACGGCTACGGCGTCGATGCCGATGGCCAGTCATTACAGCCCGCCGCTAAAGGATGGCGGCGGCTGCTGAAGCGCCTGGGCAAAAAACGGTGATACAGGCACTGCGCCGCCTCTGGCCAGCCGCGGCTCCGGAAGCTCCGGCACGGGAACCCGCGGCAGCCGCCTGGGATTTCCATTGCCATTTGCTCCCGGCGGTGGATGACGGTCTGCGCAGCCTGGAAGAAACGCAAACCGCCATCGCCGGCATGCGCGCCCTCGGTTATCTGGGGGCCGTGCTTACCCCACATATTTATCCGGGTGTCTATGACAATACCCCCGATCGGCTGCGCGAAGCCTTCCATACCCTGCGGCAAAGCATCGACAGTGGTTTCGGCCTGCATCTCGCCGCCGAATATTTTGCCGATGAAACGATGTTCGCCGCCATCGACCGGGGGGATGTGCTCTATCTGCCCGTGGGAAAGCAAAAAATCGTCCTGGTGGAATTCCCGGCCCTCATGCCCGCGCCCTGCGGTATGGATGTCCTCAGGGCGCTGCGTCGGGCGGGATATCAACCGGTGCTGGCCCATGTGGAACGCTATCGCTACGTGGAGCAGGATCCATCCGCATGGTTGCCGCAAATCGAACAATCCGGTGCCTGGATGCAGTGCGATATCGGGAGCCTGGCCGGGCAATACGGGACACAGCCGCAGGCCTTCGCCCGTGGGCTGCTGGACCGCGAACTCCCCACACTCTGGGGTACGGATCTGCATCGCACGACGCAGTTGGAGCGCTACATAACACCGGGACTGGCTTGGTTGGCGAAAAGTGAGCAAAAGATCAATATGGTGCTGGGGGAGTTGGCGGCGGCTTTGCAAGCCCTTCAGGAGCGCCGATGAGTATCCGCCGTCATACCCTCTACAACCTCCTCGGGCAGATGGCACCTCTGGGCGTTGCGCTCGTCACCGTACCGATCTACCTGCACGCCATCGGTGAGGCCCGCTATGGCGTGCTGGCGATCGTCTGGCTGTTTACCGGCTATTTTGGCGTTTTCGATATGGGACTCGCCCGGGCTACGGCTTACCATATAGCTCGTCAGCATGCCGAAGCGCCGGCGGTGCGCAGTACGACCTTCTGGACCGCGTTCTGGCTCAATCTGGGCTTTGGTCTGTTAGGCGCCGCCGTGCTCTACGCCGTCGCTCAACCCGTTTTCGCCCATTTTTTTCACATGTCCGAAGCCCTGCGCCGCAATGTACTCATCAGTCTGCCCTGGATTGTCGCAGCCCTACCGCTGAGTACCCTGAGTGGCGTACTTGTCGGTGCGCTTCAGGCCCGCGAACGTTTCGGCTACGTGAATCTCAATGGTGTGTTGAACAGCGCGCTGACGCAAATCATCCCGCTCATCGTGGCCATTTCCATCAGCCCTGAACTCACCTGGCTGATACCCGCCATCGTCCTTGCCCGCGCATCGGGATTGGTGCCCCTGTTCGCTGGTGTCTGGCGCTATTTGCCCATCGTGCCTTCCGCGCTGTTCGACCGTACGCGCGCCCGTGCCCTGTTCACCTACGGTGGCTGGATTTCCATCAGCAACATCATCGTGCCCGTGCTTGCCACCTTCGATCGCATGCTGATCGGCGCTCTGCTCAACGTTCAGGCCGTGACGTATTACACCGTGCCTTACAATCTGGTCACCCGCGTATCCATCCTTCCCGGTGCCCTCGTCACCAGCCTGTTTCCCCGCTTTTCGCGTAGCGAAAGCGAAGAAGGCAGACTTTTGGCGGAACGCAGTTTGAACCTGCTTCTCGCCGTCATGACGTTGGTAATCATCGTCGGCATGGTGAGCCTTCCTCTGTTCCTGAGCCACTGGATCAGCCCGGGGTTTGCCCGGCATGCCGCGGCGGCGGGCATGATTCTGCTCGCCGGTGTTTGGATTAACGGGCTCGCGTATATCCCCTATAGCTTGCTTCAGGGACAGGGCCGTCCTGACATTACCGCCAAGCTGCATCTCGTTCAGCTCCCGTTTTTCCTGCTGCTGCTTTGGGGTGGGATTCACTGGCTGGGACTGGCAGGGGCAGCGCTGGCATGGAGCTTGAGAGGCGCGATCGAAGCATTAGTGCTCTTCTATTTAGCCCGGCTTCCCTTCAGCATGAGGCATGCTCTCCCCGCCACGGCACTGATCGGCTTGGCGGCGGTGGTGGCGCCTCAAGGCATTATCTCTGCGCAAAGCATATTGGTTATTACCATCTTTGTGTCATTCAGCGTTATCTGGGCGTTATGGATTGCGCCGGAACTGCGGCATTTCCTCGTTACGGCAACGCTTCGCTTGCGCCGATTCTGTCTGACACGCACTGGTTGACATATCTGTGCGTTGAGTAACCAGGCAGTGGTAAATTGTGGTAGATAATGCAGATAAACGGGGACTTAATGATTCATTTTGTTATATCTGGAAGGCCAGGGGGCGTATATGATTTTGCGCGCATTGTACAAGCGGAAATGGGGGCTGACATTGTCAATCTTGTGCCGCTTTCCATAGGTACTATTACTATTGGACATATCAAAATCCAGGCGGGTGACTCTGTCGTGCTCATGATGACTGGTTACGAATACAGTAAACGAGGGACCGCGCTGTGGCTTTTGCGTGCGATGGAGGGGCAACGGCATAAAATCAAAAAGTTTGGTGTCTTCTTCCACGAGCTTTATGCCTTTGGGCCGCCCTGGAAATCCGCATTTTGGCTGTCGCCCGTGCAGCGCCACGTGGTGCGCCGTATGGCTGAAATGTCGGACTTCTGGATGACCAATCGTGAGGAGTCGGCACAATGGCTGTGTCAGCATACGAAGCACAAGCCGCATGCTGTCCTACCGGTTTTTTCCACCGTGGGTGAACCCCTATTGTTGCCTACCGTCCGTAAGAACCGTCTCGTGGTGTTTGGTAGCGCCGGGCTACGAACAAAAATTTATCGGACCGCCGGTAGCGAGCTTTTCCAATGGGCCAAACTCCAATCGCTGGAGATACACGACGTTGGATCACCAGTCACGGATACAGAGGTTATAGACGCCCAAACGGCCAACAATGTGATCCAGCATGGACGGCTTGAGGCGGGCAACATCTCAAATCTGATGCGGATTGCACTGTTTGGGATCATTACCTATCCTATCAGCTATATAGCAAAAAGTAGTGTCTTTGCGGCCTATTGTGCCCATGGTCTTTGCTCTGTCATTCTTTCCGAGAAATATGCACCATCAGATGACTTGCTGGCCGGGCAGCATTATCTGCCGGGGGTGCCGACCGGTCTTGTCGATATCGACAAGACGCAACGGATAGGCGAAGACGCGTGGAGGTGGTATCAGTCGCATGGGATTGCATGTCACGTTGCCACGCTTCGGGAATTCCTAGGTATCCAAAATCTGGGAGAAGGCAAATGTTGAGCGATGTCCTCTATCTGTGGCGAAACCGGGAAAAACCAACAAACCCGCGCCGGTGGGCCAAAGTTTGGGTGAAGCGTTGCTATCATCTCTTCAAGCTGTATCGACTCTTGGTACGTTCGATGCTGTTCAGATGGCGAGGTGCATCGATAAGCCGTTTAGTCGTTCTCGGCAAGTCCAGAATCGAGGGGAAGATTACGCTCCTTTCCATCGGTGAAGAGGCTTCATTGGGGCGCTGTAAAATCGCTTTGCATGATCGTGTAACCATTGGGCGGCGGGTGGTGATCAATGACGGCGTTGTTTTGCTGACGGCATCACATTCACTTCAAGACCCAAGCTGGTCACACAAGAAAGCCCCCATTGTGATCGATGATTACGCATGGGTTGCGACGAACGCAATCGTATTACCGGGTGTGACAATCGGTCGCGGTGCTGTAGTTGGAGCAGGAGCTGTCATCCGTCACGATGTCCCTAATTACACGATAGTGTCGGGCAATCCCGCCACAACTCACCCCATCCAGCGGAATACGGATTTGCGATATTCACCTGTACTATGGAACGCGCCCCTAGAGGCATGGGTTGGGCCAACTCCACGGATATTGCCATAACTTTCATTATAATCTTCGCATGTTAACGGTGACTTAAGCATGGCCGTGTTATTACAGCAGCAGATGATTAGTAATTTGGATGCGGGCCGTGCGGCGCGCAAACGTGAAGCGGCTCGGGTCTGGATAGTACGGATCATCTTTATACTGTACTGGCTGTTGATCTTCTCTGGTTCGTTACGCAAGTGGGGTCTACCGCAACTGCAAAAGCCATTGTTTTTTATAGCGGTGCCCTTCACCTTGTGGCTGTATGGCATAAGTTTGATGAAGAATATGTGGCCAAGAGCGGGGGCGTTGCTTAATTTTGCCTATCTCATGGCGGCTAGTGCCCTACTTTTAATACCAGTGCAAATGCTTATTGGTCACTATGCCCTGCGCTACGGTATTATCGCCGGCTATGGTTGGCTAACCTATTTTTTTTATATTCCTCTCATCTTTATTATCGCCAAAGAGTTCCGGCAGGATGATATTCGGCGACTTTTGCGGTATACGGTGTGGATAGGTATTGTATCTGCGCCGTTGGTTGCACTCCAGTTTATGTCACCATCAAATTCAGTCATTAATGCCGGAGATGCAGTCAGTGCTGTCAACCAGTTTCATGAGTTGAGTTCGGGACTGGGGCATATCCGGCCAGCCGGCTTTTTCTCCAGTTCGCTTGGCTTGCAGATGTTCCTTGCCACACTCGCGATTGCGGTGTTGTATGGATGGATTACCTCCAAACAAAACACTGTAGTACGAAAGCCCGTGTTGCTCGCGGCAACATTAGCACTGTTATCAATGATGGCTTTTAGTCAAGGCCGTGGTGCGATGCTACAGGTTGGTTTGGTTCTCGTAGCAACATCTATCGCCGGTATTATTTCCAACAGGCGGCAACTTGCTATACGGTCCGGTCTGTGGCCATTACTCGCTACTGTATTACTAATAATTTTGTGGCCTATCACATTTCCGGAGGCTTTTCTTGCGTTTATCACGCGATGGACCGGGGCTTGGGAAAGATCCCATTTTGCTCTCGGGATTTTCGGTCGCGCCCTATACCCCTTGTATGGGTGGATATACTACCTGAATACGCCCTTCACAGGATACCTATTAGGTCTGGGTACCAATGCTGCAGCGCGCGTGACTTGGGTTCAAGAACCATCTGCCGCCCATCTGTGGACCGGTTATGGAGTATGGGCGAAAGAAAGTGGATGGGCGGTGCACCTTATCGATCTGGGTCTGGTGCTTGGTTTTGCTTACACCTTTTTCAGAATATGGTTTACTTTCTGGTTGCTAATGAAAGTGTGGCGGTCTACCAAGAAGAATCACGATCCGTTGGCGCTTATGTTATTCAGCTTTTCTGGGGAACTTATTTTAATGGGGCAAATCACCGTTCAGGGAACGATGAATGGGTATACATGGTTTTTCTTGGGGGTTACCTTGGCTGCGACCAAGTTAAATCACGAAAATAATTGAAGCCACAATTACTCAGTGGCATAATTTGGAGAAGCGGTTATGAATAAAAATAACGGTGTTCTTGTTGTTAGCTACAGTGCACCGGAGTTGAATCATTTTGCTACTGCCCTTGCGACGCAGGGCCTATTGCAAGCCTATATCCGACCGTATGCAAACCAGCATCGAGATTGGGAACGCGCTATCAATGCGTTACCAGCACTGGGGCGTATTTACGCGAGGACTTTCGGCCGACGGGAGATGCCTCCTGAATTAAAAGGTCATATCAAAGAAACTGCCGTGTGGCAAGATCTAATGCGGGCGGGCATTTTACACTTTGTTGGTTCCGGAGGTAAGGCGGTAACAAATCGCCTCAATTTGACCATCCAAAAACGGTTAGCTACCGTGGCGAGCCGCTATGCGGAAGATGCCGACTTGGTTGTTGGTAATGCGCAGGTCAGTTATAAGATGTTTGCGCGTGCGTCTGGCCTAAAGGTACTGAACTATCCCATTGCTCATCATCGTTATATACAGCGATTTGTGGCAGAGGAAAGTGAACTGGAGCCATCTTTCGCCTCGACACTCCCCGACTGGAGCCGTTCATCGGTGACTTGGCAGGAGGCAGAGTTGGATATGGAATGTGAACAAGCAGACCGGATACTAGTCGGATCGCAATTTGCCCGTAACGCATTCATGGAAGAAGGATTTCCAGCAGAGAAGATGATCGTCATTCCTTACGGTGCGGATCTTACGCGGTTTTCCCAACGGTCATCAAGAGCAGAACGGGGAGAAACTTTTAGAGCATTGTTTGTTGGGAGCATCGTGCAGCGTAAGGGTGTTTCCTACCTGCTGCGAGCCTATCGGCGTTTTAAAAATGCCAATACGGAGCTTGTGCTCGTCGGAAATTACCCCGATGATATGCGTCCATTTATCCCTTTCCGCGATGACTTCAAGCATATTCCCCACGTACCACAGGCAGACCTTCCGAAGATATACCAGAATGCGGACGTCTTTGTATTCCCTAGTCTGTTGGAAGGCATGGGCCTGGTCGTCTTGGAAGCCATGGCGTCTGGGCTGCCCGTGATCACAACTCCCAATGGCCCGGGTGATCTGGTGCGCGATGGGGTGGATGGTTTCGTCGTACCGATCCGCGATGTGGATGCCATTGTCGAGAAGCTGGAATTCTTGCGTACGCACCCGGAAGATCGTTTGCGCATGGGCCAAAACGCTCGGGAGCGCGCTAAAGGGTTCACTTGGGGGCGTTATAAAGAGAAGGTGACTGAGTTTATCCGTGCTTTGTGATAGACATCGTTGGTTTTGCTAACAGGCATACAAACAGAAGGCTGTTATTAATTTATTGCAGATGGAGATATGACGTGTTAAAGACTGCATACAACGGATCAACATCAAGAACTGGGAAAATAAAGATTTGTTTCTTGGTAACACATCCAATACAATATTTATCGCCGCTATTTTCTTTCATGAACAAAAATTATAATACCGAAGTATCAGCAATTTATCAAAGTAATTGCTCAATAGTAAACGCAATCGATAAAGAATTCGGTCGACCTGTAAACTGGGGAAGACCACTATTGGAAGGTTATAACCATATTTTTCTCCCCGCGATTGGCTCCGTGGCTAAAGTATCCTTTTTTTCACCATTTAATTATGGTTTATTGAAGGCTATAAGAAAAATCAAACCCGAGATTCTCATTATTGTTGGTTATAGCCGTCCATTTCATTTATGGTCAGCAATTATCGCTCGTCTTCTGGGTGTTAAGGTGTATTTTCGTGATGACGCGAATCTGATATCCGTGGTACGCACTGCCAGAAATATAAAATTGAAAAAACTATACTTTCGCTTAGTGCTGATGATCGCAAATGGCTTCCTGTCGGTCGGCAGCGCAAATACTGACTATTATTCAAGTCATGGCGTCCCCCGTGATAAAATTAAATCTATGCCGTGGGCAATTGATAACGACTATTTCATGATGACCGCACATTCGGCAGAACGGCATAAAATGCGTGCAGGATTAGGCCTTAGCAATGACTCAATACTTTTTTCTTTTGTTGGAAAATTATCTCATAGAAAGGGTGTTGAAACACTCATAAAGGCATTTAATAATCTGTGTGATAGTGTCAATAGTGATACCCATCTTGCATTTGTGGGCGATGGCGAATTGCGTTGGATTGTCGAACACGCTGTCTCCAATAATATGAAAATTCATTATATGGGGTTCAAAGACCAGGTTGAGTTAGCACTATGGTATGCTTGTATAGATGTATTGGTTTTACCTAGCAACAATAGAGAAACATGGGGTTTAGTTGTTAATGAGGCGGGAATTACTAGCAAACCCGTGATTGTCTCTGATGCTGTAGGGTGCTGGCCTGATTTGGTAGTAAATGGCGTCACTGGTTTCGTTTTTAAAACTGGAGATGTGGAAGATCTAGCTCGCGTTATGGATGAAATATCGAGCGACAAACAACGATTATCAAGGATGGGGGAGGCGTTACATGACTTGGTACAGAAAGAATATAGTTTCGATGTCGATGCGCGCGCCCTATTAGAATTGGCGCCTCAACAATAAAAGCTTGAGACAAATATGTCACATATAAATCTACTTTCTGAGTAACAAACATAAATGTTGCAAAGTAATATTGACCCAATTTTATAATGGTAGGGACGCCAACGAAACCGGATATTATAGAAATATTAGGCTAGAAACTCTGACTAAATTAAAATTTTCGAAACATGATATTCAGGTTGAATACAATGAAAATTCTGGTTGTGGGAAATTATCCACTCAGTTATCAGCAAAGCATGCACCGTTATGCCGAACTGCTCGTTCATGTTTTGGAAATGGCCAGCGTGGATGCACGATTGATAAGGCCAACACCCGTCTTTGGTCGCTTGAAACGCGGCGATGGCGGGATCAATAAATGGTTGGGATATATTGACCGTTTCCTACTTTTCCCACCTTTATTGAGGTGGCGGGCGAAGGGCTTTGATGTGATCCATATTGCTGATCAGGGAAACGGAATGTATGCGTCGATGCTCGGCAATAAGCCGAGTGTCGTGACCTGCCACGATATGTTGGCTATACGCAGCGCTTTGGGGGAGGTGTCTGAAAATCCTTTGCGGCTCACCGGACGTTTTCTTCAACGTTGGATATTGCGCGGCCTCAAACGCGCGGCCCATGTGGTCTGCGATTCGGAGCAAACCCAGCAAGATTGGTTGCGGATAGGCTCTCCTGCCGAGGGCGGCACATCCGTTGTGCCCATTGCGTTGAACTACCCATATCGCTTTATGGATCAAGCCGAAAGGAGGGTGCGCTTGGATCGATTGGGTGTGGGAGGCGCGCCGTATGTCCTGCATGTGGGCAGCAATAATTGGTATAAGAATCGCCCCGGATTGGCGCGGATCTTCGATGCCCTGACTCAGCATGACACATTTCGCGCCTTTCAACTGGTTATCGCCGGCAAGACGCTCGAAGCAGAGGTGGTAAATTGGCTTCAGGCTCAGGGGCATGATGCTCGGCTTATCCAAACCGGCCCGGTCGATAATGAAGACCTGCGGGCGCTATATTCCGGGGCTGGACTACTGTTATTTCCGTCACTGCAGGAGGGCTTCGGTTGGCCGATTGTGGAGGCGCAAGCCTGCGGTTGTCTGGTCGCCACCACCAACCGGGCACCGATGACAGAGGTGGGCGGGCAAGGCGCCATTTACTTTGATGTGTCTGACGCACGGGGCGCTGCTGCTACCATTGTCGGGGCATGGGGCGATCGGAACCTGTTGATTAGTAACGGATTTGAAAATGCCAAACAGTATACGACAGAGTCAATGATCGCTGGCTATATGAACGCCTATCGTACCGTTCGCAGCGGCAACGACCGTTCGGAATCTGCATGAAGATTTGTACTTCGAGCCAACGGTTATAAAGCGTCGTGGCGTATATCGCCGATGACGCTGACCTGAAACCGTATTTCTGGGGTGTAGCATTCCCTGTCTGGGGTAGTTTATCATGTGCTTGTACTTGGTGCGCGAGATTGATTGCCTTCGGTATCGCATGATACTGGTTGAACGGTAGCTGAAAAATCACATAAAGTTTCGAGACAAAGGAGATGCATCATGAAAGTATTGGTACTGGGCGGCGATGGGTTTTGTGGATGGCCGACGAGCTTGCATCTCTCGGCACTTGGTCACGAAGTGGCCATTGTGGACAATCTCTCCCGTCGCAAGATCGACATTGAACTGGAGTGCGATTCACTTACCCCCATCCGGCCTATGGGCGAACGCCTGCAAGCCTGGAAAGACGCCTCCGGACGGGATATAGCCTTCCACAATATCAACGTGGCGGAAAACTACCGGCAGTTCCTCGATCTGATCAATGCTTGGCATCCAGATGCCATCGTGCATTTTGCCGAGCAACGTTCTGCCCCCTACTCCATGAAATCCAGCTACCACAAGCGCTATACCGTAGATAATAACCTCAACGCCACCAACAATCTCCTGGCGGCGATTATCGAAAGCGGCCAGGATATCCATGTCGCGCATCTCGGCACTATGGGGGTTTACGGCTACGGCACGGCAGGGATGAAAATTCCCGAGGGATATTTGACCGTCAAGGTCGAAACCGACGACGGTGTACTCATCGAAAACGAGATTCTGTATCCGGCCAACCCCGGCAGCATCTACCACATGACCAAGACGCAGGATCAGTTGCTGTTTGCGTTCTACAACAAGAACGACGGACTTCGGGTAACCGATCTGCACCAGGGTATCGTCTGGGGCACCCAGACCGAGCAGACACGACTCGATGATCGGTTGATCAATCGCTTCGACTACGATGGTGATTATGGCACCGTGCTTAACCGTTTTTTGATGCAGGCTGCCGTAGACTACCCACTTACGGTCCATGGAACCGGCGGACAGACCCGAGCCTTCATTCACATCCAGGACAGCGTCAAGTGCGTTCAACTCGCACTGGAAAACCCACCAAAGTTGGGTGACCGCGTGCACATCTATAATCAGATGACCGAAACCCACCGGGTACGTGACCTGGCCAAGATGATCGCAGACAAGACCGAAGCGAAGATCGATTACTTGAAAAACCCGAGAAAAGAAGCGGATGAAAACGAGCTTTATGTCGCTAACGATCGTTTCCTGCACCTGGGGTTGAATCCGATTACCCTGGAACTTGGCCTGATGGAAGAAGTGACAGAAATTGCCCGTAAGTACGCCTACCGTTGCGACCGCAGCAAGATTCCTTGCGTGTCGTTGTGGAACCACACGATAGAGATGACATGTTAGCCGTGTAAGCTGAAGATGGGGCACGCGTATGACAAGACGTGTATAAAGTTGTTTTGCGTGTTTATCCCGATCAAACACACTCCACAAGCCATAATAGCCAGCAGTCTTTTCAAGGCTAAACCATAGATGCTAATCAGGTGGTGCCATGCCTAAGTCAAGTCTGACGGTCATCATCATGACCTATAATGAAAAGCTGCACATTGAGCGCAGCATCAAGAGTGCCCAGCGCGTGGCGTGCGAAGTGGTGGTGATCGACTCCTTTTCAACGGATGGCACGGAGGAAATGGCGAGATCCTTGGGAGCAGTGATTGTGCAAAATCCATGGACAAATCATGCAACCCAATTAAATTGGGCGTTGAAGCATGTTTTAATCCGCACTGACTGGGTGATGCGGCTGGACGCAGATGAATATCTGGACGATGAGCTGGTTTTGACGCTGTCGCAAGCACTGAAGGCCGCCGCCACGGATCTTTCCGGACTGGAAATAAGCAGACCGACTACGTTCTTGGGACGCCGCATTTTGCACGGTGGCATGATGCCGATGTGGCTACTCCGCGTGTGGCGAAAAGATGTCGCATCATGCGAGCAGCGTTGGATGGACGAACATATGGTTGTCCCCAATGGGCGAATCCAGCGTATTGCCGGCAATATCGTGGACGACAACCTCAACCATCGGTCCTGGTGGGTTGACAAGCATAACCGTTACGCAAGCCGTGAAGCTGTAGAGTTGTTGCTGATGCGCCATCAAGGTAACAGTACAGTGCATTCAAGCCAGGGACTCAAGGGGCAGGCATCACGCAAGCGGTGGTTGAAGGAGCGCGTCTATGCACGGCTGCCACTGGGACTACGGCCTTGGTTATATTTTTTTTACCGGATAGTGATTCGTGCAGGCTTTCTGGATGGCTATAGAGGGCTGATGTTCCATACGATGCAAGGGTTGTGGTACCGGCTTCTGGTCGATGCGAAGGTCATGGAAGTTGAGCATACGATGCAGCGTGATGGCATAGCGCTGCACGTCGCAGTACAATCAGTTCTTGATATCAATCTATCTGCAATGAGCGCAGATCACACGGCAGAAATAAAGGTGGAGTGATGCGTATCTTACATGTTATTTCTACTGTAGCGCCATCATCTGGCGGAACGACAAGCGTCATTGCTTCTTTGACTGCGGAGCAGGTGAAAGCTGGACATTCGGTTACCATTTGCACGACAAACCGGGGCAACCCGACGTCAGAGCAACTCGATGATGAAACCATCCGTAATAACTTTAGCTCAGAAGTTACTTTTTGTGTGTTTCCGTCTGGGCTTCATCAGATCCTTTATTCTCGGTCAATGGCGCTTTGGTTGCGTAAACAGGTTAAAAACTACGACTTGGTTAATGTCCATGGCCTTTATCGCTTTCCACCAACTTGGGCAGCTTATCAGGCGCGGAAGCAGTCTGTGCCGTACATTATTAAGCCACATGGATCGCTCGATCCATATGTGCATGGTAAAAGTTCGCGTAGTCTTTTTTTAAAAAGAATGTATGAAAAATGGTTCGATCTACCAAACTTACATAATGCGGGCGCCATTCATTATATCACTCTTGACGAAAAGGACCGAGCTAGCCACTTGGAATTGAAAGCTCCATCATTTGTTATTCCAAGCGCCATTGATTGGGCTCAATATCAGTCTATTCCAAATCGTGGCATTCTGCGGTCAAAGTGGAAATTGGGTGACGCTCCTTTGGTATTGTTTTTGGGGCGCATAAATTTTAAGAAAGGTCTAGACCTTCTCGTCCCTGCTTTTGCTCGGGTACGTGAACGCCATCCGAAGGCGCGTATGGTCATCGCTGGGCCGGACAATGAAGGATACGGCGCAAAAGTGCGCGGCTGGGTGGCCGAACAGGGACTAAATGACGCGGTACACTTTGTTGAGTCTCTACAAGGGGCAGAGGTGAAGCAAGCATATGTGGACGCCGACGTGTTTGCATTGCCGTCGTATACCGAAAATTTTGGCATGACGGTGGTCGAGTCCCTTGCTTGTGGAACACCAGTAGTCATTTCCGATCAGGTGAACATTCATCGCGAAGTCGCAACTGCGGGCGCGGGACTGGTGACGCGTTGCGATGTCGCCGAGGTGGCCGACGCACTGGATGAGTTGTTGTGCGACGCACCACGCCGACAGGCCATGGGCATTGCTGGACGTGAACTGGTGCGGCAAAAATGGGCTTGGGATGTGGTAGCATGTGGCCTAGTGCATGAGTACGAGGCCGTCATTAAGCGACATACGCACCGTGCCAAAGGTGAATCATGAGGCCATGAGCCATGATACCCAAGTCATATGGACGTCATGGGGCAAACCCCACATTGTGGATGCGCTGTCGCGGGAATATGCGTCCGTCATTGGCAAAAGAAAGCAGGCCACCTAATAATAAAATTGTATGATTGGAAGTTGACTTATTAACTGGCTTACTGGATGCTGTGTACATTGGATGCGTATGAGTGAACAGAATCAGGCGGAAGAGACGACGATGATACTTGCTCAGAATCTGTCGAGCTTTCGAGTACCCGCCACTTTCCGCGGTCGGTCTGGGTGGTACGTGCAGCTTTGGTGGTTGGTCCAGTCCAGCCTGTTTACGTGGTCACCGCAGTTTCTTTACGGCTGGCGCCGCTTCTTGTTAAGACTCTTCGGCGCGAAGATCGGGAAAGGCGTTATCATTCGCCCCAGCGCACGCATTACCTATCCGTGGAAAGTCTCTATTGGGGATTTCGCTTGGGTTGGTGATGACGTAGTGCTGTACAGCCTGGGCGAGATTGATATTGGCGCCAATGCCGTAGTGTCGCAGCGCTGCTATTTGTGTACCGGCAGCCACGATTATACCCAGCCTACCTTTGATATCTATGCAAAACCCATTCTGGTCGGTGCTGAGGCATGGCTTGCGACCGATGTGTTCGTCGCACCGGGTATCCGGATCGGACGAGGCGCGGTGGTGGGCGCTCGCAGTTCCGTGTTCGAGGATATTCCTGAGTTGATGTTGGCCAAGGGTACACCGGCAAAACCATTCAAAAAGCGGTTGCTCACCGGGGAACAGGATAATAATAATAATAATATGCGGGAGGCGCACGTATGAATATCCTCATCTACGGCCTCAACTACGCGCCCGAGCCCACCGGCATTGGCAAGTACACCGGCGAGATGTCGGAATGGCTGGCCGCACGGGGACATACCGTGGAGGTGATCTGCGGCCTGCCCCATTATCCGCAATGGCATGTGGCGGCGGGCTATGACGGGTTCCGCTTCCGTAGCGAGACGCGGGCGGGCGTGCGGGTGCATCGCGCCCGGCATTATGTACCGACCGCGGACCAGCTCAGGGCGCGAACGCGCATTGTTCTGGAGACGAACTTCACCTGGGGCGCGGCGCGATTCTGGCTACCGCGTTTTTTTTCGCGCCAAAAGCCGGATGTGGTGATCGCCGTGCTGCCGCCGATGCAAATCGGAATATGGCCCCTCCTGTATGCTTGGGTCAGAGGCGTGCCGTGGGTGCTGCATGTTCAGGATTTGCAGCTCGATGCCGCGCTGCGCCTGGGTATGCTACCGGGCGGCATGCTGGGGCAAGTGCTGTATCGTATAGAAGCCTTTCTGCTGAGCCATGCCACGCGGGTGTCTACCATTACCGAGGCGATGCGCAAACGCGTGATCGAGAAGGGCACACAGCCGGAGCGCGCCTGGTTGTTTCCGAACTGGGCGGACATCGAGGCGGTGCGACCGGCTCCACGTGCGAACGATTTTCGCAAAGAGTTCGGCATTGACCACGAGACGGTGCTGGTCCTCTATGCCGGAGGTATGGGGGAGAAGCAGGGGTTGGAACTGGTGCTGGAGGCGGCGCGGCTATGTGCCGACGAGCCGCGCCTGCAATTCCTGATGGCCGGTGCCGGGGGGGCGCGGTTCCGGCTGGAGCGGCAGGCGGCGGCGATGGGCCTGCAAAATCTGCGCTTCGTGCCGGTGCAGCCGGTGGAACGCCTGGCGGAGATGCTCGCCGCCGGTGACATCCATTTAGTGGTGCAGCGGCAGGACGCGGCGGATCTGGTCATGCCGTCCAAGCTGACCAATATTCTCGCGGCCGGTCGGCCCTGTGTGGCGACGGTCGATCCGGGTACCGCGCTGCATGATGCGGTGGCCGGCGCCAATACAGGTTTGGCAACCCCGCCGGGCGATTCCGCTGCGCTCGCGGAGGCCATCCTGCGCCTGGCCCGGGACCCCGGACAGCGGGAGGCCTGCGGACACAATGCGCGCGCCTATGCGGAACGCATTCTGGATAAAAATCATATTCTGGCACGATTTGAAGAGGATTTAGGCGTCCTGCTGAGGGGCCTTCAATGGCAGCCGGACGACTGTTGAAATTAATGTGAATATTGGAAAAGAGAGGAGCGTCATGAATAGTACGAACAATGCGATGAACGTGGATGACCCTATCTTCGTGGCCGGCGCCCACGGGCTGGTGGGTTCAGCCATTGCACGGCACTTACGGACGGCGGGATTTAGCAATCTGCTCCTGCCGAGCCGCAGCGAAGTGGATTTAGCTGACCAGTCGGCCGTGGAGGCCTATTTTCGCACGCAGCAGCCGAGCCATGTCTTTCTGGCGGCGGCTAAGGTGGGCGGAATCCTCGCGAATAACACCTATCCGGCAGACTTCATCCGCAGCAACTTGGTGATTCAGGACAACGTGATCGATGCGGCGCGACGGCATGATGTGCGCAAGCTGGTGTTTCTGGGCTCATCCTGCATTTACCCCAAGCTGGCACCGCAACCCATCAAGGAAGAATACCTGCTCACCGGATCGCTGGAGCCGACCAACGAGTGGTATGCCATCGCCAAGATTGCCGGCATCAAGACCTGTCAGGCCTATCGACGCCAATATGCTTTTGATGCCATCAGCCTCATGCCGACCAATCTGTATGGGCCAGGGGATAATTTTGACCTGGAAAGCTCCCATGTCATGCCGGCCATGATGCGCAAATTTCACGAGGCCAAAATGTCCGGCGCCCAAGAGGTGGTGGTATGGGGCACGGGCACGCCGCGGCGCGAGTTTCTCCACGTCGATGATCTGGCCGATGCCGCCGTGCATCTCATGCAGCATTATAGTGATGAAGACATTATCAACGTGGGTGTCGGCAAGGATATCAGCATCGCTGAATTAGCGATACTGATGGCCGAGGTCGTCGGTTTTTCCGGAGAGATCGTTTACGACACCAGTAAGCCCGATGGTACGCCGCGTAAACTGTTGGACGTGAGCCGACTGCATGCTCAGAACTGGCGAGCCAGCATTAACCTGCGGGATGGTGTGGCGGACACCTATCGCTGGTTTCTGGATTACGGCCCGAAATAAGGAGAAATGGTGAAGCACTTACTTACCGGCGCTAGCGGCTTTGTCGGCAAAACCATGCAGGCGGCCCTGCCTTGTGTGCCATTGCCCGCCGGGCTGGATCTCCGCGACCGCGCGGCGCTCAATGCTGCCCTTGCCGAGATCCAGCCGGATATGGTCATTCATCTGGCCGCCCAGAGCTTTGTGCCCGCCTCCTTCGAAAACCCCCACGAAACCTTCGACATCAATTTCTACGGCACCCTGAACCTGCTGGAGGCACTACAATCTATCGGCTTCCGGGGGCGGGTGCTCTTTGTCGGCTCGGGCGACACCTACGGGCAAGTGCCCGAAGCCGCCCTGCCCGTACGTGAAGAGCATCCGCTGCATCCGCGCAACCCCTATGCCGTGAGCAAGGTGGCCGCAGAGGCCCTGTGCTACCAGTGGAGCCAGACTTCCGGCTTTGAGATCGTCATGGCGCGTCCCTTTAACCATATCGGTCCCGGCCAGAGCCCACGCTTTGCCATCACCGACTTTGCCCGCCAGGTAACGGAAATTCGTCTGGGCCGACGTCCACCAGTGCTGCAGGTCGGCGACATTGACGTGACCCGTGATTTTACCGATGTTCGGGACGTCGAGCGTGCTTATGCCCTCCTGCTGGAAAAGGGCCGGAATGGCGAGGCCTATAACGTCTGCTCAGGGCGGGAGCACAGTATTCGCGAGCTGCTGCAGCGCTTGATCGCGCTTGCCGGGGTGAATGCGCGCATCGAGCAGGACCCGACCCGCCTGCGCCCTGCCGAGCAACGGCGCATGGTCGCCAGTTTCGAGGCACTGCATCGGGATACCGGCTGGCAACCGCTGATACCCATTGAGCAAAGCCTTCAAGATCTACTGAACGACTGGGAGAAACAATTGCAATGACGAAACATGCCCTCATCACCGGTATCACCGGCCAGGACGGTGCTTATCTGGCGCAATTTCTGCTGGAAAAAGGTTACCG
>JAJYPA010000088.1 GCA_021795795.1 Pseudomonadota bacterium | reverse complement strand
TGCGGCATACGGTTTTCGTAGCGGTTACAATGCGAACGGCAGCCCAAGAGCGGATCTCGCGAGCGTCACGGTTTCCATGAATCTGCCGATCTTTACCGATACGAAACAGGATCGCGAGCTCGATCAGCGCAAGGCGGAGGCGCTGAAGGCCGAATATGCGTTGCAGGACGGCATCGAACAGGTGGATGCGCAGATCGGTGCTTCCCTTGCGGATTTCAGGGCGAACCGGGAAAGAGTCGAACTCTTCAAGTCCGGGATCATCCCACAAGCGAGCCAGACGGCGGCCTCCATGCTGTCCGCTTACCAGGTCGACAAGGCCGACTTCCTTAACCTTGTCCGCGCGCAAGTCACCCTCTACAACTATGAAACCGAATACTGGAAGGCGTTGAGCGCCGGCTGGCAGGCATGGGCAAGGCTGCAGGCCGCCATAGGTGCACCAGTCCAGAAGGGAACGGAGAAGAATCATGAATAAGCAAATCCTGGCAACAGCTATCATCACCCTCGTTCTTGGGGCTGGCATCGGCTACCTTGCTTCATCGATGAAACAGCCACAGACAAGGCAGCCGGCCGTCATGGCAAAAAAGCCCCTCTATTACCGCAATCCCATGAACCCGGAGATCACATCCCCGGTTCCCGCCAAGGACGACATGGGCATGGATTACCTCCCTGTCTATGCCGAGAGTAATGCTGGCAAGGTGTCTCCGGGCGAGGTCAGGATCGACCCTGCTGTCATTCAGGACATCGGGGTCAGGACGGAAACGGCGCGGCGCGAAGAACTCGCTCGCGACATCCGCACGGTGGGGCGGGTCACCTACGACGAGGAGAGGCTCGTCCGTCTTCATCCCAAATATTCGGGATGGGTCGACAAGGCTTATGCCGACAAGAGCGGACAGCAGGTGAAGAAGGGAGAGCCCTTGCTTGCCATCTATTCGCCCCAGCTTGTTTCCTCGCAGCAGGAATACCTTCTGGCTCTGGGCAATGCTGCCGGGTTGAAGGCGAGCCCGTTCGCCGATGTGAGGAAAGGCGCGGCGAGCTTGGTGGAATCGACAAGACAGCGTCTCAAGCTTTTCGACATGCCCGAACGCCTGATAAGAAAACTAGAGAAGGACAGGGAGGTCATGAAGGACGTTTCAATCGACTCTCCGATGACGGGCATCGTGACGAACATCGGCGTGCGGGAAGGGGACAGGATAGGCCCCGAGACTGAGCTTTATGCGATCGCCGATCTATCCACGGTATGGGTGCTCGCGGACCTCTATGAGAACGACATGCCCTGGGCAAAGCAAGGGGACTCCGTCAGCCTGAAGTTTGCCGACATTCCTGGGCGCAGCTTCACCGGTAGAATTGCCTACATCTATCCCTACCTGGAAGCGAAGACCCGGACAGTCAAAGTCCGCATCGAACTGGATAATCCGGGGCAGCTCCTCAAGCCCGACATGTATGCCGATGTCGATGTTCAGTCCGACAGACAGGTCGATGCATTGACTGTACCTTCTGAGGCCGTAATCAGGACAGGGACCAGGAACATGGTATTCGTCCAGACAGCCCCAGGACGATTCGAACCTCGCGATGTCGTCCTTGGCGTGTCGTCGAACGGCAGGGTGCAGATTCTGAAAGGTCTGAAGGAAGACGAGACCGTCGTCACGTCCGGCCAGTTCCTGCTGGATTCCGAATCCAAGATCAGGGAAGCTGCTTCCAGGATGTCAGAACAGAAAACGCATGAAGGCATGAAGATGGGGGGCAAGAAATGATCCGCTCACTGATCGATGCCTCGATCAGGAACCGCTTCCTGGTTCTGATCGCAATACTTTTGATCTCTTTCGCAGGTTTTCAGGCGATGCGGAGCATTCCGCTGGACGCCATTCCCGATCTTTCGGACGTACAGGTCATCGTGTTCACCGGTTTCCCGGGTCAATCGCCCCAGGTGGTGGAAGACCAGGTGACCTACCCTCTCACCACGGCAATGCTCTCCGTTCCGAATACCAAGGTAGTGCGCGGTTATTCCTTCTTCGGTTTTTCCATGGTCTACGTGATTTTCAAGGACGGCACCGACATGTACTGGGCAAGAAGCCGTGTGCTCGAATCCCTGAACTATGCCGCAGACCGCCTTCCTCAAGGCATCTCGCCGAAACTGGGTCCGGATGCGACAGGGGTGGGCTGGATCTACGAATACGCCCTTGTCGACAAATCCGGGCGCCACGACCTAGCCCAGCTCCGATCCATTCAGGACTGGTATCTGCGCTACCCCCTTCAGACGGTGGAAGGCGTATCCGAAGTCGCTTCCATCGGCGGATACGTCAAGCAGTACCAGGTCGAGGTCAAACCCGATGCGCTCCTCGCCTACAACATCCCTTTGTCCAGGGTGAAGCAGGCGATCCAGCGCAGCAACAACGACGTCGGGGGACGTCTCGTTGAAATGGGCGAGACCGAATACATGGTGAGGGGGCTGGGCTACATCAGGAGCCTGCATGATCTCGAAACGATACCGCTAGGGACGGATGCCAACGGCACGCCCATCCTCCTCAAGCAGGTCGCCGACATTCATCTAGGCCCGGAATTGCGGCGCGGGGTAGCCGATCTGGACGGCAAGGGGGAAGTGGCCGGCGGGGTGGTCATCATGCGCTACGGCGGCAATGCGCTCGCCACGATAGAGCGGGTGAGGCAAAAACTGGCTGAACTGAAAAAGGGCCTTCCGGAGGGTGTGGAGATCGTCCCGGTCTACGACCGCGGCAACCTGATCGAGCGGGCAGTCTCGAACCTCAAGGACAAGCTGATCGAGGAATCGGTGGTGGTCGCACTGATCTGCCTCCTGTTCCTGATGCACGCCAGGAGTTCGCTCGTGGCCATCATCAGCCTCCCTGTCGGCATACTGATCGCCTTCATCATCATGAGATGGCAGGGCATTTCCGCGAACATCATGTCGCTCGGCGGGATCGCGATCGCCATCGGCGCGATGATAGACGGTGCGATTGTCATGATCGAGAATGCCCACAAGCATCTTGAACATTTGGGCAACGACGCCAACTCACCAAATGCGAGATGGGCAGCGATCGCTACGGCCTCCAGGGAAGTGGGGCCTGCCCTGTTCTTTTCGCTTTTGATCATTACTGTGTCCTTCCTGCCCGTGTTCACCCTCCAGGCCCAGGAAGGCAGGCTTTTCTCGCCGCTGGCGTTCACCAAGACCTATTCCATGGCGGGCGCCGCGCTTCTTGCAGTCACGCTGGTCCCGGTTTTGATGGGGCTCTTGATCAGGGGGAAAATCCCCAGGGAGGAGAGCAACAAGCTCAACATCTGGTTGAAGCGCCTGCATGGACCGTTTTTGGAGATTGCGATCCGTCACAGAAAAACGACGATTGCGCTCGCGCTGGTGCTACTTGCAGCGACGGTTTATCCGGTAATGAAGACCGGATCGGAATTCATGCCGCCGCTCGATGAAGGCGATATCCTTTACATGCCGACCACCGACCCGGGTATTTCGATCGGCAAGGCAAGAGAGCTTCTCCAGCAGACGGACAGGATATTGAAGACCTTCCCCGAGGTCGAGAGCGTATTCGGAAAGGCGGGACGTGCGGATACCGCAACCGATCCCGCGCCGCTTTCCATGTTCGAGACAACCATACGTCTCAAGCCCAGGCAAGAGTGGCCGAATCCTGAAAAGACGACGAAGGCACTGATGCGCGAGATGGACAGGGCCATCCATTTCCCTGGCCTCTCGAACGCCTGGACCTATCCGATCAAGACGCGCATCGACATGCTCTCGACCGGTATCAAGACCCCGGTCGGGATCAAGGTTTCGGGCCCCGACATTCATATCCTGGAAAAGGTGGCAGGTGAGATTGCGGAGACCCTGAAAACAATGCCGGAAACCCTTTCGGCTTATTCGGACAAGTCGGCGGGTGGCTATTATCTCGATTTCGACATCGACCGTGAAGCAGCTGCACGTTACGGACTGACGGTAGGGGATGTGGAAGACGTCATGCAGTCCGCGATAGGCGGCATGAACGTCACCCAAACTGTCGAAGGGCTGGAGCGCTACCCGGTGAATCTGCGTTATCCCAGGGAATTGCGGGACAACATCGAAACCTTGAAGCGCGTCCTGATTCCCACACCGACCGGCGCCCAGATTCCGCTTTCGCTGGTCTCGAATCTGTCGCTGCGCCGTGGGCCGCCATCGATCAAGACGGAAAATGCCGTGCCGAACGCCTGGATCTACGTGGACATCAAGACCAGCGATATCGGCGGCTATGTGGGACATGCGAAGGAGATGGTGGAAAAAACCGTGAGAATACCACCCGGATATACCGTATCCTGGTCGGGACAGTTCGAGTACATGCAGCGCGCCGCAGAGCGCCTGAAGATGGTGGTGCCGCTCACATTGTTGACGATCTTTCTGCTGCTCTACTTCAACTTCAAAAACTTCACCGAGCCGCTCGTCGTGATGCTCACCATCCCCTTCGCGCTGGCTGGCGGCTTCTGGCTGATATGGTTGCTCGGCTTCAACCTTTCTGTTGCCGTCGCGGTGGGCTTCATTGCGCTTGCCGGCGTTTCGGCCGAAATCGGCGTGCTGGTGCTGACCTTCATCGATCAGATCATCGAAAAGCGGAAAGAGGAAAACGGTGGGCATCTTACCCAGGCGGAAATCGTCGCTGCCGTGCATTCCGGCACGACCTTGCGGGTACGCCCGATCGCCATGACGGCGACCGCGGTGATCGCAGGGCTACTCCCCATCATGTGGGGGAGCGGTACGGGATCCGACGTGATGCGCAGGATCGCGGCCCCGATGATCGGCGGCATGGTCACCAGTACCATCCTTTCCCTTTTGGTATTGCCAGTCATTTACGGCTGGGTGCTGCTTATCAAGGAGAGGCGCGGGATCGGTTTATCCAATAATCCTGCTCCAAGAGGGATCAACGCAAGACCTATACATCAGAAGAGCCATGATTGATTGTTACGGAAAAGGAGTTGGCAATGGAGAAGACTACGGATTTTTGTAAGGTTACAGCGGTTATCCGTACCGGCGTTCTGGAGAGAGTGGAGCAACGTCTGCAGGAACTGGGGGTGCATGGCATCTGCGTGACAAGCGTCAAGGGTCACGGCGAGTATGCTGACTTCTACAGCCGCGACTGTATGACGACACACGCCAGAGTTGAAATTTTCACCTCTGCCGAACGTGCGGATGACGTTGTGCAAGCCATCATGGAGGCGGCCTATACCGGCCGTGAAGGGAGATGGAATCGTGGCTGTACTGCCGGTCAGCAAGCTCTACCGCATCCGCCAGCGTGCGGAGGTGCGGCCGGATGAGGTTTAGGCGATGCATCTCTGAAAACCAGCTTTTCAGGAAGTCTGATATGCATGCCAGTAAAAACAATAAAGTGGAAGATTAAGGAACAGTGCCATGTACGAATGGCATATGCCTGTAGCAGTTCGAGCAAACTTAACTAGGAAAGGAAAGTCATCATGAAACACATTGCAACCTTCTCGCTGATTTTGTGCGTGTCCACCTCTGGAATCGCGCTTGCGCAGCCCAATAATATGGACATGAAAGGCATGGACATGCCGGGCATGTCCATGAATCAGAAAGGCATCACGTACGCGACCACCGGGCTGGTCAGGATGGTCGATCGTGCCAAGAATAGTGTGACTCTCGCGCATGAACCTGTCAAAAGCCTCAATTGGCCGGCCATGACCATGAGTTACGCTGTAGAGGACAAGGCTTTGTTCAATAAGCTTATTCCGGGAAAAAGAGTGGCGTTCGAGTTCGTCAAGGAAGGAAACAAATACGTCATAACGAGCGTGAGATAAGAAAAAATTCCCCTCGTTACGGTCAGCAGCGAGGGGCCAGACGAATTTTACTCATGCAGAATAATCGACACCGATTCAAATACTACAATGTATTTGAAGTTAATTTTTTAGAAAGGTAAATCATGAGAACCATATTTTATATGTTCCTGTTTGCGGGTACGTTTACGTTTGCTATGCCGGTATACGCCCAGATGGGGCAAGGCATGATGGGTGGGAACGATCACGCGGGCGCCTGTAGTCAACAAAAATCCGGTCTGATGCACGATATGTCCAGCCAGATGAATGCCATGTCTTCGCGGATGATGTCCCGTGAAATGACACCCGCAATGCGCAAGCAAATGAGCGAACAGATGAAGGAGATGTCCGGAATGATGGCAAGCATGTCATCCATGGGCGAATGCGGCAAGAGGAACCCGGACATGCTGCAACAAATGCATCAGATGCACGAGCGGATGAATCAAATGATGGGCTCAGGCGTTCCCGGAAAGAACTGATATGGATAATGCAGCCAGCTGCATTATTGATCGCACGTGTGCTCCCAATCTATATTGCCGATGTTGAGCATGTGCGGCAGCTTGCCGAGATCAGGGGGGTGCGATATTGAGACGAATCATGACCGGGCACGTAATCGGTACGATGATTTTCATGTCAGTTTTTCATGCATGGTGAACACCCTTGATCAGAGCGAGATAGTGCCCAAGCTGGTTTCCTGTCATGTATGAAATCGGGATGGTAGGGGTTTCTGGATAAAAATTCCCGATCCAATTCGACTGGCAAATACTGGAGCCTGCTTGCAATGATCCGATCGATGTGTATGTCAGCGCAGAAACAAAAGCGGGCAGATTTGAATAGAAGTCCTGGAAACGGCAGTCCTGACAAGCCGATCATGAGGAGCGTGATGTGGCGATTTTAGTGACAGACCCTGTGTGCGGCATGCAAGTAGAATCGGATCGATATGAAATTGAGCTTCTGCAAATACATTATGCATTTTGCTCAAAACAATGCCAGGAGCGCTTCTTGGCCAACCCTCATTTGTATATCGGATTGCCGGAGCAGAGTGCACCGAAACAGGAGGGGAAAGAGATCGTGAAACGACGGCGTCTGCGCTTGGTTCAGCCACTGTCTCCAAAGGAGGCCGATAGACTCTTCGGCGAATTGCAGGCGATGATGGGTATCAAAGCCGTGGTGATGGACGGTACCAGGATTGAGATCACTTACGACTTACTGCAAGCCACATCCGAGCAGATCGAGGCGAAGATGGCGGAAATTGGCGTGCAGTTGGGCGAGAACTGGGCGGAACGGTTGCGCCGTGCGTTCGTGCACTATGAGGAGGAATGCGAAGTCGGCAATTTGGAGGTTCACGAAAATAAGTATATTCATCGACATCTTGAATAAAGCGTGGGGCAAATTTGCCACCCTGGACTCAGGTTGAAATTGGAGCGGGTGTAATGAATGTAGAAACAGATGTTTTGGAACAGGCAGATGCCGCCTTCGCCGAAGCCTTGGTCGAGGCCTTGGATATTCGTGAACATGAAACCGGAATGCATTCCAAGCGGGTGGCCTGTCATACCATGGTACTGGCGCGTCATTTCACGGTCGACCCTGAACAGCTATGTCAGATTTACTGGGGGGCGTTGTTGCATGATATCGGGAAGATAGGTGTCTCCGATGCCATTTTGTTGAAACAGGAAGCGCTCAGCAAGGACGAGTGGCAGGAAATGAAGACTCATCCCGAAAAAGGGTATCGAATCGTCTCGCAAATTCCGGGCATGGGAGGCGCAGCTGAAATCGTACTCAGTCATGAGGAACATTTCGATGGAAGCGGTTATCCACGTGGGCTCCATGGCCAGAAAATCTGTTTGGGTGCGAGACTGTTTGCCATAATCGACACCTTGGATGCAATTACATCTGATCGACCTTACCGTAAAGCAGGTTCCTTTGATCAGGCACGCGACGAGATTGTCAGGATGAGCGGTGCGCAATTTGATCCGGAAGCGGTACAGGCGTTTTTGGCAGAAGAGACTACGTTGCGTGAAATGGTGATAGCCAAATGCATGCAGCCGCATGATCCCGCCATCTCTTTCCAAACGCCAATCCATACACACGACTGAAAGGATAAATATGGACACTCGTACTGATCCGGTTTGCGGCATGAAGGTAGCGGACGACAGCCGGTATCGTCTTGTGCATGAAGGGCATAGGTACGTGTTTTGCGGCGCGAAGTGCTTGGCCAAGTTCCAGGCGACCCCGGAGGCTTACTTGAGCCCGTCCCTGACACAGACTCCCGCCGCCAGGAACGATGTGATGTACACTTGTCCCATGCACCCGGAAATCCGCCAGCCCGGACCCGGTTCCTGCCCCAAATGCGGCATGGCGCTGGAACCTGAATCGCCGTTGCCAATGCAAGCGGTCGAATACACCTGTCCGATGCATCCCGAGATCGTCAGAAGCGAGCCCGGCAGCTGCCCGATCTGCGGCATGGCGCTCGAGCCACGCAACAGCCCTGTCGAAGATAATGCTGAACTTTCCGACATGACCCGCCGCTTCAAGATCAGCGTGGCGCTCGCCTTGCCTGTGTTCGTGATGGCGATGGGATCCGATCTTTTGCCGCAGTCGCTGACGTCGCATCTTTCGAAGAACCTCGTGCAATGGCTGGAATTCGCCCTGGCGACGCCCGTGGTGCTGTGGAGCGGCTGGCCGCTGTTCCAGCGCGGCTGGATTTCGGTGGTCAATCGCAGCCTCAACATGTTTAGCCTAATCGCGCTTGGCGTCGGCGTGGCATGGACATATAGCGTCGTTGCATTGTTGTTGCCGGGCATTTTCCCGCCCGCGATGCACGGAGCGGGCGGTACGGTGCCGGTGTACTTCGAGGCCGCAGCCGTGATTACTGCGCTGGTTCTGCTGGGCCAGGTGATGGAACTGCGCGCGCGCAGCCAGACTAGTGCCGCGATCAAGCTGCTTCTTGGACTTGCCCCGAAGACCGCGCGCATCGTGAAAGATGACGGAAGCGAGGATGATATCCCGTTGGAAAAAGTCCAGCCTGGCGACACGCTGCGTGTGCGTCCTGGCGAGAAGGTGCCGGTGGATGGTGTGGTGCTGGAGGGCACGAGCGCGCTGGATGAGTCCATGGTCACCGGCGAGTCGATCCCGGTTGAGAAGGCCGCGGGTGTCCGGCTGATCGGCGCAACGGTGAATGGCACGGGAAGTTTGCTGATGCGCGCGGAAAAAGTCGGTTCTGACACGCTGCTCGCGCAGATCGTGCGAATGGTCAGCGAGGCGCAGAGAAGCCGGGCACCCATCCAGCGTCTTGCGGATGTTGCTTCTGGTTATTTTGTGCCGGCCGTGGTGCTGGCCGCAATCATTACACTGGCGGTGTGGTGGTTGGTCGGACCCGAGCCGCGACTGGCCCACGCCATCGTCAATGCGGTGGCCGTGCTGATCATCGCCTGCCCCTGCGCGCTGGGGCTCGCAACCCCCATGTCCATCATGGTCGGAACCGGGCGCGGCGCGACGGCCGGGGTATTGATCAAAAATGCCGAGTCACTGGAAATCATGGAAAAGGTGGATACCCTTGTGGTGGACAAAACCGGTACATTGACGGAAGGGAAACCGAAACTGATTTCGGTTTTCGCCCTTCCCGGCTTCGAAGAAAATGAAATCCTGCATCTCGCCGCAAGCCTCGAGCGCGGCAGCGAACACCCGCTGGCTGCGGCCATCGTCAACGGTGCGCAGGAAAAAACCGTGACACTTGCGGCGGTCGGCGAATTTCGTTCGATCACCGGCAAGGGGGTGACGGGAATCGTAGAAGGGCGCTCGGTCGCGCTGGGCAATCTCAAGCTGCTCGAGGAATTGCAGATCGATCCGGACGGATTGACTGAACGCGCCGAGACGCTGCGCGCAGACGGCCAAACGGTAATGTCGATCGTGATCGATGGAAAAGCGGCAGGGCTGCTCGGTGTGACCGATCCGGTCAAGGCTTCCACTCTGGAAGCGGTGCGCGCACTGCATGATGAAGGCATCCAGGTGATCATGCTCACGGGGGACAGCCGTACCACGGCGGAGGCAGTGGCGCGCAAATTGGGCATCGACCGCGTAGAGGCCGAAGTCCTGCCCGAACAGAAGTCGGCCGTAGTCAAGCAATTGCAGTCGCAGGGACGCATCGTGGCGATGGCCGGCGACGGCATCAATGACGCCCCCGCGCTTGCCGCTGCCCAGGTCGGGATCGCCATGGGAACAGGCACCGATGTGGCGATGGAAAGCGCAGGCATCACGCTGGTGAAGGGCGATTTGCGCGGCATCGTGCGCGCAGTCAGGCTCTCCCGGGCCACCATGAAGAACATCCGGCAGAACCTGTTCTTCGCCTTCGTTTACAACAGCCTCGGTGTGCCGATTGCGGCCGGCGTGCTCTATCCCTTTTTCGGTCTGCTGCTCTCTCCCATCATCGCGGCGGCTGCGATGAGCTTCAGTTCGGTGTCGGTGATCACCAATGCATTGCGCCTGCGCAATGCCGAACTTTAGGGCGATTGAAATGTGGGATTATATGGGCAGTTACGGGTGGGGAGGCATGGGATTCGGCATGCTGCTGTTCTGGGGATTATTGATCGCCGTCGTCGTGTTTCTGGTCAGGAGCATGTGGGGCCCCGGCGCTTCTTCCGGACGCGACCAGGAGAAAACTGCGCGCGACTTGCTAAAAGAGCGTTACGCTCGTGGCGAGATCGGTCGCGAAGAATTCGAGCAGAAAAAGCGCGATCTGGAAAACTGAACCGGTCAAGGAGAAATGGTATGAATGAAGCTGCGGAAAAAACGAACGAAGGCGCCTTTGTGGTCAGCCGCAATATTCCCCTGAAGGCGGTCGAGGGCTCGAAATTGCAGGACGCAATCAGCAGTCTCGTGAGCAGGAACCTGGTCGTCGGCGCCAGATTGGGGGAGCGGAATAGATTGCATGTTTCCTACGACGCCTCGTGCGTCGGTACCCGCGACATTGAAACCTGGCTCGACGAATCGAACATCGATCGAGACTCCGGATTTGGATGGCGCTTGAAGTCAGTCTGGTATGCCTTCCTCGACGAGAATGCGAAATCCAATGCCAGATCGTCCGGCGGCGCATGCTGCAACCGTCCGCCGCCAGGAAGCGGCGACGCAGGGAAAGTTCGCTGATCGCATGATGAATGCCTTCCTGATCTGATGAAAGTCAATCTCGACGGGCATTTAATCTAGGGGTGTATTTCCCGCTGGACATGGTGGGAGCCATTGTGGTGGCTGGGGTGACTTATGTCGTCATAACACCGCTTTGGCGAAAAACAGGTGACACATTTACCAACCTGACCGAGCATCTTTACCGCGTAGTTTTGGCGCGCCAGATTGCTTCTGGATTGGTTCGGCACTAATTGAACGATTTCACGCATTGCTGAAAACGACGGGCATAAAAAATGTTTGACGAAAAGAAAGTACACGTTGCCTTCGAGGTCAGCATTACGCTCAAAGGCATGTTTGCGCTGGTGGAAATCGCCACCAGCATTTTCGCCTACTTCGTTACCAGACAATTCCTGATCGAACTAGTGCACGCCATCACTCGGGCGGAATTGACGGAGGATCCTCGCGACTTCGTTGCCAATTATCTGTTCCATGCTGCGCAAGATCTGTCCGTAAGTAGCCAACACTTTACCGCCTTCTATTTGTTCAGCCACGGCGTAATCAAACTCTGGCTCATTATCGGTCTTTGGCAGAAAAAATTGGGGTACTATCCTGCTGCCATTGCTATTTTCGGCCTGTTCATTCTCTATCAGGTATATCGATACAGCTTTACGCATTCACCGTTGTTGCTGTTTATCACAGCATTGGACGCCATAGTTATTGGACTGACGTGGATTGAGTACCAGAATTTGCGGCATATTTTGCCCAATGGCCGAAAGTAATTTGCGGCCAATTGAATCGCCCGGATTCCTTGAACCCAATTGTCCGGAATTGGCACTGGCCGTCTGTGGAATTGCGAAGACCAACGGCTGCAGAGGGTCTATCGTGTGAGTTCGCCAATGTTCGCTGCCGGGCAGTTCAGTTTTTAGCACACTATGAAATGTTCATTGCTTGGCGTATTCGGGCTGCAACGGCCCTTCATCGAGCATTACACACAGTCTCCGATTGGCTTGCTCGATGGATTATGGTATCGGTTTTCGGGACGCGCGTGCGCTGATTCTTGATAGGCCGCCAGTCACAGTGCGCTATGATTTCCGCTCATCTTAAAGGTTTCACTCGCTCCGGTTTTCGCCGATAAACCCGCTCGGTTGTCCGCCCATCGGCATGCGCGAGCAGTTGTTGCGCATGCGCCAGTGTCTCAGCATCGCTGGCACACTTGGCGCGAATGTCGTGTTCGGTGAAACGCAACTCGATGTTCGTTTCTTCCAGCAGTCTATCCATGAAGCGCTGCCAGATGCTATCCCATCCGTTCGCCGTGCCGTCCTCTTTGACATAGCATTCCCCCCTTCGATTGCAAAACAGAAAGGGTGATATCACCGGGCGCGCTTTTTTGGCTTCTTCAACCGCTGCACGTAATTCGTCCGACCATTCTATGATGAGGCGCTTGCCGCTCGTTTTTGCAGTTTTACCCGGCGTAACGTGCAACCCATCGCCTTGCAGGTTGGCTACTGACAGGCGCAGCAGATCACCACGGCGCAGTCCGGTGAGGAGCTTGATCTTCATATACGCCTGGATCATTTCGACGCTTCCCTTTTTACGCGTTGCCGGCAAGGCCAGCGCTTCAACCAGCTCCCAATCCTCGACATAACGGGTGCGGGGTTTCTCACCCTCAAGGCGTACCTCTCCCTTGAACGGATGCCGATCAATATAACCCCATTGCACAGCTTTGGTGAACGCATGGGATAGCACTTCGATCTCTCGATGTGCGGAAATCTTGGCAGTGCGTGCATCGACGTATTGATAAACATGCTTCGGCTTCACGGCGGTCAAGGGAAATTCACCAAATGCGGCACGGAGCGCCCTAATGAAAATCAGGTTATTGGCCTGCGTCGTCGGAGCTTTCGTCGGCACGACCTCCAGAGCATAGCGGTCGAGAAGTTTGCCGACCGTACTGCTCTTCTCTTTTTCCACGATACGCTCGGCCCATATCTGATAGGCTTCGGGCAAGGTCTTGCCAAGGCGGTAGAATTGCTTGCCTTCCCACAGGGGTTCAAGGCCAGGTGGCACCCGGTAATAGTACGCTCCGTGCTGAAACTTCCAGCGGGAGGGGAGTCCTTTATTCTCGGGGTTGCGGCGTTTTGGCGGCATGGCTTACCTTATGGCTGACACATCAAGTTTATACTCTTTTTCCTTTACCTGAACTATTGCGGCACCCAGCATCGCATCGACGTGAGCTCTGGAAACAGCGATGCTGCCGTCTGGTCGCCGACGGTGTTCGATGCCCATAAACCGCAGCACGCGCACTTGGGCATCGCTGCGACGACGCCCTGTAAGTTCGACCAGTTCTTCAGTGGTCAGGATCATGGGAAAATCTTTTCTGAACTGCGGCTTCGATTTGAAATGGTTTCTTGCCAGGCTCGCACAGGAATGCTGGGGCTTTTCCCATGTGGCGCCAGACCAGTGGGAAGTGCTTGCAGCTCGCCTTGTCGTATTCCTCGGTTTTCGCCCTGAGGTGATTCATTGCGTTTTCATACATTGACCGGCCTTGATAGTGCGGGGTATGGTGAAAGAATACGGAATCGCATTGCTTATGTCAATACGGAATCGTATTTATGTCCGTTTGCTGTACCTGATGTCCTGTACGTCAACGAACAGGGTGAGCGCGTCCACCTTCCGGGGATCGGCCTGAAGACGATGACGTTAGTTTGTGGGGCTGGAAATGGGTGGGGCAGTCCGGGATGCGATGGTGTTTTGCCGCAACCGCGACAGGTTGCTGACGCACGATGTAGTGGACAAGTTTTTCGAGGGAATCAAGGCGCGGACCGATTCCGGGCTGGCGGCATTACAATTTATTCGCATTCCATGCCAGTACAACGCGACCCAGTACCTGGAATTTTTCTCGCTCGCCATTCTGAATCAGATAGGGCTCATATTTCTTGTTGTCCGAAATCATTAGAATCGTTCCGTCCGGTCGCCGTTGCAGACGCTTGACGTAGAGTTCATCATTAAGCGCCAATACATATACGGCATCAATCCGAACGTCTTTCACCCCGGTGTCGACGACCAGGAGATCCCCATCACGGAAGGTTCCCTCCATCGAATCGCCGTGTCCAGTCAGGATTTGCAGGTTCTGCGCCCCGCTAATCGCGGGAAGTATTGACTTGATCCATTCACGATTAACTGACATCCTTGCGACGATCGGCTCATCTTCCGGTTGGGGGAGCCCGTGGCCCATGGATGCGGATACGTCGAATTGGGGGATGTCGATCTGGTTAGACCAGGTTGGCAATAATCTTGACGACACAGCCTGTAGTTCTTGGGTTTCCCCTCTCAGTTCCCCCGTACTGAGTCCATATGCATCGGCCAATTTTTTTACAGTAGCCGATCGTGGGTCGTCATGCTGCCCGCTCAGAATCCGTTGAATCGTTGGTTGAGGCACCCCCGATTTCTCGGACAGGGAATAAGGATTATCTCCTGCCCCATCCATCTTTAATTTTAGGATTTCACGAAGTTTCATTTCGTTAATATACGTTCGCGTATCGTCAGTGTCAACTACGCCAGGTTAAAATACGTTTGCGTTGACATGTGATGCGAAAGCGCATTATGATATTTCCCATGAATATTAAAACTCTTCTTGAACAGATATCCAAAAGCGGAATGTCCGACAGTGCTATCGGAAAAAGTATCGGGGCGCCTCAATCTACCGTAACAAGGCTCAGAAATGGGGTTCACCAGAGCACATCTTTTGACCGTGGACAAAGAATTCTCGCTCTTTGGAAATCCAGAACACGTACTGACACGATTCAGCTTCATGAAATCCTCCCCGAGAATGAAGCATGATGATTTTTTCGAAAAGTCTGTCACGGTCTGGCTCAGGCTTTTCCACACCCGGCCCATTTCGGGTCATGTGCCATGGCGCAAAACTCCTCCTGCGCGAAATAAGCTGGCAGTTCACCAGTTGGCTCTGTTACTCAAAATTCAACCATCCAGGGACCGCGCAGATAAACATACCGATCCCTGCCTAGGGGAGCTAGAGGGGTGACATGAAAAACAGAATCCTACATTTGACACGCAACACGATTCCGTATGTCAAGGAGCTGCATCCGATTGCCGGGAGCATCGTGGGGTGCATTCTGATGCATCAGCTGGAGTGCTGGTTTGAGCGGCATCCGGAGGGATTCTACATGTTTCTGGAGCCGGCCGAACATGAGGCCTACAAACCCGGCGAAAGCTGGACCGAAGAACTGGGCGTCACCAAGGGTGAATTCAGGGCGGCTTTTGACCGGATCGGCGTCAGGTATCCCTCGAAAGGCCAGTTTGAAGGCGCTGTCGATAAATTCAAGGGCAACTTGTATTGCAGCTACTACAACAAACAAACCCACCGCACACGTTATTTCAGGAATCACGAACTCTTGGATGCCGTTCTGGATGCAATGATGGAGGAGTGGCGCCAGAATGGATAAGCGGCTGATTTTAGGAATGCTGGACAGGCCTGTCGCATTCCATCGCATCTTCGTGGACTTGACGGGATCAGTGACTGCGGCGCTGTTCTTGTCCCAAGCGCTGTACTGGTCGGGGAAAGGAGCGGGAGATGACGAGTTCTACAAGACCATGGAGGAATGGCAAGACGAGACTGGATTATCACGATCGGAGCAGGAGAGCGCCAGAAGGATTTTAAGGCAGAAAGGGGTGCTGGCAGAGCAGAAAAAAGGCATACCCGCTAAGGTTTACTACCGGATAAATTTCGATGTTTTCATGGAAAGCCTCGAAAAAGCCACGGGCACACTTGAATCCCGCGCGCCTGAATGCTTGCCCCCGGAAAGCTTGGATGTCGATCTACAGCAAGCAGGAAACGTGAATCTACAGGAAACAAAGGATGCGAATCAACAGCAAACAGGGAAAGCGAATCTACCAGAAATACAGCAACCTTGTTTGCAGGAAACTCGCAACCTTGTACGCGGAAAATCTGCAACCTTGTGTGCGGAAAACCTGCAACCTAATACAGAGACTACAACAGAGATTACAACAGAGACTACCACACACCCCGGGGAAGTAATAAAGAGCACGGGTACCGAAAGCAAACCGGGCGTGTGTGTTGTTGATCTGATTTTCCCCAAAGCGATTTCCGACCAGGAAAAAATTGCACTCACCAAAATCCTCGAAGGCTGTGATGCTGCGCAGCCGATCCTCGACGAGATCGAAGGCGCGCTGGCCAACAAGAACTGCAAAAGCATCCTGGCGTTCGGGTTGGCGCTTCACAAAGCCTGGAGCAAAGGCACGTTCGCCCCGAGCCTTGGCGTTGCAGTGGCAAAGAGGCGTGAGGCCGGGCAGTTGTATTCCGAGGCCCTTGCAAGGAAGCACATGGACCTGGATCCCGAGGCTTGCCGGAAAGGACAGGCGCTGCTGGAATCCGTCCGAAAGAAAAATTCTTCTCCGGACAGGAACCCTCCGCTCACGGCTGAATCTTCGAGCCCCGGGACCTATCTGTCGTCAAATGAGGGGTGAAATGGGCAAGGCAATACAACTCGAGTTGTTCGGAAAGGGGCAAAAAAAGCCACACATAAGGCAGCTCGAGGAGATTGCAGAATTCTGCTGGGCGGGATACCGGGCGGGGATGAGTCTCGCGGAAATTGCGGCGAGATCGGGCATTCAGAGGGCCGAAGCGGCAGGGTTGGCCCTGATGTTCCGGGATGACGATCTATGTGCCGTCTTGCGGGAGTGTGACACGATTTCAACCTTTTTCAAGTTTTTGGGGGCTTCGCCAAAAATCCGGGAAACGGTTCTGGGGTTGTTGGGGGAAGGAAAGATCACGGGGAGACTGATTGAACAGGCGAGGCAGAAGCAGGAACGAAAGGTGATCGTCCGGAGGCTCAAGCTGGTGGGCGGAAAGATGGGGAAACGGGACCACAATGGCATGGAAAAGCCTCTTCCGCAGGACCTCGATGAGGTGCGTGTTTACCCAGGCTTTTTCAAGGTTCATCCAATACAGGGCTGCGTGGGCATTCAATTGGGGGGGTAAGGATGGGCAAGCGCGAGGTCACTCTGGACGACCTGCTGGTTGCACCAGTTGCAGGGAATGCAAGAGCAGAATTTGCAAGGGGGCGGTATCTGATGGATCTTGCCGGACAGATGGCGGGGCGATGCCTGGATGCCGGAAAAATCGCTGGCAAGCTCGGAACGCGAGACGATCTGGTTCAGCAAATCGCTCTTGTTCTGCTCACGATATTGTCC
This sequence comes from Pseudomonadota bacterium, assembly GCA_021795795.1. Next base: position 3,693 of record JAJYPA010000088.1, on the reverse strand, counting down.
GGCGAGAAAAAATTCGATCCCGTCCGTGGGATCAGTTTAGAGGGCTTCGTGCTGAACGAGGTGAGGATACTGGCAACACGTAATTGCCTGGTTTTCGATAGCCTGGATGTGGAAGAGGTGGACGTGAGTGAGCTGGTCGCCTCCTCCGGATATGAGGCACCCGTGGACACCTTCGGTGAATTGGCGCTGATGGAGACGCTCTCGGCAAGGGACAGGATCTTTGCAAAGTGCAGTCCGGCTGGACTGGCGAAATTGGTCGGGCAAACCGACCGGAACATCCGGCTCGAAAGGGCCAAGATCGCGAAAAGAGTTCAGGAGGGTCTGCGATAGAGATGATCGCAGAAAAGTTGACCGTCAGGAAAACCATTGCAGCGTACTTTTATGCGACAAAATAGGAAGGCGGTTGCCTTACTGATGGCCTTGCTGCTCGCTGGGGTGATTCTGGTGGTGGATAAGGAGAGCGTGAAGGAATTTTCTCGCCTGGCCAAATCTGATCTGGTGAATCCCTCCTTTGCCCCGGCCCTTAACCCGGGGATTCTTTTTGTACACAGGAAATGTGGACAATCTGTCACACCTTGCAGGAATTCCATCGCCCCTTCAAAGCGTTTCCGGGACTGAATTGAATGTAATCAGGACTGGCCCATACGACCCGATTTCAAAATTTCCGCTCCTGCTGAATATAGGGTAGTTCAACAGCCAGGAGATAACGATGTCCCCGAGCAACCCGTACATCAACGCCCGGCGCGAGTGGGACGAACGCTATGGCGATTCCCTTTCCCGCGCGAGAAACTGGCGCATTGCCGCGATCATCGCAATGGGCGTCGCCGGGGTTGCTGTAGCCGGGGCGGCCTATATCGGTGCGCAGTCAAAAGTCGAGCCATTTGTCGTCGCGATTGACAGTCTTGGCAACCCGATCGCCATGGCGCGCCCTTCAAGTGCCGGTGACGTTTCTGTCCGAATCATCCAGGCACAGGTCGCGAACCTGATCTGGAATGCCAGAACGATCTTGTCCGATCAGGCAGCGCAAAAGGTCCTGCTTGCGCGTGTCTATGCCTTTCTTTCAACCGATTCGTCGGCATATCTGAACGACTATTACAAAACCCACAGTCCGTTTTCCGGCGATGGCTCGACGGTCAATGTCGAGATCAACAGCGTTTTGCCAATCAGCAGGGACAGCTACCAAGTCAACTGGACCGAATCCCGATTCCAGAGCAGTCAACCCATGGGCAGCAGTCACTGGAAAGCGTCCGTGACTATCGGAATTGATAAAAAACTAGCCGACAAGCCGCGGATGTCGATCGACAACCCCCTGGGCATTTACATCAAATCGATTACCTGGACTCAGGTTCTCGGCAATCAGTAACGACGGGGGAAACCATGCGCGCATCCTTTTTGACCTTACCCATCCTTCTGATCATCTTTATCTCGGCTGCCCGTGCCGGTCAAGTCGTGGAAGTTCCGCTGGGGCACCGCGTCGAAGCCAGGGACAGCGCAGAAATTTTCAATTCCAAAAGCGAGTATGCCGACACGATCACCCCGCACGTGATGGAACAGGCTTCAAAAGCCTGGGCATCGAGCGGAAAAGCGGAAATTCTGGTGGGAGACGACGGCGAAGTGATGTACGCCTATGGCGCATCGAGGCCGATCATCACCTGCGCCCCTTTACACATCTGCGTCATCAAGTTGCTTGAGGGCGAAAAAATCACCAGCTTGAGCATAGGCGATTCCATCCGCTGGAAAGTTCAGCCGACCACCGCGGGAAAAATTCCGGTCGTGGTGGTAAAACCCACCATAGTCGGAATCGCAACGAACCTTGTTGTGACTACTGATCATGGCCGCGTGTATTACTTCACGTTGCGATCCGACCGGAAAGGCGAATATGTACCGGAAATTGGATTCTATGACCCTCAGGAACTCATTGTTGTCGTGGATCAGGAAGCCGCCCAGAAAGCCGAGGCTGACGAGAAGAAGACGGCGGCGACGGTAGCTACATTGCCCGGCATTGATCCCGCAACGCTGGATTTCGATTACTCGGTGAATGGCGATTACGGGACTGTCAAGCCTGTCCGGGTTTTCAGTTCAGCCGGGCACACCTACATTCAGATGCCCGAAAACTTGAGCTACGGCGACGCCCCAGCCATTTTCGTTGTCACCAATAACGAACAGCAGCTGGCGAATTTCCGGCTTGTCGGTGCGTACTACGTGATCGATGGAATTCCACAGGAGATCAAGCTTGTTCTGGGTGCAGGAGACCACGCAAAGACCGTGACGATCACGCATAAAAAACATACTTATTCTCTTTTTGGTGGGTAGTCATGGGAGAGGATAAAGAAAAAGGCCTTTTACTCACCGGCTCCATCGATGGAGTTGGGAGTGTAAGCGAATCCAGTCCGATAAAAGTCAAGACCGAGCCGAAGGATGCCGGCGCCAGAATCAACCGCAAGAGCAAGAAATTCGCTACGTTCGGTTTTTTTATCGTAGCGGCGCTGATTCTCGTTGGAATCGCATTGACAGGGCATCAAAAGAAATCTGGCGACGCAGAAAACGGTGGCACTGGCGCATCCTCCACGGAACAGGTCGGGATGGCACCCCCGCCAGCTCCACCGGTTAAACCGGCCACTCCTGACAACCCCTTCACGCCTGGCGGCACGGGTCCAGCATCAACTCCTGCATCCGCAACACCCGGTTCGACATTAGGTAATCCTCTCAATAATCCGAATGCACCGGGTCTCAAAGGTGGGCCGCAGGCGCCATTATCCGAAAAGCAGAAATACCGACAGTGGCTGATCAGCCAGCATTACAAGGATCTTGAAGGCAATTATCTTTCGGCGCAGTCGGCGAATGAAGCCGGTTTCGGTGAGCAGAATGCCGGGCTCCAGCAAGTCGCCGGCACAGGGCAGGGCACATCCGGAACGGGCGGCTACGATCCGCTTGCTGCAATTCGAGCCGCTCAAGCCGCCGCAACGCCAGGTGGTTCCGGACAGAAAATCGATCCCGGATTGCTTGCTCAACTCAAGGGTCAAGGACAAGGCCCGAGCCCTCAGGATCAGAACAAATCGTTTTTATCCGACCAGAGGAAGGGCGATGACGGGTATTTGCATGCCGGTGTTGAGGAGGCGATCGGAAAGAACGAGCTGCTTGCAGGGTCGATCATTCCCGCCGTGCTCATCACCGCGATCAATTCCGATTTGCCTGGTGTCGTGACCGCCATGGTGCGGCAAACGATCTATGACACTTTGCATCCGGATCTTGTTGTGATCCCCCAGGGTGCGAAGCTCATTGGGCAGTATTCGTCCGATGTCGCATATGGACAGAGCCGCACTCTGATTGCCTGGAACCGCATTATTTTTCCGAACGGATCGATGCTTGATCTGCAGGGCATGCTCGGAACCGACGGCAAGGGGCAATCAGGCTTCGCCGACCAGGTTGACAACCATTACATGAAAATCTTCGGAAGCTCGGTCTTGATCAGTTTGCTCGGCGCGACGGCGCAATTGTCGCAACCCCAAAATGCGGGGGCATTCAATACCCCGACCGCCAGCCAGCAGGCAACGGCTGCGCTGGCTCAGGGTCTCGACAATACCGGCACGCAGCTCCTGCAGAAGAATCTGGGTATTCAGCCAACGATCAAGATTCGGGCAGGCTATCTGTTCAACGTGATGGTCAACAGGACGATGCTCTTGCCGGTTTATC
>JAJYPA010000582.1 GCA_021795795.1 Pseudomonadota bacterium | reverse complement strand
GCGTTACCGATGAGCAATAAGCCCTCTCACTCTTTGGCGGAAACATCAGGCGTGGGCGCACCTGCCCGCGTCACCTGTGGCATCTGCGCCCACTTCCAACCCGACACCATCAACCCGCCGCAAGGGGTGGGCCGCTGCACTCGGACGCTCTCCGGATTGCCACCCAAGGGCGGCACTGGTTACGGGTGCTGCTACCCATTCAGCCCGCGTGTTTGTACGCACTATGAACCTATCAAGGAGTGAGACGACGATGACAAGATCCTCTCATCTTGACGATGCGGACCTGTGGCTGCTCAAGAACGACCCGCAATTTTCCAAAACCACCCCTCGAGCGCTCGCGAGTCGTCGCATCCGGCAACAGCACGTCCAGGGCAAGGAGTTGCTTGACGATTTGATAGTGGTGGCAGAAGCACCCATTCCTCGTCAGGAGGCTGATCCAAAAACGGCACGCCTCGTTCGCCTGGCCCCGCCAGCGATCCGCAAGCTAGTAGCCCTACGGGTAGAGTTCCCGAGCGCAAGCCAGGCAGAGCTGGCCCGGATGCTTGGCTGTTCACGACAGGCAGTGAGCAAAAAACGCCGGAAGCTGCTTGCCTATCTTCAGGCTATGGCGGAACCGCCACCACCACAGACGTCTGGGTCTGTTGCTGCAACGCCCGTTTTTATGCGGCCCGATGGGCAGCTTGTCTGGGATTTTGAAGATGACGAATGAGAGCATTGGGCTACTTCCTTACCTAGGCGTGCCCTTCATTAGGGCTTGGTGTCCAGGTAATATATTTGCTCGCGGAAACTGTCCAACATAATGATTTTCTTGTATTATGAACCGTGCCAGAATAATCGGGATTGTTCATGAACGTAGAAATGATGCTACCAGCGCCCATGCCGCACTGCTGTGATAAAGATTGATCACACAGTTGTTCAGCAGTTGGCGCCCTAATGACGGGAACGCAGCGGAAGCGGCCCTTCCCATGCAAATTGAGGACGAGTAACATCGACCAGTAACAATAGCTCATGATTGGGGCAATTGAGGATTACAATGGGCATGTTATACTGAAACCGAAATGTTACGCTGCACCGTTAGTGCAATCACATTTACGTTATGTCGATGGTAAATGACTATCTATGAATCAAGACTGGATTCTCCATATAAAAGAAACTCGCCGAGCCTTCTCTAGCGCGACGTGGGTTCCCTTGAGAGCGGAATCGACGAGGGCAAGTCGTTTCTGAGACAAGATGAAAAACTGATTTCTAATTTTTGGCAACCAATTTGGTGGATAGGTAAATTGCTTTTCGAAAACTCATAAGAACAAAGGAGTTAAGCAGTATGTCGCATAACAAGGCGCTGACCCGGACGGGAAATCCGCTCCTTTCCATTGTCCTCGGTGAGCTTGGTCGTTAGGCATTACAGGGAGTACATCGTGAGTGACAGCTATTACGACACAGCACAGATATGTCTCAACGGACATGTCGTAAGTGAGTTTGCATCGTCACAGCCGCAGTCCAACCAAAAGTTCTGTGCCCAGTGTGGGTTAGAGACGATCGTGGCTTGCCCTAGTTGCAGCACGGCAATCCGCGGGTATTACAATGTACCCGGCGTAATCGGATTTTTTGATTACAGCAAACCTTCCTACTGCTACAACTGTGGCAAACCTTTCCCATGGACTGCAGCTAGCCTTGAGGCAGCATCGGAGCTCGTAGATGACCTTGAGGCTTTAAGTCAGGAAGAAAAGCAACAGCTAAAGGAGAGCTTACCAGACTTGGTCAGGGATACACCGAGAACAGCTGTTGCAGAGGGTCGTTTCAAGCGCCTTACCAAGAAGGCAGGCGCAGAGGCAGTTGGTGCCATGCGTTCAATACTCGTCGACATTGTTAGCGAAGCAGTTAAGAAATCCATATTCGGGCCATAACGGAATGATACGTTCGAAAGAGCCAAGCTTATTGCTCAACTTCGTTGGTTTCGATTATTAACGTTGAAATACCGCCCTCTGGCAATTCATCGTTCTCTTGACGAAATATGTCCCGATCTCCGCTGTCGGCGCCCTGCATAGGCACTGCTCCAAAATAGCGCATGCTAATGGAGCGATTTGAAGTTCTCGTGTTGGCTGTTGCGAATGATGGCGATGTAGCTAGAAACATTATTCCAGCAGATACTGATCTCAGTGTGTCACCACGCCCAATATTCGATCGTTTGTATGTGCGCTTGCCCGTAATTTGTAGTAGCTCTTGAATCGTACGGGACCAATCATCTTTGGGGACGCCAAGTTGAAACACCCGACCATCTTTTCCCAGAAGCATATCGCCGAGCAACTTTGCCATTGAGCGTTCTGCAGAAAGTTCTTGTCTTGCAGGGCACGTTCCCCACGGACACTGATCGGCCCAGATTATTTCTTCCGGGTATGCGTGTTTGTCCAGCACCAAAGCATATCGAGAAGCTTTGCCCTTCTTCTCCTTGATATCTCGCATGCCAGGAGCAAGCCCCCCAGTAACGAACTCGAACTGTGGCCAGTCAGTAAATAGCTGCAGTTGTTTGTCGCTTTTTGGAAGTACATGAGTGCCATCCGCAGACATCTTGGCTTGTATCAGAATTGCTCGGGAGGTACTTCTCTTATTTGCAGCGTGTTGATGAACAACGAGCAGATCAGCCAGCTCAACTCGAAATTTATGTGAGTTAAATCGGACCTGTGGATGGCCATGGCAGAAGACGCCAGAAATTTTTAGCTGTATTCCTTTTGGTTGAAGGATAGGTATCCATAGATCAGTAATCCAGGGCACGCAATTGGTAACAAATGTTGCAACAAAATCTTCCTCGCGTGCTTTACAACTTGCTTTGCAGATTGCATGCTGATGTGAATGCCAAATTGCGGAGTTTGCTGCTGAGTACAGGCTCTCGTGCTCATATGTTGATAGTTTCTTTGATAGCGACATAGGTGAGTGCCTTGGATGGCCAAATTCTATTGCACTAACGGTGCAGCGTAACATTTCGGTTTCAGTATAACACGCCCATTGTTACCCAATCACCAAATCATGAACGACTGTTACTGGTCGGATGATGTCTTTGGCTTTCCGTTGTTGAATGTCTGCAATCAGTCTGCCGCTGCCATCCAAACTCCATGCTCTACCCGCGCACCACACCTCAGCAGATTAGCCCAATCGAACGTCCGCTTCCAGTCTTTTCCCGCCCCTTGAGGTCGCGACAATCTCACAACATCGGCAAGTCTCAGTCACAGCACCCAAAATTAGAATAAAGTCGCAGCTTCCGCAATGTCATGTCATGTAGGTGGTGATTGTTGTCCGCGTAGGCTTGCCGGAGGCCAGTCACTGAATCGGCCAAAACATGAAAGGCCCGGCAGGGAGCTGGCCTAACCGACGAGGACTGAACTCGATGGTACAGGTTCAAGATCGCGGTGGCGCCTTGGTGAGCACACACACATAGTCTGGGCCAGACTGATGGCAATACCGCTGACCATTGGTGTACTGCTGAATGGGTTCCGGTGTGATCCGATCGGTGGCGTGCAGGTAGATAGCATTGGCGATCCAGCCGGCCAAGATGAGCAGAACAATTACCATACCGGTGGCAGCGTAAGACCAGTTGAGATCCGCCCGTACAGCCGCCTGGGCAGCTCTCCTCGCCTCGTCGGTGAAGGTGGCCAGCGCTTCTTGCTTTGCACCCTGTATGTAGTGTTGCACGGCCTCTCCCGAGAGCCTGGATGCAAGCGCCTGCTCTGCTTTCTCCAGCTTGAGGCTACCGCTCTGCAAGGCCTTTTCCAGAGTGCCTTTACCTTTCTCCATCGACTGGTCGAGTAAGGGCTCCACCTCCGTGTAAAAGTTCCGGGCGAATTTTCTCCCGCCCGCCTCGAGGCGCGACACAAAGGCATCGGACTGCCCGGCAATGCTCGCCGTCACCTCGTTGGCCGCCCGATTCGCTCCTTGAAAGATGATATCGGGGATTTTCGCTACCTGGGCCGACAGATCGGCTGCCGCCCCCATAGATACAGTCGCCGCCTGGTAGGAGATCCTTGTTGCAAGTACCGCGCCCCATAGGGGATCGTCGGGGCCAATCCGAAAGCGGGTTGACCAACCGATGAATGCGCTGAGGTCATCTGCATCGATGCCCTTCACCGCCTGCGGCATGAATCCCGTTTTGGGCGTTTTCTTTTCGGTCACCACCTTCATGATTCATTCCCCCTCTATCAATGGGATCACAGACTCTTGCCAGGATTTTCGCAGCCAGTTCTTGATGATCTGCCGCTCTATAACAAACAACGGGCTCTCTGGACCAGCCAGCGAAGCAAATGACCGGCCCTGGTATTCCTTGACCTTCCCCCCAACTCGGGAGGCCAGTTCAGGGATTTCTCCGGTCAAACCGCCCGAAGCGATCCAGGCATCTTTGTATTGCGGAGTAGTGAACCAATAATAATCCTGGTCGTAATCCGATTCGTGACGATTGACGACGGCCATTTTGCGATCCGCCAATTGGCAGATAGTGGACTCGTTCGCCATCGTCGCGCTGCTGGATTCCCGCCCGATCATCCACGCCACACAGATTTGCAGCCCGAGCTCCTGCGCAACGGGAGTGATAATCTCCGCGTAAGCGTCAATCGCCTTGTGGGAATTGGCAGGCAGGTTCATCACCACCAGATCACTCTGCAGCGCTTCCAGATGGCTAAACAGGGTGGCCATCGCGTTCTCGGCGTCCTTGCCGCTTTTGTCCAAGTTTACCGACAAGACAGAAACCACATTCTCATATCGCGCCTTCACATCCCCGATTTTGGTATCGCCCTCCACAATCGCAACGTTTCGTCCAGAGAACAATCCAAACTCTACTGCCAGCATGGAAAAGATGCTTTTCCCAACGCCACCCTTATCGCCGTGGCTAA
>JAJYPA010000087.1:9679-20992 GCA_021795795.1 Pseudomonadota bacterium | reverse complement strand
CGGATACGACGAAACTCAAATCCCAAGAAGCTAAAAGTTCCCCCTCGACCAAGGTCTACATTACGGCTCTTCTCTTCATTGATGGTGACCTGCAGTTTGGCAATTTCCTCCCGCAAGCGCTTCGCCACCGCGCCCAGCAGCCAGTCATGACGTGGGTGTGCGTCAACCAATATTACCAGGTCATCTGCAAACCGGGCATATTCAACATAGGTATACTCCCCGCAACGCGTGACCTCTTTCGCCCGTTCCAGCATCCGATCTACCTCAGTGAGGTAGATGTTACTGAGCAACGGTGAAATCACACCACCCTGCGGAACACCTTGTTTGCCCGACGCTTTCAGCATTAGCTTGAGCAAATGCATCACGTCATCATCACTGACCCGAAGCGCCACTTTGTCCAGCAGCACATGATGGCGAACCGTATCAAAGTAAGCGCTCAGGTCGATATCAATGACGCGTGTCTTGTACTGAGCCATCGCTGTAGCCACCCGATGTACCGCCTCATGCGCAGTCCGCTTGGGACGGTAGCCATACGATCCCGGTTGGAAATCTGCCTCGAAGATCGGCTCCAATATGAGCTTGAGCGCACCCTGCACCACGCGGTCGCGGATAGCCGGTATCGAAAGAATGCGTACTTTCCCGCCGTCCTTCGGTATTTCCTGCCGCCGTGCTCGCAGAGGTACATAGGTTTGCCCGATCAGTTCATCCCGTACCTGCTCCAGAAAAGAATCGACCCCTTGCGCCTCGATGACCTCGAACGTTACCCCGTCAACACCCGGAGCTCCGTTATTTTTCTTGGTCAGCGCATACGCTTGGCGCAATGTTTCCATTTTGCAGACATGGACATACAAGCCCCAGAAACGCCAGGACGGCTCAGCCTTCGCCTTGACGTATATCCCTCGCCTCAGGTCCTGCAAACTACTGGACGTCTTTGTCATCTCGTCCTTGCCTCCCATGTTGTCGAGAAAATTGCAATACAGCAGGGTCCCTTCGCTCCACCAGCGTTACCCGGCTTCAACACTACTACGGACCCGTCCGCCACCCTCTCGCCTTCAGCCCATTTCCCGGGTTCACCGGTTATAAGGCCTACCTTTCTCCGGCAATTTCGCACCGGGGCGAGGAGGGCTTCTCCAGTTGCTTAGCATGTCCTTGTTAACGTGCCGTCGCTTCCACCCCGCCGAAGTGGTATAGCCGTATCAGTCAGATTCCGACTATCCATGCTGCCTTCACCCTACGGTTGCGGGCTCGGCCTTCGGGATTTCTCACTTTCGAGGCCACATCTGCGTTCACGTTTGTTACGGCCCGCCAACTCGCGCATTCCCCAAGGAAATGCCAGTCGATAGGCTTCAGAGTATTGGTTTCCCTCCACCCTGCTATCCAAGCTACGGGGCCCCTGACTTTTACCCCGACAGGACTAACTCCTGCTGAACATGCCAGCCTTCGCTGGACGCACAACCGTACATCAGTAGCAAATCTGATGAGTCAATGCGCAGGCCAAGATAGTTGACGTCGAGCAATCGGCCAGTGGAAGAACATCAGGGGAATATCTCCTTTATTTTGCCCAGCCATTCGGAACGGCGTCGTTTATGTCGCCTCAGTGTTTTGTACTTCTGTCTGGCCCATTGCCCAAGCTTCTCATCAATATATTGAGAGAGCCCACGCAGGGCTGCCTGATAGAATGCCCCATAATATTGCCACCACCCGCGTATCAACGGGTTGTATTGCTTCGCCAGATCAGCAAGATTGGCCGATGTCTGACGATGTACCTTCCATCCGCGTAATGTCTGCCGCATCCGCTTCAAGGCATCATCGCTCGCACCCGGCAGGAAACTGGTAAATGGCCGGTTTTGCTGGTTAAGAGCCTTCCTCGGTCGGAAGGTGAAACCGAGAAATGTAAACTGCATTTGTGGATACGCTTTGGTACGGCGGCTGTGCTTGCAATATACGATCTTCGACTTTTCGGGATACATCGCCAATCCGCAAAACTCTAGCCTCGACTATATTTAAAAAGCCTAGAGTATCATTCGAGCATAGAGGCGAGTAGTTCCGCCGTATAAGCCGACAAGGTCCAGCCAAGGTGTCCGTGTCCCGTGTTATAAAAAACGTTCGACCGACGTCCTCTGAACACACGCGGCATCATATTCGGCATCATTGGTCGGAGTCCTGCCCATGGGACCACCTGACGCGTACTCACATCGGGAAAACCTGAGTGCACCCAATCAATCAAAGGGCGAATACGATCGTGACGGATGTCCTTATTGTTACCATTGAATTCCGCTGTACCGGCTACACGCAACCGGTTTGCCCCAAATCGGCTAGCTACGATTTTGGTTTCGTCATCCAGAAGGCTCACGGTAGGTGCCGCTTGCTGACTCTGCTCATCCGTGAGTTGCACAGTTATTGAGTAGCCTTTTACAGGATAGATATTGAGCCGATCTCCTAAGCTTGCAGCGAATCGTCGACTTTCGACGCCAGCGCAAATGACGACTGCGTCAAAGCGATCGTAATCTGTACCACCATCTTTGACTGTTTGAATAGTGATCTGATTGTCTTTACTCTCCACGGATTTCACCGGTTGACCATACAACAGGCTTGCGCCTGACCGTTGCACTGCTGCAGCCAATCCCGCCGTAAATTGGTGTATATCTCCGCTTGAATCACTTTCCGTGAAAAAGCCCCCATAAAACTTCCCTTTGAGAGTGGGTTCAATCTGGCGCATCTCATCTGGCGTAACGCTGCGGCGCTCAAGACCACCTTGTGCGAGTAGCCGAGAGACTTTAGTAGCATGATCAAAGCCTGCTTTATCTCGATAAATATGCAGGATACCCCTTCGTTCAAGGTCGAAGTCAATTTGCTCCTGAGTGGCCCATGCGAAAAGATGCTCTCTCGCCGCAATGGCCATACGGGCCGTCTCGGTAGTGTTACGCTCGTAGCGTGGGATGCTCGCCATGAACTCGGCAAACCAAGTCCACTTATGCCATCCTGGCTTAGGATTGACCAGTAACGGGGCATCCGCCTGCATCATCCACTGAATTCCGTGGAGTATTGTGCCCCAATTGGTCCAGACTTCCGCATTTGACGCGGATAACTGCCCTCCGTTCGCAAAAGACGTTTCCATGGCAGGATAACGATTCTTCTCGAGGACCGTGACCTGGAAGCCACGCTTTGTCAAGGCATAAGCCGTGGTGATGCCAGTTATGCCAGCACCTATTATGGCGATATTCTTCATATAAACTTCCTTTTACAAGTGTCTTATAATTATGTTGTGGTTCTAAAAGAGTAAATGTTTACCAGGGGTACATTTAACCAGTGGTGGGGTGCGGGGTTTCCCCCTGAAAAGACTGGATCAAGGCGTGCAGCAGGTCGACGTCCTGCTTGCGTAAGGTTTCCAGATAGGATCGGATCGTGCAGAAGGCTGCTGCCCCATCAAAGGTTCGGAAGCAGCCGGAGATCTTTTGTTTAACCTTGGGCATCCGCACCGCCTGTTCTGCGATGTTGTTGGTGAAGGGCACCTCTGGATCCGAGAGGAAGCGCAGGACATCGTCGCGATGTTCGCGCAGCCGTCGCAGCAGATTGGTCGGCGTAGATTGGCCCCGCTGCGCAGAACGATCCTTGCGCTTCTTGATCGGGTGGACCTTATCGCCTTGGGCCAGTAAAGCGGTGTAGTCCGCGTTGATCTGCACCATCCGGTCATCGGTGAGCGGTCCATCTGCCACTTCCCGGTTGGCAGCAACGAGCAGGTCGATCATGCTCTTCGGCCAGCGTTGGCCGTACAGTTTGTTGACCATCGTCAGCTCCTGCAGGTGATACGCATTACACAGACCGGGGAGGCAGTCATATTTCCGGTAGGGCGCCCAGCCATCATGGATGGCGGTCCCCTGAAATCCGGGCAGAATACCGAAAGCGTCGAAAGCTTCCTGGCCACGGCGGGTGTGCATGCCCACCCAGGTCACGGTTTGTGTCGCGGCCGTATGCAGCCAGTGGAGCTTGCCAGCAACCCTCATCTCGGTTTCATCGAAATGGGCCACGCGGGCGTTCCGGACGGCGTCCGCAATATGAGCGACGGTGGGGGCTAGATTTCCAACCGCAGAGCGAATCACCCTGACCACAGCACTTGGTGAAAGGGTTACACCACAAGTATCTCTCAGGATATGGGGGGCGCGCGAAATCGGCAGCATATGATGCTGGGTGAGATAGACGACGATGGCTTGTACCCGTGGGCCATATTGCGTGGTAGCTGTAACACCTTCTGGAAAGTCGGTCCGATGTACCTTACCGCAGGTGCAGCGTGCTTCCAGAACGCGATGTTCGGTGACTTCAACTTGCTGCGGCGGGATGCCAAGAACTTGGCGGGCTTCCGATAGTTGGGCCTCGTTCAAAGTGCTGCCACAAGCATCGCAGGTTGCTGGCAAGGGATGGTTGACCACATGATCCGGTTTGGAGACACGTTCGAGCGCTGAGCCTTTGTGGCCTTTCTGCCCACCCTTGGGGCGCTGTCCCGCCTGACGCAGGGATTTAGGTGCAGGTTTACGCAGACCATCTGAGGAAGGCGGCTTGCTGGAATTATGGCTGTCTTTGGCCAGGCGGACTTCAAGTGCAGTGATCCGTGACTTCAGTTCCGCGTTTTCCGCGAGAAGAAATCGGATCAGATCATCCTTGGCGGCGTGATCCATCGCACTCAGGTCAAACTGTTCCATGTCATCCTATTGGATTGATATCTCTCGGCATTTTACAACAAAACGATGCATGAAGCAGGGGGTCCTGAACAGTTACGAATTTATATTCTGGTATGCCCGCAAGGTGGAAAACGATCGTCATTTCTAAAGCTGGCTTTGTATCAGGCTCTTGTGGTATGACAGCCCGCCCCCGTCACTGCAATTTTAGATAATAGCCGGTGACCGACTAATCACTGTCTAAAGTAGTGTAGAAGACAACACAGTCTTCAGAGTGAGTCTGCATCTCAATAATCCTCATTATATCCCCCAACTTTAGGCTTACTTCTATTCAGTATAGCCAAAATTACATTGCTGACTGAGACAGAATTGGTAAGCAACCAATTCACATAGGCAGCGCTAAAATAATATTTCCAACTTGTAATCATATAATAAATCAGTAAAATGTTTTTTCAAAAATATCCAACCCTTTCTCAAGTAAAGACCGTGGCGTGCCAAAATTTAAGCGCACAAAACCCGAACCCTCTAAACCAAAGTTCGGGCCTAGACTTAGTCCCAAACCCGCTTCAAGCAGCTTTGCAGAAATTTCATCATCAGAAAGCCCGAATGGCCGTAAATCTACCCAAGCTAGGTAACCGAAGTCCGGTAATCGATACCTTACGCGGAGCAATCTATCAGAAAACCGTGTCTGAATATATTCCGCATTATCCATGAAATGAGAGCGCACAGAGTTTTGCCAGTCAATGCCACCGAGCCACGCGGCCTTGCTGGCGACCTTTGCAAAAGTGTGCATGCCGAGATTCCGCGATCTACTGAGTTCACTCACATAACGTACTCGTTTCGCTGGGTCTCCAACCCAAGCAACAGCACCTCCAATTCCAGCAATGTTAAAGCTCTTGCTCGCGGCACCGAGAAAAATGCACCCATCATCTAGCATAGGCATGGGTGTATGTGGATGTGCGTCAAAAGTCAGGTCAGCATGTATCTCATCGCTGACAATTTGCACCGAATGTTTGTTTGCAAGGTATGTGAGTTGTTGCAACTCTTCACGGCTCCAGGTACGCCCTACCGGATTGTGCGGTGAACAGAACATAAGTAGCTTGGCCTCTTTCATGGCACTGTCTAACCTATTGAAGTCCATAATATATCGGCCATCCGCTTCTTCTAGAAGGGGCACAGGCAGAATTTTTCGATTGTTATCGGTAATTGCCCCCATGAACGGCGGGTAGATGGGAGGCATCGTAAGCACAGAAGATCCTGCCTCAGAGAACGCTCTGACTGCAGCATACAATCCCGGAACCACGCCTTGAATCAAGGTAAGCTCATCCGGAGCAGGATTCCACAGATGCCGTTTTGCCAGCCACATCGCCGCAGCATGTTGAACTGAGTCATCGTGATCTGGGTAACCAAATACAGGATGCTTGAGCCGTTCTTCCAAGGCCCTCAAAATACAGTCCGCAACAGGAAGATCCATATCAGCAATCCACATCGGGAGGACTGATCGACCGAACATCCAAGTAACCCCATCCCACTTTGCACAATCACTATTAATTCTATCAATAAATTCCATAAATAGACCGCTCTCCGAAATCATTAATTGAGCAAGGCAAATGACGTCACAATAACTGATAAAGAACTTATTATTTATTAATTGTGAAATTTCTCACGCCAGAAGGTAGATTGGGTTTTCTCACATCCTGAAATGAAATCTTGAAATAACATCGCGTTCTTTTTGTTTTCAGTTCCATCGACTTCAGGATGCCACTGAACGCCAAATATCAGGTCATTATTTTTGTACTCAATTGCTTCTACAATTCCATCATATGAAATTCCAGAAACCTTAAGTCCGCTCCCAAGAATGTTGACACATTGATGATGGTTGGACATTACAGCCAGATCATCAGACCCAACAATATCTCGTAATCGTGAGCTATTAACGATACACACATGATGTTCAGTGCAGCCGCCAAATTCTGTATTTCGGTGTGCCGATGTATCTATTTTTGCGTCACTTAAATCAAGATGAAGAGTCCCACCAAGTGCAATGTTAAGAATTTGCATGCCTCGACATATTCCAAAATATGGAATTCCATACATAACACACACTCTTGCAACCTCCAATTCGAAAGAATCCCTTTCTAAATCTATTCCACGACATTTTTCCTCTTCTTCTTTGGTTAACATTGCCTTGTAGGCACGAGGGCATACATCCCCACCACCGGAAACAATAATACCATTCATATTGGCAAGCATGTCAGTAACGACAAGTCTTGGAGACGGCGGAAGTAAAACAGGCAATCCCCCCGCATCAACAATTTTTGTAATGTAGCCATCAGGAATCCAAAATGACGGAAGCGTTCTATCCCCACAACCACATCCCGTCAATCCCGGTCCGAAAGTTGTAATGCCTATAATTGGGTTCATAAAAATCCAGAGAATACCCTAGTAGAAGATAACAATTATATACTTGCGGCAACATTATGTAGCTAAATATGGACTAAAATAATAAGTTAATAGATCCATAAACAGCGGCTGGGGCCCCCGGCTGAGCTAAAATAGCACCAAACGAACTTGGCCCATACTCTCCACCAGCAGACTGATATCCCATTGTATTATACCTCCTATTTAGGACATTGTAAGCTTGAAACTTAAATATAGCATATCTAAGCCCTGGTACAAAACTATTGAGTGCAATGGTTTTCGCTGACAATGTAATATTTACGAGATTAACAGCTGACATTGGAAGCTTTATATCGGTCGGTGCTGAAGTTATATTGGATGCAACATAAGTCGAACTCTGGTACCTGTCGCTCACCTGGAAATGGAAATGCGTTCTATATTTTAACCAACTATATCCAGCAATTAGTCCAATATTATAGGTGGGTATTCCTGTCATATTAACTCCTATCAGAGGAGCTCCAGAACTAGTGAGGGTATCCTCTGTTCCGTGTTGTATACTATCACTAGTATAGATCTCTGGTCCCAGACTTTTCCTGTATCCAAGCAGAACATTGACACCATTAATTGTTTCTGCTGCTGGAACGACCGTTACAGTTTGGGTTGCGGCCTGAGTAAATTGAACAGCCAAATTGCTAAGATGGTTATGAAAACCACTAAACTGCCAGAAAATATTTGATTCATGCCCTTTTAGGCCACCAATGTAACTGTTAATCTGGGCGGGTCGTGATGGGGGTGTGAGCGGTTTGCTGGCCCCGACTCCATACGCAGAATCTGTTTGAGTCTGAAAGTTACGCGACCAGAGGAAAAAAGCATGTACACCGTAACCAAGAGAAGCATTTGCTCCAACACTGGGTGCCAACTTGGTGAAGTGACCACTACTGCCTGGGATGTTACTTACGAATGCAGACTTATCTTGAGGATACAGCTGAGAAAAATAGGCTTGAGCCTGATTTAATACCTTAATATTAAAATTTTCTAAATTTAATCCAGGAACAATATTTAGCCAGTAAACCGGTTTTATATCATCCTGAATAAACCCATTAGCAGCACTCCAATCAGTTGAATAATTGCGGTAAAATACCGGCATAGTATTAAACGGATTTAAACCAGGATTGTTAAACGAGTTGTAACCAAGTAGCTGACTATGCGTATGTGATGTTTGGTAGTAACCGCCAAACTTTAAATCATTATATGGAAGACTCACAGAAAAAACTGATCGAACACCGAGAGTATCAGATGTTGGATCAAAGTTTATAACATTTGGTCCTCTTATTGTCGTGTTGTAACCATTAATTTTCGTTTTGTTTCTGCTTCCGTGACGGAACCAGACTGACTCATTAATGCTTATATTTTTAGATAAATCATTATTTAACTTCATGAAAAATAAATCGGTTACATAATTCTCTTGCTTACTCCATAGTGCAGTACTTGGCGTATAGTATTGTCCTGTGGTTTGTTGACTAAGGATCGGTCCCGCAACCCCATACCCATTTACAGTAACTCCAGATACTGGATAAACTGGCAGATCATGTGCCCGATGTTCTTGAGCATGCGCGACGTAAAAACCAGCAGTGAATATACCATTCGTAAATTTCTTTGAGGTCTTCAGTAGAAAGGCTGAAGCCTGGGTTGGCCCTACTGCTGTCGGCCCAGTTCTTATGCCACTCGTTCTTGTATACCCGCCTGATAACAATGTCCTCCAACCGTAAAATGATCCCGATTGAATTGCAGTCGAGGCTGAATATGAATCGAAGGCCCCACCACCCAGATTCAATGACAAGGATGAAACATCTGATGTGGGCAATGTCTTAAAGCTGATTGTACCACCCATACTATCATACCAGTGATTTTCGGCCGTGCCTGGTCCCTGTATGACGTTGACTGAAGAAAACATACTCGAAATTGGCAGTTGATTAGTTTCAAATCCGTGAAATGCAGAGGTCGGGTTGTTCAGCGGTATTCCATCAAATAGGACTTGTATTCCGTTTATTTCTGGAGTCCCAACAGCATCAAATCCGATCTGCGTACCATTTATTCTAATTTGGTATCTACTAGCGCCAGAATAAGAACCTACGGGATGTGCTTGAAAACCTGGCACCTTATTTACCAGTGCGTCAGTAATACTACCTCCAGGAGATACTAAATTAGTAATACTTCTTTTACTTACTGAGAACTCGTTCTGCACTGATTTCAGCTGTAGCTTTTTTGAAATCCCACCTCCATCAGCCTTTGCGACTTCTTTCTTGACCGATTTAATTTGAATTGCACTCTGCGTTCCCGCATATGCCAATGAGCAATAACCTAGATACTGAACAACTGCTATAGCAATTGAACATGATAAATTCCAACGCCTTGCACCACTAACAGATTCTAACATTAATTATCTCCTTTTGGCAGCTGATAAATCTATTCGTTCCAGAACCTGCTTGACAGAGCCTTTACGTTATAGAGCTTCTGTTATGCAGGAGTATCACTGATAATTTCTATATAAATAATGGACCTCAGACTTAAAGTGTGGCTTAGAGGTTTCCATACAAAAGTTACGAAAAATAAATAGCTTTCGAGAAACAACATCTGAAAGCAAGCAATGTTTATGCCATAACCAAAATAGTGGTAAATAACTGAGCTGCTGTGGCATCAAATTCTAATGCTATGATTATGCTACAAAACCCATATTAATTTAGCGGCGCCCTGGTTCGCCTAATAAATTCTCAAGGTTATCTTGTGCTCCATAGTAGTGCAATGCCCCTTATATGGGCCCCATTATCGTGCGTTAATTACAAGGCGCGTTCTGGCCATTGGATTGCACTGGTTGGTGACCTTGATTGAGGAGACAGACTGTGAGGGACTCTCACCCTTTGGGGTCCCCTCAGGGTTGCGGCTTGGCAATGTCGCAGTAGTCTAACGGGTGCGAATCCCGTCCGGGTAACCGCTAGCCACGGGCCCGGTGCTACGTCCCGCAATAAAACAGGTACTTTGTCCCAAGCTATTTGAGGTCGAAACGACGGGGTTGTCCCACGGTCTTTCGACAAGAACACGCACCCAGAGAAGCGCGGAACAGCGATGGCTATCTTGCGCGGGGTGGTTACTCAGAAGGGCTCTTTCTGCGTTTGAGGGGGTAGTGCCGGGAGTGGCTTATTTGTCGCCCATAACGGCTTTCCATCAGGCTGGACAATGCCGTGACGAACTGAATCAGGGCCGCCGCCGCTTCATCGGAGAGATCCGGTGGAAACAGTAGCGACCAGTCCTCCAGCAGTGCCTCTGCCTCATCCATTTCTTCATAGGCTTTCATCGCGATGCCTCAATGGCGGCCTGCAGCAGATCATCCTGCAGATGGTTGAATCCCTTGGGTACGGCCAGACGCAGAGCGGTATGGAGGATGTTGCCGGCCTGCCGGGGGAATCCCTTGGACGCCTGGCGGAGGAGTTCCAGTCCAGAGTCGGATAACAACGTGTGCTGGCATCCGGCGGACTTCAGGGCATCCCGAGTTCGACAGTTAATCTTGCAACTCCTTGATATTGTCAATAGCTATTTTAAAACGCTCCACTACAACAGCGTCATTTGCTGCGACGCGACGGGTTTTTTCACCCGGAGGGCATGCAGTACCTCGCTTTGGCAGTCGTGGATGGAAGACATCCCTGATACGGGTGGGCCGCCGTTGAGACGAATCTGATGATGCTGAATACGGCGGAGTTGCTCCAAGGCCCGTTCTGGCGTCAGCCCGGTGTGACTCGCACGTAAACGTCTGCGCATCACCCGATGTAGAATCAGCGCCATGAAGCAGATCGCCGCGTGCGCACGTATCCTGTCGGGCAGGCGGTGGTAGACCGGGCCTATTTCCAGCTCAGATTTGAGCACCTTGAACCCCCGCTCGATGTCAGCGAGAGATTTGTAGCGCGCGACGATTTCTTCGGGGGATAGATCCTGCACATTGCTCACGAGCAGGAGCTTGCCATCCATGCGTTCCGTCAGCATCCGTGCGCTCTCGTCGATATCGTGGCTGAACTGCTGTGCGGCCATGTCCACCTGGATGATTCGCGATAAACGCGCCTCACAGACGGCATGGTAGAAGCGTGCCTTGGCACCGCTATCGGAGAGTTTGCGTCCCCGATGCTTTTTGCCGTCGTCCTGATCATCCAGTTTGCCAGCCCACTGGTCGCCCTGGGTAATCAGCGCTTCG
>JAJYPA010000087.1:0-9669 GCA_021795795.1 Pseudomonadota bacterium | reverse complement strand
TTGGCGGTCTGGTCCGCCGCCGTCATGGGATCATGGGCGATGACCAGCCGCAGGTCGTTCCAGGTGCGCTCACCGATGACTTCTTCAGTGGCAGTGTTGCGATCGTACTTCGCCAAACGCTCCTCCAATACCAGCAAATGTCCCCGCAGTTCAGCCAGCACCTCCACCGCATCCGGAGGTAAGTTCGCCTCCTGTAACACCTCAAGAAACTTCCTGGAGAAGCTAGGGGGAGGCATCCATTCCATCTATTCAGTAAAAAAGCGTCACAAAATGTAATTACACCTTAATTTTATATGGTTTTTAGCTGTGAACTCCCTGCTGATATTATTACGATACCCGGTTAATGGTTAAATTTTGTGGCCAGAAACCTCCCTCTGTTGGAAACGCCTCATTAATTCCGAAGATGTATTTTTTATAGGCCAAAATCACACTTGGATGAGGTAAAATCAAAAAAGGCTGTTCTTTTTCTATGAAGTTATTCATGATAGACATGTTATACTTAAGGGCATCGTTGTTTTTGCTGCTATCTATCTTTTTGAAAACGCCATCTAGATAAGTACTCCTGTATCCACTAAAGTTAAATCTCCCTGATTTATCTAATAATATACCAACATTAGGAATATTATTTGTCGCAAAAGACATTATCGCAGCTTGCCACTTATGCGTTCTAACAGACTCTACAATTAGCGATGGTGGCACGACGTGAATGATAATTATCACACCAATTCTATGTAACTGCTCCTGGATCATTTCGGCTTCTGCAACATCCACTTTCTTGTCTGGGCAAAGCAAATTAATAATTAACTTTTCTCCATTTCTCGTCTGTACGCCATTTCTACTAACCCAACCAGCTCTTCTTAACAGAATTCTTGCATGTACTGGATCATATACGTTATCATATGGTAATACTTGTGCGTCTAGCAAGCCGCGATCTTCGGGAGTCATCACGCCATACATTGGCATTCCAAATCCGCGAAAAACGGCCTTTATAATTTCAGCTTGATTTATGGATTGCTGTAGAGCAGACCGCACTCTCCAATCTTTTAGGAATGATAATTTCTTATTATTATAATTAAATGCAATGAAATTAAACCCATGAAAACCATTTTTTTTAATGCTAAGAGATATGTTGTTATCATATTTTACGGCGCCGACATCATACACGGAGACGTTCCCGATATCCAGCCTCCCCGATATTATTTGCATGACCTTGATTATGTTACCACTAATCATATGCATAATTATCGTTTTAATTAATGGCTTCCTTGCCCCGGAAAACTTTGTGTTGCGCGTGAGAATAAGATATCTCCCGGGTCTGTATTTAGATATTTTATATGGCCCGTCAACCACTCTGAAATACTTTATGTTTGCTACATTGTTAACAATATCTTTTATTGAGCGTCCAATATTATACATAGGAAACAACAACGTTAACCCATTCAGTTCAAACACCATCGGATTTATTCTTTTTTTTAACTGCACCACAAATTTATGATTACTTATAATATTGAGACCATATATATTACCAGGAATACCCGCCAAACCCTCGTTAGGAAACAGCGCCCCGAGCTCCTTAATTTCGTTAAAACAGTTAAGCACATCCCGAGCTGTTACTTCATCTCCGTTGCTCCACATCCACCCCTTATGCATAGTTATTGTATAAGTTAACTGACTTTTTGAAACCTTTACTTCTGAAGCAATGCTTTTCTTGAAATCTATATGTCCATTCTTGTCTACATAGATAAGCGGGTAGTATAGCAAGGACTCGATACTTGCGGCAGCTTCTGTAGTTGTGACCAGCGGATTAAAACCAGTTAAAACCCCTGATTGACCTGTTCCTATTCCCACTGTGGTGCTCAACATTTTGACAGATGAAAATGCAGGCTTTGACGCGGCGTTGAAAGAAATTATTAACATTATAATGATGGCATGGAAATATTTTCGCATAATCCACCTGAAGCAGTCGATTGCTTTGAAAAATGACTTTTTAGTATGCCATACCGCTTTTGAAATTAGGTTATTAATAGCATTTAGGTTGGTATCACCCGATCGATTTAAGTCTGCAACTAATAGTTTCATACATATCCTTTTTAAAGCTTTGTCAATGAAACCCATACAGTTTGTCGTATTATGTAAATTTCTAACTGATATCGCGGTAAGGTCAGAATTAAATTTATCTACTGGTTAACAGTGATTTGATCATGTACAGTCCATTTATTGGATAATGACAAGCCACCTGATGCCCTTCGGTTATGTCCTGCAGAAAAGGCCGTTCAGTGCGGCAACGGGCTTCTGCTTTTGGACAACGGATATGAAAAGCGCAGCCCGAAGAGGGATTCACTGGTGAGGGCGATTCGCCCACCGGCGGTGGCGGCAAATGGACAACCTCGCCACGCCGCACCATGGGTGGCAAGGCATCCATCAATGACGCAGTATAAGGATGAGCCGGAGCGCTGATCAGCGTTTTTGTCGGGGCAATTTCAACAATCCGCCCCAGATAGAGCACGATAATACGCTGAGCTAGGTAAGAAACCGCACCCAAATCGTGGCTGATGAAGAGATAACTGAGCCCCATTTCGCTCTGTAGATCGCGCAGCAAATTGAGAATGCGCGCCTGCATTGAGACGTCGAGACCCGAAGTGGGTTCATCCAGTACCAGTAAGCGGGGTTCAGTAGACAATGCACGGGCAATAGCGATGCGCTGGCGTTGGCCGCCTGAGTACTGGCTGGGGTAACGGTTCATCGCGCCACCGTCGAGGCCCATCCGCTCCAGGAGCGCCGCAGCCTTCTCTCTGCGCTCGCCAGTGCGGCCGATATGCTGCAATATCAGAGGCTCCATAATGATCTGGCCCACGGTCATCCGTGCGTTCATTGAGTCAAAGGGGTCTTGAAACACCATTTGCATCTGTTGCCGATACGGCCGGATTTTGCGTTCGCTCAGTGCTGTCAGGTTGACGCCATCCAGGAGCACTTCACCATGGGTTGGCCGCACCAAGTGCAGTATCGCCCGACCCAGAGTGCTTTTGCCTGAACCAGATTCCCCAATCAGGCCAATGGCGTGCCCCTGTTCCAGACTGAATTCAATATCGCTGAGGGCGTGAACTGTGCCCTGGCTCTGGCGCAGCAAGCCGCCCCCACCGAGGGTGAAATGCACATCTAGATGCTTTACTTCCAGCCAAGGCTTCATATCGCACCGCCCACCGGATGAATGCAGTAAAAATGGTGGGTGCCTCCCTGTCGGGCTGGATAGGCGATCAGACATTCCGGGGTCACCACGGTACAGCGGGGAGCGAAGCGACAGCCTTTGGGAAAATCCTGGGGCCGTGGCGGCAGGCCATCAATATCACTCAACCATTCCTCTGGATTCACCAGACGCGGGATAGCATCTAACAAAGCCTGACTGTAGGGATGCTGGGGCGCTTTAAAAAAAGCTTTGGCAGGTCCCTGCTCTACTGGTCGTCCGGCATAAAGCACCATGACTGAGTCGGCGTATTCCGCGACCAGGGACAAATCGTGAGTAATAAAAATGACCGCCATCCCCAATTCTTTTTGCAAACGCTGGATCAGACGCAGAATTTGCGCCTGGGTGATAACGTCCAGTGCTGTAGTGGGTTCATCGGCAATCAGCAAATGCGGATTGCAGGCCAGCGCCATGGCAATCATCACCCGTTGGCGCATACCACCGGAGAATTGATGGGGATAGTCATCCAGACGTCGCCCTGCATCGGGCACTCCCACTTCCCTGAGCAGATCGGTGGCGTGGGCGCGGGCAGCCTGTAAGCTGGCACCGTAATACAGTCGGTACGGCTCGATAATCTGCTGGGCCACGGTAAGGCTGGGATTGAGCGAGGAAAGAGGATTCTGAAAGATCATACCGATCTCCCGGCCGCGCACTGCGCGCAGGGTGGCTCCGGAAAGCCGGGTGATGTCGGCACCTCCCAGTTGCACCGATCCGGCGCTGATACGTCCACCCCAGGGGAGCAATCCCATGAGTGCTGCTGCGGTCAACGACTTGCCGGAACCGGACTCTCCTACCAGCCCCAAAGTTTCTCCGGCACGCACCTGAAAGCTCATGGACTCAATCACAGAAAAGGCTTTACGGCCTCGCCCGAACGTGACGGCGAGGTCTTGTACCTGCAGCCCGGCAGGATCGGCGGCACCGGGATTCTGCATCCGCTCATCGCGCATATCGGTTTCTCGCAGCGGCATATGCGAGCAGTTAAGGGCTTCCCCCCCCATCTCAGCGCCCCTCCAGCCGGGCCAGCAAGCCCTGACCGAGTGCATTCATCGCCACAATAGCGAGAAAAATGGCGAGGCCGGGAAAGACGATCAGCCACCAAGGACCGATGATAACCAGTTGCAAGCCGTCATTCAGTAATCCACCCCAAGAAGCGTGCGGGGGTTGGATCCCTAGACCCAGGAAAGACAGGCCAGACAGGGCCAGAATCAGGTCGGCAACCATGAACGTGGTGTTGACGATGAGAATCGGCAACATGGAACGCATCAGGTGGGTATGGGCAATATAAAAAGTACTGGCGCCAAATTGACGGGCGGCAAGAACATAGTCCCGCTCTTTGTAGGCCAAGGCTTCATTGCGAACAATACGGGCGAGCCCCGGCCAAGCGAGGAATCCGAGGACCAATACCAGACTCAGAGTGTTCAGGGGAATGATGGCGGCAAAAAAAATCATCAGTACCAAACCCGGCAGGGCCAATAGCGCATCAAGCAAACGCATCAGCACTTTATCCAACCAGCGGGGGCTTAAGGCTGCGGTCATACCATAGAGAATACCCATGGAAATCGCGATAAAAGAACCCAGCAGACCGACTTCCAGGGTAGCTCTGCCACCTTCCATCATCCGGGAGAGCAGATTACGGCCCAGATTGTCGGTGCCCAAGGGGAACTGCCACGATGGTGCCAGAAGGATGTGGTTGGCGTGTATGGCGAGCGGATTAGCTGGGTAGACTAAAGGTCCCACCCAGGAAAACAGCACCAGCAGAACGAAAATCATGAGGCCCGCCCAGGTCATGGGATGACTGTATTGGCCGACCCAATGACGCAAAGAATCACCCAAAAGCTGGGTGAATATGCCGGGAATGGGTCTGGCCGCGAGACTATTGTTGACGGCCATATCGGTAGAGTTATTACTCATAACGCACCCGCACATCGAGAATACTGTTGAGAAGATCCGCACCGAGGTTGCCGAGAATGGTCAGCACACCGATCAGCAGGACGATGGCTGTGAGGGTCGGATAGTCCTGCTCCAAAGCAGACTGCCAGAGCAACCAGCCTAGACCGGGATAGTTGAAGACACTCTCGGTGAGTACGCCGCCGACGAAAATGGCTGGAATCATCATGCCAATTACCGTGACCAGCGGGCGGACGGCATTGCGCAGCACATGATTCAATGCAATCTGCAAAGGCGGCACCCCACGAGCGCGGGCCGTACGCACATAATCCAGACGGTATTCATTCCGCGCCTGATGCCCGAAATAACGGGATAGCCCTGCCGTGAGCGGCAAGGTGAGGGTGATGGCGGGCAACACCATATGATGCAGGTAATTACCAATATGAAGACCGCCTCCCTGCCAGCTCTCATCTCCACCAATGCCGCCGGGTGGGAACCAGTTCAGATCAATGGCAAAAAAAAGAATCAACATGACGCCAATAAAAAACACTGGAATAGAATAGACGATGATTTGCAGTCCGCCGATCACAATCCCCGGAGTCCGCTCAGCCCAATAGCCTTGAAACATGCCAATAATGACCGAGAAAACCACAGCAATAGCCGTTGCCAGAACGTAGAGCAAAAGAGAATTCTCCAGATATGAGCCCATCAGAGAGACCACCGGCGCATGTTGGGTAAAGGAATAGCCCATGTTGCCTTCAAACAAATGTTCCCACCAGATTCCGTACTGTTGCCAGATGGGATGATCGAGACCCATTTGCTTGTTCAATGCCGCCACTGCCTGCGGCGTCGCGTGCATCCCCAGAATACTGTACGCCGGACCACCCGGCGTGGCGTGAATTAGGAAAAAGACAATCGTGATTAAGAGAAAGAGAGACAGGGCAGATGTACCCAAGCGTTGCATGACCATCTTTTTCATTGCCATTTCTCTGTAATAACCACATAAGTCATCATATAAATTGCTCCACGTAACACCTGTGCGAACTAGATAATGATTAACTGCCCCCAAAACCCTGTGGGCGAATAATCTTTTAGTGGGTTGCTAAATCATTGGCCAGCTCCTACCTCGACATCAATTTGAAAAATGGAATTTATTTTAGGCATTTTTTTTAGGAAAGCGGGAAAACCTCCATGCCTTACCGCCGCAAGAGCTGCACGATTCACCGCTCCTATTTGACTCTTCTTAACCACCTTTGCCCAAAGCAATCGCCCTTGCGGTGAGATTTCAAACTCGATTGTCGCCTGACCACTCAAACCCATGGCACGCAGTTCTGAAGAGACATGGAGGTTTCGCTGAATCATGGGTCGTAACATGCCCGTATACTTCCCCATAAGGGATGCAGTCTGTTGTGGCGAGAGCGGCGGGGGGGGGGACACAAGCACGGGTCTAGTGACCGGTGGCGCTTGCACAGGAATCGGTGCTGGTGGCATCAAATGTTTTACAAATGGGGCAGGAGGCATAGGCTTTGGTATTGGTGGCATTGGCATCTTCGGGTGCGGCGTTGGTGGTGGCGGGGTAATGCGGTGCTCTACAGGCTTTGGTGGTATCGGTTTAGGGGGCGTTGGTTTTGGGACGATGACTGGTTCGGGTGGCAAAGGAAGTGTCACCATTTGAACCGCAATAACATGCGGTTTAGGTTTCATCTGCTTATATACAGGCTGCATCTGTCCAAAAAGCATCAGAGCAACAATTACGCCAACCTCCACTACGATTGCTACAGCCAAAGCATACTTGAAGTGCGTGTCACGCTGCTTCGGAGGAAGGGAATTTCTGGAACCTTCGAAATATGTGACACTCATAAGATAAGCCCCTCTGGTTTATGGCGCGCAATGACGAAATTGAGATGCACTGCAGCCTTAATTCGTAAGGTAGCAGTTGCGTACGACGATCGCATTCTCATCAGGAAGACTTGGTTGCAATGCCAATGCTGGTAACTCCCACCTTTTGACAACGATCCATAACATGGACGAAGTCCTGGAAGGGCACCTTTTTATCCGCCGCGATGGTAACGTCGGTCTTGGACACGTCACCATCACCGGCCAGCATTTGTTGTAGTGCTCCGAGATCCATGTGTTTGCCCTTCACCACCACGCTGCCGTCGGTTTGGATGTTCACCACAAAGTGTGGATGCGGCAGCGCTTTGGATTGACTGGACGTGGGCAAATTCAGCTTGAGCCCTTTGTCGGTAATCATCTGCAGAGTGATCATGATGAAGAAGACCAACAGGAAAAGCATGACATCGATCATTGGGATGATCTCTACCCGGCCTTTTTTACGCGGACGACGCTGTGGCAACATGGGTCAGGTTCCTTTTTCAGGATGCAGCACGTTGTGGCGTCATGGCGGAGGCGACCACTTTGGCGTTGGGTGATCGTGCAGCAGGGGGAAAATTGGGCGGAGTCGGGATGGGGTCAGGACTGGAACTCGGGGGTTCTTCATTCACCATGGGGGCACCGTCCATTCGGTTCATCAACACCACTTTCAGGGATTCCATCTGATGAATGATTTTTTCAATGGTGTTATTAAAGGCGTTAAAGCTGATCAGACCAATCATGGCGATGAAGAGGCCGGATGCTGTCGCGATCAGGGCGTCAGCCACACCTCCGGTCACTGCAGTGGGATTGTGTCCGGGGGCCGCGAGGATGGAGAAGGCGTGAAACATGCCGAGAATGGTGCCGAACAATCCGAGCAAAGGAGCGAGAGTGACGATGGTGTCGAGAATCCACAGGCGCTTATCAAAACTGGGGGTGGTCAGAAAGATGGCTTCATCCAGGCGGTTAGAAAAACCTTCACCGCGGGCGCTGCCATAATGATGGACCATGCCGTAGTAGCGCAGGGCTACGGTTAGGAGACTTTCTTCCGGGAGACCTGCCGAGTGCTCTACCAAGATTTTAAGATCATCTCGATACAGCTTACCGTGCCCGGATATGGTGAAAAGGGTTTCCTTGCCCTTGTGGATCGCCTTGCGCAGATACCAGCCGCGATCGAAAATCACCGTCAGTTCGACCAGCAGCAGAATCATAAGCAGGTATAGAACGCCATCAGAATAATTGGCCAGATGCATGATGTAAGATAAAGACATGGGTGCAACACCTCCGTGGAGAGTTTTTAATGACCGGGCAACAAATGAAAACGCAAGATCTGGCGCCACATCATAACCACATCCCCATAAGCATATTTCGTGCCGGGTATTAAAATCATAGAAACTGTGCGGAGAAAAGTATCCTGAATAAGCACAGGAATAGACATGAGTTTTATTGGAAATAGGCTAATATACACGGCAAATTGGTTCTGCCCGCAACGCATTGATCCTGGCCCCCTACAACCTACCACTCGTTGTTAACAGACTGTTTCTACTAGCTGTATTAATCGTGCAATCTATGGATCATAGTTCACCATATGTTTTTATGGGAATGGGTGCGCAGAACAAGTCTACCGTGCCAGATACAGCACATCAGGTTGCAGGATCTGCCCTCAAGGCTTATAATCTATCACTCTTTGTGTGCTTGGTAGCCCGGAGTAGACGATAGAAGGCCCATTCTCAATTGCTCTCTTATAGTGCGACGCCGCCCCCAATGCCCGCTTATGGTGCAGCAATGGCGGCGCTAGTGTAGTGTATCGCGGTAGGGATACCATTACTGGGCACCCCCGCACAGAGTAAGCAATGGGATGGACGTCCCCACCCTATAACGGCATGGATGTGCCATAGCGAGGGTTTTCCACACCACGTGAGCAATAGGAGCGTAGTAATCGGCCCTGAGTGCCGCAAATCGCGCCAAAGAAACACTCTGTGGCTCCAGTTATGGCAAAGTAGGAGCAGTGGCACTGCAGAAGGCCGATGTGTCAATGGTGCATTATGCCCGCAGATGAGCGTGGTCCTGGGTGACGTCATCGACATTGGTGAACCCGCTGGGTGGTGTACAATCGCCGAATGGGTATCCCGTTTGAGAGAGTGAGCAAGACGACGTACCCGAAGCAGCTCGAAAGGTACGCACCAAAGCGCTCAAGCTCAATCGCGATCGGCTCCGCGGTGGTCGGCGATATGATCTTCTGGGGAAACCGTTCAGTAGATGCCTGAGAGCAGCAGGGATATCAGATCCAGCAGAACGACATGGTGCGGGCCAGCGGCAGGCGGGCAAGTGATGTCGTAAAAAGCGCTCAACAATCGCCGGACTGATACTCGATTCCTCCAGCCCTTTGCTCTTAAGCCAGAAACTGAAATGAGCCAGACTGCTCACATAGGCAAAAATGGTTCGTTCGGCATATCGCTGGGCTCGTAGCGCCTCGATAAAAGGCGTGACGAGACCAGTAAGAGGGCCGTCGGCCAACCAGTCAGGATGTGGGATGTGCGCCAGGCAACTATCTGCAGACATGGGGGCTACTCCTGTAGATACCGTCTTGAGCGAAATTACGCAATCCCAAATTTGGGGTCAAAAGGTTTCCCGGATTTGAGTACGCCGAAAGCCAGATGCAGGAGCTT
>JAJYPA010000581.1 GCA_021795795.1 Pseudomonadota bacterium | reverse complement strand
ATAAAGCCGGAAGGCCATCTCAACCATTCCAGGTAGTCAAGACAATCAGCATCCGTCAGGAACCAAGCCTGAAATTCCCCAAGAGACTTCGGGTAGTGAATGCTGGCGCGAGGACTTCCCATCCGCTTAGCTTACGCCCAACTCCGGTTAAATGGATACCCCAGATGCGGGTTTACTCGGAAACAGCAACAGCAGAGCCAACACCAGCCAGCCCAGATAGGGGATCAGCCACAAGAACAGCCACCCCGCCGACAATCGTGCGTCATGCAGACGCCGCGCCTGGGCGGACAGCAGCGGCAAGAAGGCTGCCAGACAAAAGAGCGCGGGCACGAAAATCCCTATATCCGCAAACAGTTCCCCGTTATGCCGGACGTGCGCCATCAGCAGGTGGAACCAGACCTCGTAGAAAAAAGTCGCTATCACCAGATAGGACAGAACGAATCCGGCCACCGCCTTCCAGAAGGGCTTGCGCGGCATCCGCTCCCGAAACTCCAGCGTTTCCGGGAACAGAGCGATGAAGTCCCGGACCAAAGGAATCTGCATCAGGAACATACGACCTCCTTTAACCGCGCAATCATCTGTTTGTCTTTTTGCCAGTCATCAAACATGGACAGAGGTAACTCCATGGTCGAAAAACGAAAACCACAGGCCCGACATGCTCGCCGCCGATAGACGGCACCTTGCCGAAGCCGAGAATCAATCACCGAAAGCGTATGAATTTCATTGCATTGCGGACAGTGCATCGCCATATCTTTCTCCTTATGGACGGATCATCACATGCATCATCGAATAATCCTCTTTCAAATCAGGCAAGAGACTTTTGATCGCCGTCACTTGCGCACCGAGATAGACCGCCGCCGATAACAGGGTCCAGACCGATTGCGCTTGCGGATCGTGCAGGTTTTGCAGTGCAAAGATATTTCGCAAGAGCTTGAGACCGGCAAACGCGCCGGGGAAATCGGGATGAACGAAAAGGCAATCCAGAATCCCATCCAGGGCCAGCCCAGAATTTTGCGCCATCACGGTTCCACGAATTTTGCTCAGACGTTCCAGTTCCGGCCTCAATGCGACAAAAACATCCCGCAAATACTGCTCTACCGGGGCCAGTTGGGTCATCGCCAACTGAACATAAGTATCGTGAACCTGTCCCGTCGATACCGTTGCCATTATGTCGGCCAGATTTTGACAGGTCAGGTCAATACCCCCCGCCCCCGCTTCCAGCGCAATGATCCCGGCCATCATGGGCAGGCGCGGATCGTCTTTGAGATGGTTTCTCCGAAGGGTGAATCCCAACCGTCCACTCAAATGCGTCGAGAGGATGCCGGTCAATAACTTTGCGGGGTCCGCATCGCCGGTCAGTTCCACCTTTCGCGTCTGGTTGTCGTAATGCACCCCCGCGCCAACCGCTTTTTTGAGTATGGATACGTCCGCACCCAAATCGAAATCCAAAGGCTGCCGATCATCCAGCAATCCAGCGGTATTCAGACAGGATTGAATGACCAGCAATTCCTCTTTTAATGCCGCTGCACTACTGGCCCAGGACACCATCACGTCCTGCCGCTTGCCCATGATGGTAACGTCCTGCACAAAGTCCGTTACCGCATCGTCCTTGCTCAAAAAAAGACCGGCCAGATATTGGCCCACGGCCCGCGTCAGACCGCCATCCTGCAAGCCCTGCCGAAACTTCGTCACGGCCACCTGCCAGCGACTATCCGCCACTTCCACCACCATGCGGTTCGACGCATCCAGTTGGTTCAGCAAGCGATAAAACAACACGGTGCGCTCTTGAGATGAGAGTTCTGTCGGGTCCATGCCTTTCACCTCTAAAATACTACATATTGTGTTTATTGTAGTTATTTTGCATATTTATGTCAACATATTGTGCCTATCCCTTTGCGGAAAACGTGACAAGGTGATTGCACGGCCATCTCTGATGACCTATAATTTCTATAGGTTAATGAGGAATGTCTGTGCCCAAAAAGCGAGTGACCTTGCAAGACATTATGGCGCTTCCAATGGTGGGAGATCGCGTCCTGCCACTGATACATACCCTCTCCACCGATTCCGCCAAAGTATTTTTTGTAGATCACGCGGAAAAGCGCATGGTGGAGCGCGGCATAACCCGACCACAAGTGATTGAGTGCTTGCGGCACGGGACAGTAACGGAACCGCCGCACCAGGATATACATGGTCGGTGGCGATGCACGATCAACCATAGTTCATGCGGAGATCGAATACAGGTTGTCGCGTCGCCAGATGAAGGTCGATTGCTCGTCATTGTTATCACAGTTTTTTGATTTGGGAGGTTTGTATGTACCACTATGAAAGCATTGGATTGCCGAATGTTTGGCTGGTGGATGGCTACGAGGAAATCGACACGCCTTACGGCAAAGCCGTATCTATTCATGACCTTTTGGAACTCCACCGCACCATCGCCTCTCAACTGGTACAAGTCCAGCGTCCCCTCACAGGGGCCGAATTGCGCTTTCTTCGCAAGGAGTTGGGCCTGACGCAAGAGGCAGTCGGTGATTATCTGGGCAAGAATGTCCAGAGTATCGCCATCTGGGAGAAACATTCCACGAAAGCGGCTCTGGTGGCTGACCGACTCCTGCGCCTGTTGTTCATCGAACAAGAAAGGGGCAATGCACCCGTTCGGGAATTGCTGGATCGACTTCGGGCTAGCGCAAAACTTCCCGTCAAAACCGAATCCCGAACGATTTTCACACATCAAAATGACCATTGGGCGAGCGCGGCTTAAACTGCACGTCCATGATCTCCCGTCCGTGAGTTTTCCATCCCCGCGCCTCCTGGTGACACCAAAGTGTGAGACCATAGCGACCGGCGTCTGGGCGTTCTTCCAGAGACTTATAAGCTCCCGTATCCAGAAAGACATGCGAGGATGCCGCGAGAATCCGGCTGGTATCTTGCAAAACGGTAATGGTGTGGCCGACATAGGTACGCGACAGTCCCGTAACTTCTCGAACATTGGGCAGGTCGGCTCGCAATCCCCTCCCCCACAGCAAGGCGTCGATACCGTTGCCCATCATATCGAAGCCGGGAATGAAGCGTAGCTTGGTCCAAAGTGCATCCCGTTCCACTTCTGGATGATCCAGCCGCGCATCATTCCAGTCATCCGCCGAGTCGCCGGAAAGTTGGGCATGGACGACATGAAAACGGTTGCTTCCCTGCCCCACCACACGGATCAGAGGCAGATTTATCAAGTCCCGAATCCACGCCTTGATCTGTGCACTCTCTGGCCGCAGGGTTTTCAGCCAGCGTCCGCCATTGGACAGAAAACTATCTTCATACAGATCGAAGTAGGGCCACCTTTGCGCAAAAGGCGATTTCCCCGTCAGAAAAGCCAGCATCATCATGTCGTGGTTCCCAAAAACCGGGTAAAACCATGGCTCCCGCATGAGCGCCAGCACGCCGGGACTGTCCGGCCCCCGATCCGCCAAATCACCCACTGAAAACAGCCTGTCCCTGGCCGGATCAAAACGCACATGGGTCAAGAGGGAATGAAGCTGCGACAGGCAACCGTGCAGGTCACCCACGATAAAATCTCGCCCTTGGGTGTTTTCCGGGTGGGTCTGAATTTTGGGGTTTGCGCCCGGCAAGGGGTTTGCGCCCGGCAAGGGGGTGCTCACAGCTTCTTTCCTTCCTGCAACCTCACCCTGGCGTATTCCCGGTGTTCATCAGTCACGGGTTCTATCGGTTTGCCGTCCAGATCGTGCCGCAGACTGCCGGTAGCCGCGACCGCTTCCAGATAGGCGGGCAAGGCCGTATGCCGCTGCAAAACCGTCCGTATCCGTTTTAGCCGCTCCACACGATTCAGGGTTGGGCATCGCTCGATCAAGACTCTGCCCAAACGGTGACGCAGTTCACACTGAACACCCAAGGCCAACGGCAAATAGCGGCCCAGGGCCGGAGCCACCTCTGTCAAATCCCCATGACACAAGCGGACATGAAGCTCCCGCGCCGACATGGGGGGCGGCACCTTGCGCGATTTGCGTACCTGCACCTTGGCCGCCGCCCTCGAAGGCTCTTTCAAAGGATTCACCGAACGCGGCTTGAGCGTCAATATGGGGCGATTCATACGTTTTCCTCCTTCCAAGCCTTCTGTACATAGTGTGCCCGCGGCTCCTTTCGCCGGTCGAAGGGAACCACGGCTTGCAACACTTCTTCCAGAGCTACAGGGGCACCACCCCAGGTATCGACGCCCACGTCCATACTGCCGGGTAAGGGTTCCAGATTGCCGTGAACGTGTCCGTACAGGTGGATGACGTTATGCCATCGACCCGGCCAGTCGCGCAGCGGGTAGTGATGCAGGTAAAACCGCGTATTGCCGACTTCGAACAACAGCGCATCGTGTACCTCGTCCCATCCCTCGTCATCCTTCTCCTGGTCGTGGTTGCCGCGAATCAGGATTTTGCGCCCGGCGAGTTGCGCCAAAGCCGCTTTGGACCGAGCGCGGGATTCAAAGGCAAAGTCGCCCAGAACATAAACCATATCCTGTGGTCCGACCCGCGCATTCCATGCCCGAATCAGCGCATGGTCCATTTCTTCGACCGACGCAAAAGGGCGCTGGCAATACTGGATGATGTTTTTGTGACCCAAATGCAGGTCAGAAGTGAAATAGACTTGATTCATGTTATCCCGCCCTCGCCCAATCCCGGTCAAACTGCACTTTCAGCTTTGCCACAGCGGAGCCGTTGAGCAACAGCCCCATTTCCCGATTGTCGTCCAAGCTGGTCTGGGTGAAGTTCTCGGAGCCGATGAAAGCCAGG
Source organism: Pseudomonadota bacterium (assembly GCA_021795795.1). The sequence goes on along the minus strand of JAJYPA010000581.1, from coordinate 128 downwards.
GATCGGCCAACAATCATCTTGGCGTGTTCGTAGATGGGCTTGACGGGCATGAGGCGCACCTGGCAACCGTGCTGCCGGAGAAACGCTACGTTGCGCTGATCTTCACTGTTGATGTTGGCAGGCAGGAT
>JAJYPA010000580.1 GCA_021795795.1 Pseudomonadota bacterium | reverse complement strand
AGCAGGATTCCGCTGTCGTGCAGCATGACGCCGGTAGCCCGACGGAGCGATCTGCAATGCCCGGCAGATCGGCTCGACCCCATAGCGGTGACGGTACTGGTCCATGAAACGTCTTAGGACTTCCAACGGCGGTCGAGCTCCGCCTGGGCGAAAACGCACTGGCTGAGTACGGTAGATATTCGAGATGATGGAAATATGCATGACCATCGGTTACGATCGACACTCGCCCTGGCGTTCTCCGCCGACGGCGGTTATCGTAATGGGGAATCCATCCACGATCAGGAGATCCTGCCGTGCAGGCAGACCACGAAAGCCGGGAAGCCGTTGCGGACATCATCCACTGCCGGATCGGCATCGCTTCCCTGCAGACCCGGATCAAGGAGGATATCCAGGCCATGGCGGAGACCCTGGGCGTGAAGGCTGCGTATTTGCAGCAGATCATCGCCCTGGTAGAGATGGAGCGAGCCAAGGGGGAGATCCTGAGCGGTGAACGGGACATCATCGAGACGGCGGAAGGATTGGTGGCGGTCGCAGGGGAACGGAAGAAGTCCCCGGCCACGGTCCGAAAGCGAGCGTTGCCTACGCCCCCATGCGCATCCTGACCTACACCGGATTTAGCGCCCACGGCGTAGAACGCCCCTACGCCAAGGTCGCGGAAGCCCTGGCGCGGGGAGACTTCCGTGCGGCGCAGGTGAAAAAGCTGCAACATGTCACCTATGGCAAACTCTATCGGGCGCGACTGAACGACGCCGACCGACTGCTGTTCTCGATGGTCCGGCATCAGGACGAGACGGCACTCCTCATGCTAGAGGTAATCCGGCAGCACAATTATGCCGGATCCCGTTTTTTGCGGGGTGCCGAAGTGCTTTCCGATAAAATTCTGGACGCCGATCTTCAGGAAGCCTGCAACGACGCCACCCCGTTGCGGTATTTGCCGGAGATCCGGAGCAGCATCCACATTCTCGATAAGCCGCTGTCCTTCGACGACACTCAGGCGGCGCTGTATGAGGCGTCGGCACCGCTCATCCTGGTGGGCGGTGCCGGCAGCGGTAAAACCGCCCTCCTGCTGGAAAAGCTCAAGATTATCGCCGGGGATGTGCTCTACATCACCCACTCGGCCTATCTCGCCGAGCACGCCAAGGAACTCTTTTATGCCCACGACTTCGTGCGGGAGGATCAGGAAGTTGCTTTTCTGTCCTACCGGGAATATCTCGAAACCTGGCGCGTCCCGGAAGGACGCGAAACGCAATGGCGGGATTTTGCCGGTTGGTTCGCGCGGCTGCGGCAGAATTATAAAGGTATTGACGCCCATCAGGCTTTTGAAGAAATCCGTGGGGTCATCGCCGCCCGCGCCGCGGGCATACTGGATGCTGCCGGTTATCAAAAACTCGGGATCCGTCAGTCCATTTTTGCACCTGAACAGCGCCACATGGTCTATGACCTGTTCACCCGCTATCAGGATTGGCTCCGTACGGAAGGGCTTTACGACCTGAATCTCATAGCCCAGGCTTGGAAGCCCCTGGTGTCCCCACGCTATGACTTTGTCGTTATTGATGAAGTCCAGGATCTCACTCCGGTGCAGTTGTCTCTGATCCTCGCCGCACTGCGCACGCCAGGGGCTTTTGTGCTCGGCGGGGACGCCAACCAGATCGTCCATCCCAATTTCTTCTCCTGGGCGCAAATTAAAAGCCTCTTCTGGGCCGACCCGCGCATCACCAGCGGACAGGACCTCAAGGTGCTCACGCACAATTTCCGCAATGGCCGGAGTGTCACTCGCACGGCCAATCGCCTGCTGGAAATCAAACAACAGCGTTTCGGTTCCATCGACCGGGAGAGTAATTTTCTGGTGGAGCCGGTCGGAGACAAAGCCGGTCAGGTACGCTTACTGGATGCCGAACCGCAATCCTTGCAAGCGCTGAACCGGCAAATCTCCCAGTCCACCCAGTTCGCCGTGCTGGTTTTGCGTGAAGAAGATAAGGTTGCAGCACGGGCGGTGCTTTCTACTCCCTTGCTCTTCTCGGTGCAGGAAGCCAAGGGGCTGGAATATCCCCATATCGTCCTCTATCGTTTTCTGTCGGATCACCGTGCGCCTTTCACCACTCTCTGTGAGGGTGTCAGCAAGGCAGACCTCGGCACCGATGCACTGACCTTTCGGCGCGCCAGGGACAAAGGAGACAAATCCCTGGAGGTCTACAAGTTCTTCGTGAACGCCCTCTATGTGGCCATTACTCGCGCCGTTGATAACGTGTTGCTGGTGGAGTCGGATCATCACCATCCACTCCTGGAACTACTGGATATTCGTGCCGGTGCAGACGATGCCGTGCAGGTAAAAGCTTCTTCCCGGGAGGATTGGCAAAAGGAAGCCCGCAAGCTGGAACTGCAGGGCAAAGCCGAGCAGGCGGAAGCCATCCGCAGTACCATTCTCCGCGACCAAACCCCGCCCTGGCCGGTTTTTAATGAACGCGGCGTCGCGGAACTGATCCAGAAAATCTTTACCGAGCGGGCCGTCGGTAACAAATGGCGGCAGCAGCTTTTTGAGTATGCCGCCTTCTATGATGCCCCTGAATTGGCAGAGCGTCTGGCGACAGAGTGTCACTTTGCACCCGCCCAGCATTTTCTGGCCCAGCGTCCCAAGATAGTCGGCAGCCGTCTGGCGGCTTACGGCAGACGCCAATTCCATGAAGTCTGGACGGACTGCGATCGCTACGGCCTGGAACACCGGACCCCCATGAATCAGACCCCGCTGATGGCTGCCGCACGGGCGGGGAACGTCCCTCTGGTGGAAGCCCTGATGGATAAAGGAGCCCGTCGCGACGCCACAGATCACCTGGGTCGCAATGCGGCACACATCACCCTGCGCGAGGCTTTTGGCAATCTGCAGTTTGCGCGGGAAACCTTTCCAGCGTTATGGAGTATACTGGCTCCTCTCAGCCTCGATCTGCGTATCGGGGATCGGTTGGTACGTCTGGAACGGCATCAGGCCGAGTATTTCCTGTTCCAAACGATCTGGTCGCTCATTCCTAACACGCCGGTAGAGGACCTTGTTGTATTAGGATTTACTCGGGAAGTGATTGAACGCTCCTGGGAATTCCTGCCGGAGGTGGTACTGCCGGCTTTTCGCAAAAAAAGAAATTATATTTCGGCTATTCTGGCCCGCAATGAAGTACAGCGCGATTATGCCTATAACCGTCATCTCTTCAAGCGGGTGGCTTCGGGGGTTTATCTTTTACAGCCCGACCTATTTCTGCGTGACCCCAGCCAGGACGGCCAATGGCAGCATTGGACTCGAGCGCACAACCTGCACTTCCTGGAACAACATTTCCCGGCGCGTGGGGAAATACTGCGTAAGGTGGCAGCCATCGCCCAACCGACGGTGCCTACCACTCCGCCCGCAGCGACTCGAACGCAGAGCCGGGCGCCTGCCAAGACCCGAAAGGGCCATCGAAGCGCATCACAAAAACAGGCGCCGCAGAAAAGCTCGGGTGAGACACCCCAAAATGTATCAGGAAAGGAGGCGCTACAGAACTTCAGAGTCGTAAACAAAGCGCAGAGTGCCGTGCCATCGGCGAAGGCCGCGCCCAGGAAGGCAAGGCCCAAGTCCACAAAGACGGCTTCAGAGAAACTCACCGCCACAAATTCCGAGCAATTACCGTTGCTTGACGAAGCTGGAGACACTGAACGTTAGTAACGGGCATGAGCATACACATGTTGTCATGATTGACATCATTGCCACAGGATTCCATGATAGCCGCCATGAAAGCCGCCCTGATCACCAGCTTCAAGGATGTTGCGCCGAACGGCGATCTCATGGAACTGGTAGTGTGGCGCGTACCGAAGCCTGTGCCACCGTGCGCACACGATTTTAAGTACCGGTTGGTCTATGTGGTCAACGGCACAAGGATCATCGGCTATGACAACGAGCGCGGCAAGGGCGACCATCGTCACGTCGCCGGTGAAGAAGATGAATATACCTTCACCAGTGTGGACCAGTTGATTGAGGATTTCATCGCGGAGGTGGAGCTATGGAAAAGCGAACACTGACCATTACCGTGCAACCGGACTGGAAAGCGGCCCTGCGCGCTGCCGGTTGTACCGCACAGGCGGAAACCTATCAGGGGGAGACCCTGAACTTTGAATCGCCGGATGTGTTTCTTGGCCGGCTGACCGCGCTGCGATGGTCTCTGATGCGCCAGATCATGAGCGCGGGGGAAATTTCCATCCGGGAGTTGGCCCGGCGGGCAAGCCGGGACGTGCGTCGCGTTCACGACGACGTGCTGGTGCTTGCCGAACTCGGACTGATAGAGCGCACGGCCAGCGGCGGGGTGCGTTGCCCGTTCACTGACATACACTTGGATATGCACTTGCGACAGGCAGGGTAAAAAAGCCAGTCTTTCCCGACACCCGGCATGTCCACGCGGACAGATTCAGGTACGATGCGTAACAGATTTGGGTACGCGCAACGGAACGTGGCCAGCCAGCTCCCCGGCGGTAAAAAGCGGCGGGGAGCATGACCACCATCCCTGTGGACCTGCTTGCGCGGCGGGCGATAGACCAAGCAACAGGCTTGTATATCTATGTGTTTACATCACATAGTGAATATCCTACACTGACCTCCACTTAAACTGCGGCTCGGCATGGTTATGACTACTACTCGGTTGTTTCAAAATGGGAATTCGCAAGCGGTTCGTATCCCCGCCGGGATGGCTTACGCAAGGACGGATCTGGAATTGGAGATTGAACGTGTAGGTGACGAAATCAGGATTCGTCCAGCCCGTCGTTCTTTGGCCAGGGTGATGGAGAAATTCTCCAGGTTTTCCTTTTCACGATCAAGAATCGCCACCAGGGCGCCACCCTGCTCAAGGCCTGGATGGAAAACGCCAAGGACAGCGGCCTATCCCCTATGGTCAAGGTCGCCTAC
>JAJYPA010000579.1 GCA_021795795.1 Pseudomonadota bacterium | reverse complement strand
AAGCGACCTTCAGTCGTGAGGGCGTTTCCTGGAGAGTAATGAAAGGAGCGCCGCAGATTATTGCTCCTTTGGCTGAAGGATCCGTAGATTGGAGCGCCGCGACTGAATCCTTAGCCAAGAGAGGTGCACGGGTGCTTGCTGTGATTGCTGGCCCGGAAGGTCACTTACGATTTATGGGCCTCGTTGGATTGGCCGACCCCATTCGCCCTGATGCGCTCAACGTGCTTGAGAAATTACACGACCTCGGCGTAACGGTCCGCATGGTTACGGGAGACAGTACAGCCACCGCCGAAACCGTCGCAACCGAATTGGGCATCCAAGGCAAGGTGTGTGATCGAAGTGATATTCATGAAGACTGCGCCGTATATGCGGGCGTCTTTCCAGAAGATAAATTTCATTTGGTGCAGGGATTACAAAAGCAGGGCAAGGTAGTCGGCATGACCGGTGATGGCGTTAACGACGCGCCCGCACTCAAGCAGGCTGAAGTAGGTGTGGCCGTGGAGAGCGCTACCGACGTCGCGAAGGCCGCTGCGAGTCTGGTGCTCACCACTCCAGGACTGGCTGGCGTGGCGGACGCCGTTGAAACGGGGCGACGGGTTTATCAGCGCATGCTGACGTACACGCTGAACAAAATTGTCAAAGTTTTTCAAGTGGCTTTATTTCTTAGTTTAGGCCTGCTGATTTTTCATAATTTCGTGGTTACACCGCTCTTGGTATTACTATTATTGTTTGCCAATGATTTTGTAACGATGTCCCTGGCCAGTGATCGAGTGCGGTCATCGCCTAAACCCGATCGATGGAATGTGCGGACGCTGGTACTCTCCTCACTAGTAGTGGCGGGTGCGTGGCTGGTATATATATTTGCAGTCTATCTGATTGGACATGCCATGCAGCTCTCACACCCCACATTACAAACGCTTGATTTCCTGGGTTTGGTATTCTCTGGCTTGGCCAATGTTATACTCGTCAGAGAGCGGGGCCATCTATGGGCATCTCGGCCGGGTAACTTTTTGCTTTGGGCAAGTATGGCCGACATCGTTGTGGTTAGCCTGCTTGCCCGGATGGGTTGGCTGATGTCACCACTTCCGCTGTCTATAACAGCAATATTGCTAGGTGCAACGGCTCTCTATACTTTACTTTTAGATCAAATAAAAGTTCCATTATTACGCCATTTGACAAAAGTGTGAACCGTGCTTATCGGGTTGTTACACCTACACCATCAGGTGTAGGTGTGGGCCGAGAACGGCAGAGGTGGCCGTCGTGCGGCCACAAGGCCCAACGCGGCGTGATGGGAGGCGAGCATACATCCGACATCCAGAAAATTATGCGATGGGGAGGCAAGAGCAGCTTGAACCAGCCCATTTTTGCGTTACACCGAGAAACTATTGATGGTTTTTTTGATACCTAATTAATCCTAATCAGTCATAGAGGATATCCTTTGCGCTTCTCCTCATTTTTCCATCTTCCGACTCGAGAAGATATTCTTCACAAACGGCCCTTTGGCCGTTTCACCCATTATCTGACCGATCCTACCCTATGGCACCCAAATCGACGTAACTTCGCCCTCGGCCTGGCTATTGGCACCTTCATCGGTAGTCTTCCTTTTTTTGGCCAGGTGCTCACCGTACTGCTTATCAGTCTGTGGCTACGGGCCTACATACCTATTGCCGTGTTCATGCCTTTTGTCGTCACAAGCCCCTTGACCATCGCTCCCCTTTTCTATGCCAGTTATCGTTTAGGATTTTTGGTTTTGACTCAATTGAATATGCCTCCGACTGTTGTTGTTCATTATAACGATATTCGACGCCTGGTTCATAGCCAGATTGGCATGGTAGCTATGGGTGATAGGCTTTGGCATGCCTACCTCATCACTTGGCTGGGCAGTGTCTTCCTGGGTGCAGGTTTGGCCCTAATGGCTTACTGGGGAAGTCTATTGATCTCACATCTGTGGCCACATTCAGAATGATGCGCTCATTTTCGACCTCCTTCCATAAGCCCCAACGCTACCTGGTTCCCCAGCCGCGCCTGTTCTCACACTCTGTCCACAACCATTGGCTTCCCTGTGGGCGCACACGCTTCGCTGTCGGTCCTACCAAAAAGAAGATGTCGCCGTTCGCAGTGGTTCGGGCCGTCGTTGCTGGCATAATAGCCGTCTCGGTCGCCGGTTGCGCCAACGCCATCCCTTCGTCTGGAGCACCTCTGTCAGTCCATCCCTCAATAGCGGCTTACCCCAAGCTAATTGGCGTTGTGGAAGATGGCTGGCATACGGAATTGCTCCTCCCTGCGACTGAGGTTGACTCGTCATTGTCTGACATCCGCCACTGGTTTCCTAAGGCAAAGTACCTGATTTTCGGATGGGGAAACCGATATTACTACATGGCGCGCGATCCAGGTTGGTTGTCGGGCCTGGATGCGCTCTTTCCTTCCTCTAGCGTGATATTGATACAAGGACTTTCAAAAAATCCGCAAAAGATATTTTCGCCTGACATCCACATCCGCTGGCTTTGCATTTCAGGCACCGGTCTGGCGCACATGGACACTTATCTAGCGGGATATTTGCGGGGTGGTGGGCCGAAGGGCGGTCTCATAGAACTGGGCCATGGACCTTGGGCACACAGTTGGTTTTTTGCTTCCACTGGAACCTACGATGCTCTCCATACCTGTAACACCTGGACAGCGCAGGCCTTGCGCATCGCCGGTCTGCCAATAAGCAGTCAAGGTGTGGTCTTTGCCGATCAGATCGACTCGGAAGTTGCACAACTGCATAGCTGTACCTCGTCAGGTGCACCTTTATCATATACCACAAGACACCAATAAATCGCAATCTTGGCAGCCAAGCTTTAGCAGGGCTCCGGCAAGAACAAATCTTACATGATGATGTAAAGGCCTCAGGATCATCTATGATTACAAAAATGGCGAGCAAATACGCGCACAGCCATCAAGGAATCGTTCGTAAAATGAGCGTTTCATATATTCCTCATACGTAAGCTGTCTACCGGCATTTTGATGGACATTGAATAATTTATTAATATCATCCACAATGACAGCATCATAGCACTCCATATTGAACTCATAATTGAGTCTTAGACTACGTTCATCCCAGTTACCAGAACCCATCAATAACCATTGATTGTCAACTGTCATCAATTTTGAATGATTAAAGGGAGACTGGCAGAGCCATAGGCGTGCGCCATGTTGGAGTGTTTCGTTGATTCGTCCCATAGTGGCCGCGAGCAACATCTTGCTACCGCTCTCAGGAATAATGATATCTACGGCTACTTGTCGGTTGCTGGCGTCATCAATGGCCGCCACCAATACTTCATCAGGAATGAAATACGGTGTCATAATTCGAACAGATTGCTGCGCGACATTTAGTGCGGTCAGGTAGGATCCTCGCAAACGTTCCCAGCGCTCGTCGGGTCCTGCAGCGATACCCCGCGCCAGCACGTTACCGATCTCCTGGGTTTTGGTTTCTTCGAAAAACCATGGTTCGCCACGCAACGTTTCCCCAGAACTGTATAACCATTCGTTCACAAACACATTAGACAGTTGTGCTACTATGGGTCCACTAACGCGGAAATGAGTATCCTGGAATACTTCTTGTTCTGGGTTTATAGACCAGTAATTGCGGTGAATATTGAACCCCCCCGTAAAACCTATTAGACCATCTATAACACATATTTTTCTATGGCTGCGTAAATTCAAAAAAAATAACTGGCGCGCCAACAATGGCGAGTTGAATAGGGCGTAGGGGATGTCTGCAGTGCGCAGCGCTTTGACAATAGAGGGCCGGGTAAGATGTGCCATAACGCCATCCAGTAGCACGCGAATTTCAACCCCTCGCGCAAGAGCTTGTCGCAATGCCGCAATAAATCTATCACCAACACCATCCGCATGAAAAATATAAGTCATTAATACAATTGACCTATTGGCGTTAGATATAGCTTCTATCATGGCATCATATGTCGTGTTACCAGAAAAAAGTGGTACAATACTGTTACCGGAAAGCAGATCTTGTTCAGTAAGCCTGCGAACAGATTTCGCAAGTGGTATCAAATGTTCTGAAATTCCGTATCTACATAGTTCACTCTCGTTTACTTGAAAGTTTTCTAAAATTGGAAATCGGTACCGATTAATTCCTTTACGCAGCGAAACCGCTTTGCGATTCACTCGGTTGATACCAAGCATACAATAAAGAAAAGCTCCTAAATATGGAGCAAGCCAAATTGTTATCAACCACAGTGAAGCCGCCACCGGATTCCGCTTATTCATAATCACATGTATGGATGTGATTACGGAAGCTATTACATAAGATAACAATATAGCTGTAGGCATACCGATAATCCTTATTAATAGCTGGTAGTTACCAATGTGGCGTAGGCCAAAACCCAATTTTCTTAGGAGTGGGATAAAGCAACGCTTGGCTTTTTGACTCACAATGAGCATAAAACCAATGCGTTGCGGAGTAGTGGAAGCCCTGTCCCTTCCCGCTCTCAATGCGGCAGTCGTAGCCTGACGGCGAAGGGGACATCCACTCACTGCACAACCAAGTACATCCTCGAAATCGCTAGCGCCGAGCCATGACAATCACTCCAAGTTCCCACAGGACGAAGCCGGCAGGGCATCCAAGTGGTAAATTTAAAGGCTCTATCTACTCCATTCCTGGACACTTTTGGATCCTGTTTAGGATGCTAGATCACTAAAAAGAACTCCCCGAGATCTTGGCTTTTAGTTGTGGTGAAAGTGCCCGTCGTCCTGACTTTCTTGTGCCGATGGTGCCTGCTCCAGATCGGTGACGGCCTTTTTAATATCCTTCAACAGCAAATCTGCCATATCCCGGGAAAACCCCTCGCGAATGACCAGCCGTAATACGGCCAGTTCCGTGGCGTCTTCCGGCAAGGTATAGGCTGGCACCTGCCAGCCACGCATCCGTAAC
>JAJYPA010000578.1 GCA_021795795.1 Pseudomonadota bacterium | reverse complement strand
CCGCGGCGCCATTATCAAGGACCTTTCCTATCAGGGCATCAATCTCCTGGTCTCCATTGGCAATCATGAGCGACTCCCATTTTTCTTGATCAATATAGTAGGCTGAGCCGTTGAGTACCACCCCAGGAATGGTACCGTTCTCTATCCAGCCCCGGATTGTGCGGGGATCTGGGGCTGAAGACTCCTCGAAATATACTTTGCGGAATCGGTCCAGCTTCATGAGTTTCATCACAAAATCCTTTGGCGGGCCGTACCCGCCCTAAGTGACTATTCACCCCTGTTATAGGGGTGTCCGGAATAAATGGCCGCGTGACGTGCGGCCCCCGGCGCATCCCTGGGCGGAGGTACCAATACCCATGATGCACTGCTCCTTTCGATCATTCGTGCGGCGGAGAACTGGTAGGCCACTGGCAGACGATCCGCCCGCACGGCCCGGAACACCTGATCCATGACCCGATCAAAAAGCGACATGTCAGAACAGCCCTCTAGTAATCTCCGGCATACCGCCGCCGGCGAGTTCAGCGAGTTTCTCCAGACGATTCCGCAGTCGGCCGATGGCATCACGGTCCGATTCCAGTACATCCAGGAGGATGCCTTTTTTGAGGCTCAGCGCGCGGTAAAACCGCGCAATATCTTCCCAGACGGGCCGACGGCCTTTGTCGTGGCTGTTGAAATCCTCTTTCCAGTGGTCCTCCATGATATGGATCAGGTCATCAGCAAGCCGGGTGAGCTGTGGGATATAGGCTGTCAGCACATCGTCGAGCTTCTGGTTCATGGCGGTGACGCCACTCTGAAACTGCACGGCCCGCTGCTGGATCAAATCCACCAGAGGGGAATCTTCGGGAAGGGGCGGAATATGGAAAGAGAAAGCGCTCTCCGCCATGGACCGCCCTGCTGGACGGCCGCCGCGCTCGGCGGGTAGATACTCGCCGGATGTGGGCTGAGGTTGTGGGGGAGATTTCCTCTCCATTAACTGTTCCGCTCCTTTTTTGGGCGGAAGTGTTTTGTCGATTTCCGCCAGGGTGGCCTGAATCAGTCCTTCCGCCCCCAGTTTGGGCAGGGCATATTCCTGTGCTTCGGAATCTTTTGGAAATCGGGCGAGATCCACAGCGTACGCGCTGAAAGCCTGCCGGATCCAGGGATCCGGGTCATCAATGGTGTTGTATTCCACCAGACGGTTGCTGATTTTGGAAAGCACGCTGAGATTGACATATTTGCCGCGCTCGGTATCCTTCCACAAATTAAAGAAACGCGTGGTGGCATCATCCTCGCTGATCTGCAGATGTCCGGCCAGTACGCGGATGATGCTGCGGCAGACCTTCGTCATATTGCCGTAGCGGTGTACGGTACGCGCACCAACATGGTAAAGATCTGCAAGCTTTTCTCTTGTACGGCCATCCGCCGATGTTGAGGAAACAACGGTGTCATTTGGCACCGTTGTTTTGGCTGCATTCAAATTACCACTCGGTGCGCCCTCTCTCTGTTTTTCACTAATATAGTGGTTCCCGATCACCCAGACCTTTTCAAAGTCCGAAAGGTGGCGATGAGACCAGTTGAGACGGGCAGCCATGTCTACTACAGCGGGATCACCGGGATTTAATGGCGTGGGGATGTATGGAATCTGTTGCAGCCCTAGATGATCCCCGACCATCACGCGCATGTAACCGTCAATGACGTACAGCGTGCCGTTGTTATGCTCGATGGCGACAACCGGATTCAAGATGCCCATCTCCCGGACACTGTCGAGCAGGGTGGTGAACTCTGGTCGCCCGTTTTCCCGGGGTGGCATCAGCCGGACGACGTTTTCAATGGCGGCAAACCGCTCAACCCTGGCATAACGGATTTCCCGATTATCTTGATGGGGTTCGGTCAATGCTTGGGCGCTCATACCGTGACCTCCTTCCAGTCCTTGGTGCGATGGGGAAGGACCGCGATGCGCGCGCCGTCAGTAGCCAGAATGGCACCTTTAGGAGCCGCCATGCGGACTTTGCGGAGGGCTTGCGCGGTTTTCACCGGCAGTTCGGGACGGGCGGGCACGGAAACGATGGGATTGACCGCATCCTTGCTGTCTTCAGTGGCCGGACGAAAGATCAGTCGACCATGGCCATCGTTGGTGACTTTGAGATTGAAGGATTGGGCCACGTCCCGCGCGAGGGCGAGGACAGATTGGAATGGTAGATTAGGAGCTTGGATGTCGAGAATCATAGGGCACCTCCTCGTGTCTATCACTATAATGATAGAATCATGCAGAGATGTCAATCACTTTGATGATTGTTGATAGGCAGCTAGGCCACCCTCGTGCGGCCTAGGTTTTGTCGTTCATTTCTTTGAGCACTCTTTGCCGGCTAGCGGCGATCTGAATTGTACATAACGTAACTCAGCCTCTGCGATGCGCGAGATTGCGTCTCTCCCTTGGTCGTCGGCAGCAACAAAATTTTCCAACACCTTCTCAATGGTTCTCGATGCAAGCAAATCTGGGGGTATGTTGGGGATAAGTAATTGCCACAGTTTGATATCGAAAGCGCTAGCGATTTTTTCGAGCACATTTGTAGTGGGTGAATATCTGGGGTTAAAACTTGGATTGAGCAGGTTGCTAATGGTGGCCTGTGACACCCCCGAGCGGCGCTCAAGCTCTTTCTGTGAGATCTGATTGATCTTCATCAGCAAAGCGATATTTGTGGCAACTGTAGTTTTGATGGTCTCGTCCATATCCTTAGCATACGGGCTTAGGCTATCAGTATGGTAATTGACATAATATCAGCATAATGATAGCGTCTTGTCTCTATGAACATGTCCCTCACATCTCAAGCACTCCGTCGCCTGCAGGCCGCCAAGGGTTCCTGGAGAAGCATTGCCAGTGCCACAAACGTCAGTTACTCCTGGCTTTGTAAGTTCGCCGAGGGCCGCATCCTCAATCCTAGCGTCCAGCGTATAGAGCGCATCCTGTGGTATTTCGAGCAGATGGATACCCGCTCAATCCGGGAGTGCATTCAAAAATACCGACAACTCCCTATAACCCCATCAAGCCCCCCATCCCGGCCAACTGGCGAGGAGCCTCCTGATGAATAAGCGCCATATACCCCGCAACAACCCTGGACGCCGCCCGAAAACTTCCATCCCGTTTCAGTTGACGGGGATGGATATTGATGCGGGCCTGAATGATCTGGCCGAAAGCGGACTCATCAAGTTTGTCCAGATGCCCGATGGGGAAGTCCGCATTTTCGCGCCCCATGCGCCGGCACCTGCCTGCAACGGGTCTCTGGTCTGGGAGGGCTAATCATGTCCTGCTATCTCATCACTGACGAAGAGCTTGAACTCCTGCGGGAAAAACCCTGGTCTGCCCAGCTGATCTACCTACGCGCCATCCGCCCCTATATGGATTACAGCACAGGGATTGTCGGGTTGCGTCGCGGTATCAGCCGACAGTCCATCGCCGAGGAATTGTCCGTTCCGGGACAGCAGGGACGACACCACGCGAGAAGAGTGGTGCCTTCCGCCAAAGAGATTCGCTACGGGCTGGACCTGCTCAAAAAGGGCGGCTTGATTGACCAGATTCCGGTGGATAAAAAGCTCGTTTTTCGATTGCCTTACGCTCAAATGGATCAGTCTGTCCAAAATATGAGGGGCCGAAGAGGGGCCGAGAAGAAGGGCCAATCAGGGGCCGAGAAAAATGATAAGTTTATCAATGAAGAAGAATGCATTACCCCCGCTATGAAGGGCCATGCAGATACCCTGATGAGGGGCAGACATCCGGTATCCGGTAAAAAAACTAAAAAGCCTTACACCGAAGCTGATGCTTCGGTGTCTGTCGAACCAGTACAAACTCGAAAACTTTCCCAGGCCGAACCATCCCGACAGGCCCCGCTGTTGCCGCCAGTGGCACTGACCAACAACACGCCACTGCGGGAACCGACGCCCAAGGTCACCCAACATCGGATATCCACCGTACCCGCCTGGACGGCCTACGCTGCCGCCTACCGTGAGCGCTACGGTGTTGATCCCGTCCGCAACAGCACCGTCAACGGCCAGTTGGCCCATCTGGTCCGTCGCCTGGGGGATGAAGCACCGGGTGTGGCCCGGTATTACCTCGACCTGGAAGATGGGTTATACCGCCGTGAGGGACATTCCGTGGGGATGCTGCTCAAGCACTGCGAGCACTTGCGGACCCTGTGGGTCAGAGCCCGCAAGGTGTCCCCCACCGGTGAAATCGGCGCTAATGACGTGGTGGTGGCGTTATGACCACCCTCATGCTCAGTCGCGGTCACCTCACCGGAGGCCTCCACCAAGCGGCCGCCCTGATCCGAGTGATCGCTCGCGCATTCGCATTCGCAAGCCTGGTTTTCTCGGTCTTTTTTGGCTTTTTGTACTTGGCGGCGCCCTCGATCCTGCGCAGCTTTGCCCGCTCTGCGGCTTTACATCGGGGTGCGATTACGGTCTGGGCTGCGGTCTTTCTGGGGCTCATGGCGATATATCTGGCATGGATAGGGATCTTCGCTGTGGGGAATTGGTTGGATCACCTCTCCGAACATTCGCCCAGGCTTGTAGCCGTATCACTGACTCTGCTGGGCGCGGTTTTTCTGGGGTTTATTGCCTACAGCGCGCTTTTTGGGAAAGCGGCCAAAAGTTCGCCTGTCCCGACGCTCGTCGTGCGCCGTACGCATCCGCCAAGGGATCGTGTCCTGTTGCATTTCGGGGCCCATCAAGTCCCCACGAAAATCCACCCGAACTATCCGCGACCATGGATGACCCCCAACATCGTCGGTACCGCGAAGATCGAGCAGCTTGGACCGGGGCATTACCAGGTATGGGTGCATAAGGAGGGCGGCGAATGAATACCCGGACGAAACACATTTCGGTGCGTGACTTGGCCGAGGATATCCGGCGTCGCCATGGTCTGCCGCAGAGCAGCAACGTCGCCCTGCTGCCCGACCGGCACCCCCAGTACCGC
>JAJYPA010000577.1 GCA_021795795.1 Pseudomonadota bacterium | reverse complement strand
CATCTTGGTTTGGACGTCCAAATTTTTGTGGGAAAGCTCCATCTGCGCCGCTGCGCATCCAGAAAGTCCAATGGCAACGGCGCTCAGTACCGAAATACGAACAAGTAGTAGTCCTTTCATTAAAAAATCCCTTTTATTTTTGATGGTTACCATTTAATCAGCGAATGCTGAATTTCGTTCGCGCAGCTTGGCTGCGCTGATTGCGAAGAGCTCGTGCGTCCAGATTGTGTATCCTGCCTTGGCCGCTTCACTTTATGATTTTGTTGCTGCGGTTGGTCCCTCCTTTTCTACTTGTGTAATTTTTGTCCCTGACGCCGGGTTCTTCTGAATGGCTTTCAAGGTTATTTTGGCGCTGCCGGGGAACAGGCGATCATCGGCGCCAGATGCGCCATCTACGACCATGCCAATGGGAGCCAGCGGGCCAAATGTCAGGAGATTTTGCCCTAAACTTCCCGCGTCGCCTTCCACGGAATCATCCGATTTCACCTGCAGGTGGATGGTTTTATAGCCTTTCTTTTTGAAAGTCATTTTGTAGTTGCGGGTCTGTCGCAGGGTCATTGTGCATGGACTGATACAGGCTACGGTGGTGTGCAGATGCTTGTTAAAGGCGGTGACGTGGGCACCCTCGGGGATGGTTTTGACCGGAAATCCGATGTTGTTGCTGGTATCTATAGTTGCACACCCTGATAATGCGGCTGCGCTGATGGCCATGATGGCCGTGATCATTTTGGACTTGCGATGCTGCATAGGACTGTTCCTTATCAATATAATGGCTATCATTCTACCATGATCCGATGCGGGTTTTACGGCCTGTTTACCTCATTTTAGCGGTCATCAAGACGGCAAACCCGACTTATAAACTCGGGTTTGACCCTTCGTTTTGTCTCTGGCAAAATCTGATAATACCATGAAAACTGAACCTTCCTAATTTTATAAGTAATTTTCATAATATTTGTTGCCTCTGATATAATCGGACATGACCATAATAACGTGTGGGAGGAAAGGGTCTGCTTGATATTGATAAATACTGCATATTTTTAGCGGGCCCTGTGTATGGCTGACATCGATGGTTATTCATTCGGTATGCCGCCGGTGTACGTGCTGCATAGGGCGACGTATTCAACTCAGGAGATGCTTGATGGGCAATGCCGCGGAGTGGCGCCGAAAGCAGAAACGGCGGAATATTCACGGAATATCTCTTTTGATGGAATCCCATCATCGCGATCAGATCTGGTTTCCGTCCACTATTCCTGGCCCTCCGCATCCCCAGCCTGTGACGGCGCGGACGCGAGCATAGAGGGTGGAGAGGTCCTCCACTCGTTATGGCAGGGGATGATGAGGGAGATCATTTATTGCAGCGTGCTGCAAGTCTTCTGAACCATTTCATGCATACGCTTTGCGTGTGATGAGGGCGGCGTATCCCGACCTCAGAAAGCATTACGAGTTTAACTTGATTTCTTATTAACAGAAAATTAGCTATGCTGCCATTCCTAATGCTGTTGACATCGCCCATCCATGGGCGAGTGCCAACAAGATAGCCGTCATTGAATCGCATAAATAAATCATAGGCGTCAGGACTGAACAATGTCCGGATATCTCTTTCACAGACTAAGCGTCTTCTTACAAATTCCGGTGTAATCCCTCCATCCTTAATATAATCAAGCGCAATATCATCTACCCTTTTGATAACATCTATACACATTTCGGCATGTCGCTGAGCGACCCAGAATTTATGCTGCCGTTTAGGGGTCGCCCATGACGCAATGCCTGCGGCTACCGCCCCGGACAATGACCCGACTATGATAGCGTCAAGAAGAGACGTCATCTGATTATTTTGACATTCAAGTTCACGCCCACCGATTCCATGCCATCCTCAGCAGCGCGGCATTGGCTGAATGCCGGTCGAACCGGCCGGGGTCGAAGTCTTCTCCCGCCCACTGCAGGAAGGATTGAACATCTTCGCTTTCCCGGTCATCACGCAATAAATCAAGAAAGTCCTGATAGCCTGGTGCCCCGCCACTGTCTTCCGGCGGGCAGGCGCCCTGGCCGGCATCCACAAAGGCGGCACCGTAAGGCTCAGTGACGAGTTTTACCTCCTCCACGCGGATGACATGGCTCCAGCTATCGCCATAGTCGTAAAGGTATTTGAACTCCAACCCCGGCTCCATTATCTGACCCAGCAGAACCTCCCGCTCATCGAGCGGCAGGCGGCCTGGATCATCTTCAGGGTCTGGTAGGGAATACCGTTTTCCCTTGATGGAGAACTCATGCAGATGAGCGTCCGTCCACCCCATAGTGGCCTGGAGGACGTGGTGCAAAGTATGTAGCGACATCCCGCTATCCACCCATACCTGACGCCATATCTTGGGCGTGACATCTTCGAGTTCCACCTGGAGCAGGTAACTGTATGCCTGTTTGGCTTTCGGTTTACGAGAAGTGGCCATACGTTACTGCTCCTGATGTGTCGGCCCAGATCAACATGACCAGAGATGGTAGAACGTTATCCCTGTTCTTCCATGGCTGCAAGACACGCCTCCTTGAGCAATGGGCTCGCCCGAAACGTCACCACCCGCCTTGCGGTGATCGGTATCATCTCACCGGTCTTGAGATTGCGCCCTGGCCGCTCCCGCTTCTCGCGGAGCGTGAAATTGCCGAAGCCATGCAGCTTCACATCTTCTCCGGCGGCCAACGTGGCGCGCATGGTGTTGAAAAATGATTCTACCAACCTCTTACTCTCTTTACCGGTCAACCCCATCGTGTCCACCAGGTGATCCGTCAACTCCTGTTTGGTCACCGTTCGAGGTGTTGCAGGATCTTCCAGCAGCACGAAAGTGGACCCTTTAGTGGGGTGCAGCCCCTCAGACTTTTGCAACGCCGCAGTCGTCACCGGGGAATTCATCCCTTAACCGCGTCCTTAAGAACCTTTCCCGCCTTGAACGACGGACTTTTCCGCGCAGAAATGTTGATCGTCGCGCCAGTCGACGGATTGCGCCCCAGACGCGCAGGACGTTCCGACACGGAAAATGTGCCAAAGCCAACCAGGCTAACGCTTTCGCCAGCGGCCATGGCGTTCGTTACTGCGTGAATAACGACATTGATGACTGCAGCAGCTTTCTGCTGCGAAACCTCTGCTGTCTTGGCGACCTGGGCTACCAATTCCTGTTTATGCATGGGATGTTCCTCCTTTGGCCAACAACCTTAATGCGACTTTTAGTCGAAGATGGAAGGCTACACAAGGTTTTCAATTCACTTATTAGCTTTTTGAGGCACGGAGCAACTAGAATTCCGGAAATGCATTATCCCCTATCGCGGATCCACTGATACAACTGCGCCATCAGCTGTTCATTAAGGGCCATTAGCCGCCTCCCAATGGAATCCGCATCTTCGCTGTTCGGTGATAGTGAGTGCGCATCACGAAGAATCTGATGGAGCTCGTGATGTAAGCGATCAATTTTTGGCGGAATGGAATACTTGGTCTTTTGCCGTTCCAGCCAAAGGCCTAAATGACAGTGGCATTCATCGTTAGGGCCCAGAATGCGGTCAGGCACGGGCCCCCTTCCCTGCAGAGCTTCGACACACTGGACGACGCGTAGCCGATGAGCGACGAGGAACCCATCAGTCGTTATATCCTGCGGGGGGGGTTGGTGGTAACTTATTGTTATAATTCTGTATATTGAATGACTTAACCCAGCCTGGCACCTCACCAGCAGGCATGGGTTTAGAGAAGAGGTAGCCCTGCATGGCATGACAATCCAGTGTCTTCAGCAGCTGTAAATGGCCGATGGTTTCCACCCCCTCCGCGACCACGTCGAGACCTAGCATATTAGCCGTCATTGTAATACCGGCAACAATGGCGAAGTCCCGCGGATCATTGAGGATATCCCGCACGAAGCTTTGATCTATCTTGATCGTTTGAGCTGGAAGTTTCTGCAGGTAGCTCAGGGAGGCACTACCGGTGCCAAAGTCATCCAAAGCAATGCGCAGACCCAAGTTATTGCAGGCTCGCAGGGTTTCCTGCGCCGTGGGGAAATCCAGCATGGGGGCAGTTTCCGTGACTTCGATCTCGCACATCTCAGGCGCGAGGTCAGGGTGCGCTGCCAGGGCAGCACGCATATCATTTAGAAACTCCGGATCCAGTAGATGGCGGGCACTGATGTTCATAGACATCCGTAAAGGAAACCCATCGCGATGCCACTGTTCTCCCTGAGTAAGCACGGCATCAAGTACAAAACAGCCAATGCGCCGGGCCAGACGCGGATGATCCAGGGCGTTCGCAAATGCAGCAGGGGCGAGAATCCCGCGCTGCGGGTGCACCATACGGATCAAGGCTTCAAAGCCGATCACTCCCTGGCACGGCGCAACCCCTTGGCCGGGTGTCGGCCCGTCGTTGGTCGACACCACCGGCTGGTAGTACATGATCAGCCGCTGCTCTTCGAGTGCCTCCTGGGTCATCGTAATCTCCTCCATGAGTTGTTCTTGTTGGGCATCCATGGTTTTTTCATAGAATTGGTACTGGTTACGCCCGCCATTCTTGGCGGCATAAAGCGCCATATCGGCATGTCGCAACACACTCCGTTGATCACCGTCATCCCAGGGGATGACGGTGAATCCCAAGCTACCCGAAATGGTTACGCTGTTTCCATCCAAAAGTATCGGTTCGGCAATTGCCTGGAGCAAAGGATTCGCCAACTGTTGCGCCCCTTCCATATGATGGATTTCGCGAAGCACCAAACCAAATTCGTCGCCACCAAGTCGAGATATCGTATCCTCCTTCCGCAATGCCTCCCTCGTTCGGCGCACCATGTCACCGGCCGGCAATATGGTACCACCGAAGGTCGGCGTAATGGCGCCCCCCGTTGGCCACTTCAAAATCCCCCACCTTTGGTCACCCAAAATCCCCCAGGCAGGACGTGCAGATTATCAGTTGACTGAGGGGTTTTGTGCAAGTC
>JAJYPA010000086.1 GCA_021795795.1 Pseudomonadota bacterium | reverse complement strand
ACTCGGCCTTTACCCGGATGAGCGCCCAGCACACCTACGCAGCGATGCTGGCTACCCCCTTGCGGGTCAGCGACATCCTCGCCGGTGAGGTGGCCTGGTGCGCCGTCAAAGGCCTGATCAGTGCCGTGGCCATCATCATCGTCGCCAGTCTTTTTGGCGCCATACAGGGCCCCTGGGTGATCCTGACGCTGCCGGTCATTTTGCTCGCGGGGCTGAGTTTCGGCGGGGTGGCGCTGGTCATCACGGCACTGGCACGCAGTTATGATTTCTTCATGTATTATTTCACTCTGGCGGTGACGCCGATGTTTCTCTTCTGCGGCGTTTTCTACCCCCTCCAATCGCTGCCGCCCTTCGCTCAGGACATTGCAGAGGTGCTGCCGCTGACCCATGCGGTGGCCCTGCTACGACCGCTGCTGACCGGGCATCTGCCCCATGAGGTGCTGTACCACACGGGCGTGCTGCTGCTGTACGCCCTGCTGGCCTATGTGCTCGGGTGGCGTCTGCTCAGCCGCCGCCTGTTGCGCTGACGATGAATGGGCGAATTGCCGCGTCGCCGCCCTTGACATGCGCACAGGTTAGGGCTTTAATTTGCGCCTCACGGCGCTTTAGCTCAGCTGGTTAGAGCAGCGGAATCATAATCCGCGTGTCCGGGGTTCGAGTCCCTGAAGCGCCACCAAATAAAACAATAGGTTGCAGAAGAAGAAGCGGCATAAAGCCTCGAATGGCACGCCGATTGGCACAGCAAATACCCTCCTGACCGGTGAAACAAAAATCCCCTGTTCCTGCCAGAAGCCCAATAGATACGGACTCCACAGCCTCTTGATTTTGGCACACCAGCCGAATACCTTGTCCAACATAGGCGGGACAGGACGGAAGGCAGGTGAGCATGGCGAGCATCAATCGTCGTGGCAAGTATTGGCGCGTGCAGATTCGCAGGCAGGGTTATCCGTATCTTTCGGCCACCTTCGACACCAAGGCCGAGGCCACGGCTTGGGCGTTCAAGAAGGAAGCGGAACTCGACCGGCAGACGCCCGCAGAGGTCTGTCAGCGCCTGGAGGCCCGGCAATACCGGCTGGCCGATGCGCTGTTGCGCTATGAGATGGATGTTCTCCCGGACAAGAAGCCCACCACCCAGAAGCGGGAATTGGGCATCATGGCCGATCTCAAGGCCACGTTCGGGGATCTGGCCTTATCGGAGATCAGCGGCCAGCGGCTGGCCCTCATGGTGAAGCACTGGGAGCGGCCCAGTGAAGCGCATCCCAAGGGGTTGGGGCCGCACTCCATCCGGCTATACCTCGCGCTGATCTCGCACCTCTACACCATCGCCCGGTCGGAATGGGGTATGGCCGATCTCATCAATCCGGTGCCCCTGGTGCGCAAGCCCAGGCTTCCCAGGGGGCGGGATCGAAGGCTTGTCGGCGATGAAGAAGCGCGATTATTGGCCGTGTGTGAAAAGACGAATCCCGAACTGGCTGATATCGTGCATTTTGCCATCGAGACCGCCATGCGCCAGTCCGAGATCATGAATCTGACCTGGGACCGGGTGGACTTTCGCAGCCACACGGTCTTCCTGCTGGACACGAAGAATGGGGAGTCCCGCCTGGTGCCCCTGTCCGTCTCGGCGGAAGACTGTCTCAAACGGCAGCGGGAGCGGTGCAGTACGGATCCCAAGGGCAGGGTCTGGGGCTATACCACCGATGGCATGCGGGCCAGTTACTTCAAGGCACTCAAGAAGGCCGACATCGATGGTCTGACCTTCCATGACCTACGGCATGAGGCCACCAGCCGCCTCTGTGAGCGCGGCTTGCCGATCATGACGGTACAGGCTATAACAGGGCATAAGTCCACGCAGATGCTGAAGCGGTACACGCACATCTCGCCAGGTGCTCTGGTGGCGGCGGTGAGGAGTTAACCGGAGAGGTCAACATGAAAGCTGCAGCGTTTGTTTTTACGGTTTTGCTTGTCCCAGCACTCACGATGGCGGCCACGGGCCAGCGGCAGGCTTATCTTAATCAAGAGGCAAAACTCGGGGTAACGTACAACCCTTTCGCGGTTGCCAAGATGGCCGTTGCCGGGAAACCCGGATTCGCAAAATGTGTTCCTCTCAAGGGTACAAAAGTATTGGTTATTGGTGAACACAGCTACAAAGGTATTCCTGGTTTCTTTAGTCGGGTAAAAATACTGGATGGCAGATGTCACGGTGAAAGTGGCTGGGTAGAGACCGCTAAGCTGTCTGCCGTGCACCAATAGTTAGATGTGTGCCACCATCGGGAAAAGAGGATGTCTGTAATGATGTTAAGCGACGAGGATAAAGATACCCTATGGATGGGACATTTTGTTAAAAGCTTTGCGGTGGTGGTGCTCGCTGATGCAAAGGATATGGTTTCTTCAGAAAAAAGGGTCGGAATATTATTTATTCTGCAGAACGGCACGTCAAAAGTAATCAAGCTTCTTCGGGCTACAGCAACCGAGCTACTTTCCGAAATTCAGAGGTATATAGAGTTTACACCAGAAGTAACCGCTCTATTTTCTGGCTACTGTGAAGCGTTAGAAAGGGGGACTTCTGATGGTGTGGCTAATGCCATGCTAGAAAGTCACCCGATTGCTGTTTGTATAAGAAGTAAACCAAGCGACGACCTGCTGCGTAACAGTGAGATTGCAACAAGTGACAAATATGTCAAGTTTATTCACGCTAATGCTTATTCCGATGTTTACAAGATTGACTGCACCTATGCTGACAATACATCAGATAGGTTTAGTTTTGCGTCAAGTATCGTCCCCCTTTTTCAAGATAGTTTGCAGCACGCTCTCGCGCAAATAAATTGAATGGTGCTACCGAATCTCAAGGAAGTCGCTGCCGATCTGTGCCGTGAGGAAGTGCGAATTCGATGGACGGGGTTCGTTCTGCTTAAAGGGATGCGTGCAGCGTATTTCCCGTTTCTGCGAACGATATATGTGCATAAAACCTATCAAAAGCTCTCTCGAGATGCCTTGCGATGCCTAGTAGCTCATGAGCTTGGCCATGCACATGATACACTCTTGCACCGCATTTGGGCAGGATACATGGTATCAGGATTGCTTGTTACGGCTATTCTGCTCATTTGTCACACCGGCAATACAATGGCCGAGTGGCTTTGTGTTGCATCATTTGTATCACTAATAGGTTTTACAGTTCTTCTTTTCAGTAAAAAGCCTTTTGATTGGGAAAGGCGAGCGGATGAATATGCAATAGAAAAAGTGGGTTCTCAATTATATTGGGAGACAAAGGAAGAGATTAGAAAACCTGAGTAACTATTGGGAGTTCTCCGCCTCAATCCCTGTCACTCCCAGCAGCCTGCCCCAGGCCCAGGCGGTATTGCGCTGGACCGTGGGTATCCCGGTCCCTCGTGCCCACCATTCGTTGTTTGTAAGCAGGATCACCTGCGGATGCTGCAGGAGGGCCTCCATCCAGACCCAGGGCAAGAGCTGATCGTAGCAGATGCTGGCCCAGGCCCGGATCCCGTCGATCTTCCGGACGGGTTCCCACCAGGACGCCTCGTAGCCCACGTTCTGGCTGTCCACATAGCCTGTCCCCCGGGACCAGGGATGCCACATGGAGACCGGCACCGGAAAGGTCGAGTTGAACAGGATCTTCTGCGGCTTGTTATGCTGTAACGCAACAATGGAGTCCGTCAGCAGCCCGGGTCGCCTCGGCACCGACATCCCCACGAGCCAGGTCTGCCCCTTGGGCACCACCTGTTGGATGGCCCAGGCATTGCCTGCCCAGTCGGTCTCCAGGGTCTCCGGCAGCAGCAGGACCGTAGCACCCCGGGATTGGGCCAGGGTCTCCCGCAGGATTGCGGCATGGCGCGCCTGATTGGCCAGGATGTTGGTGGTGGCAGGACCCACGTGGAGATCCGCGCCGCGCCATCCAGCTGGGGGCTGGGCGGGGTGCAGCATGGGCCAGGCATTGGCAATCATAACGGCGCTGAAGAGCCCCGCCGCGGTCCAGGCCTGATCCCGATCTTTCAGAGGCCACAACAGATACCAGACACCGAGTGCCCAGATAAGCGTGAGTATCAGCCCCGCCCATCCGAAGCCTGGAAATAACGCGCCGGCGGACGCCAGGGGCGAGAGCCAGTCGAAGAAAGACAGGGGCGGCACCAGGGCATCGAAGAGCAGGACGACGATAGCCCTCCAGGGACGATCCGCAAGACTCCATCCCGCCGCGAGCAAGGCGGACGATCCCAGCCAGAGGAAAGCCCCTTCCCAGACCGGCGCGTGCGGGCCGAAGAATACGGCCACCCCGCGCAGCAATCCCACACTGCCCGCCCCGTAGTAGGCGAGGGCCACGAGGTAGCGATGCAAGGCCTTTTCCTGGGCCAGCACGAGGCCCACGAAGGCCAGGGAGAGCAGCGGGCCTGCCCAGGGCATGGGGAGCATCCACGAGGCCCCGCAAAGCGCCGAGAGGGGAATGGCAAAGACGGGACGGCGGAACATGACGATCCTCGATGGCAACGGTTCTGTTCTGGTATAGCGCCGCTCGTTACCGATAAGCCCCGCTTTTCGTCATCGGGTGCCCACCACCGGCCAGTTCCTGCCATCTGCAAGACCTGCCGTCCGCAGGGTCCGCCGTCCGCAGGACCTGCCGTCTGCGAGACCTGCCGTCTGCAAGACCTGCTGATCCGCCGCCACGCTGGCTATACCGGAATAGCCCGATTTCTTTTGCAGAAGGATTCCTGTATGTCCGCGCGTGTCCACCAGCCCGATCAGAACATTCTCGACTACCGGAAGCAGCAGCAGATCCGCAATGCCCCGGCGCTGGGCATGATCGCCACGGCCATGACCGGCATTGCATCGGCCTATCTGGGCGCGTCTTTGGGTGTCCATTACGTCATCGGTGCGTACGCGCCCAATTTCTTTCCCGGCTACGTTGCCAAACCGTTCCTGGGACTGCCCATATATTCTCCGCTGGAGTTGGGCAAAATGGCGGTCCAGTTCTGGCAATACCCCAGGATGCAAAAGGCGGTCGAGGTGGCAGGCGGCATCGCTGCCGTGCCCACTGTGGCGATGGCGACCTGGCAGTTCATTCGCACGGGGCGTCTGCAAAAGGAGCTCTATGAGACCGACCTGCACGGTTCGGCTCACTGGGCGAGTCGCAAGGAAGTGGAGCAGATGGCCTTGCTGCCTACGGCCACGCCCAGCCTGTCCCTCCGGCTTAAACAGGCTATTCGCCGCGCTCTCTGGGGTGCTCCAGGTCCGGACAAAGCCGGTCGGCCCCGAGTCTGTTACGTGGGGGGCTTCGTGGACGAAAAAGGTCAGACCGTCTATCTCCAGCATGCGGGCGCCGAGCACATCATCTGCTTCGCGCCCACCCGCTCCGGCAAGGGGGTGGGTCTGGTCCTGCCGACCCTCCTGGGCGGTTGGCAGGAAAGTGTGGTGGTCCACGACATCAAGGGCGAGAACTTCTTGCTCACAGCCGGTTGGCGAAAAGAAATCGGTCATCGGATCCTGAAGTTCAATCCGGGTTTCGGCCTGGACGCGGACCCGGAAAATGGTGTCGAGGCCAACAACGGCGACCGTGGCACCGAAGACCAGTGCTGCCATTTTAACCCCCTGGAAGAGGTTCGCATCGGTACCCCCTTCGAGGTCAAGGATGTCATGAACATCGCCACGATGATCGTGGATCCCGACGGCAAGGGCCTGAACGATCACTGGCAGAAGACGGGCTTCGCCCTGCTGACCTCCGTCATCCTGCACGTGCTCTACGCCGAGCAGGACAAGACTATGCGGGGTGTTGCCGCCTTCCTGAACGATCCGGAACTGGCCTCCGTGGACGATGCCTTCGACAAGATGATGCGGACGAAGCATCGCCCGGAGAGCTCCCGGCTGGCGGGGGTATGGGTCAGCCAGTACGGAGACGCGGAAGTCCACCCTGTCATCGCTCAGTCGGCCAAGGAAATGAAGAACAAGGCTCCCAATGAGAAATCGGGTGTGATCTCCACCATGATGAGCTTCCTGTCCCTCTACCGGGATCCCATCGTCGCCGAGTGGACGAAATACTCGGACTTCCACATCACCGATCTTCAGGACGCGGACCGGCCGGTATCCCTCTATCTGGTGACCAGCCCGGAAGACAAGAACCGCCTGAAGCCCCTCATTCGTCTGGTCCTGAACCTCATCGCCTCGAAGTTCACCAGCGAGGACCGGCTGATCCCCAAAGCGGGGCGCATGGTCTGCAAGGGCAAGCATCCCTTGTTGCTGCTCCTGGACGAGTTCCCGAGCCTGGGGAAGATGGACATCTTCCAGGACGCCATCGCCTTCTTCGCGGGCTATAACGTCAAGCTCTTCCTGATCACCCAGAGCAAGTCGCAGTTGGAGGACGAAGGCCACGGCTACGGCAAGGCGGGCGGCTCGGTCATCGTGGAGAATTGCCACGTGCGCATCTTCTACGCGCCAAACGACGTGACGACGGCGGAATGGCTTTCCAAAACCCTGGGCAAGAAGACCGTCGCCATGGAGAACACCACCCAAAGCCTGGAGGGGTCGTTTCTGCCGTCCCCGAAGGGACAGAGCCGGTCCATCACCTACCAGGCCCGGGATCTCCTGACCCCGGATGAGGTCCTGCGTCTGCGCGGTCCGGTCAAGAAGGGGTCGGACATCGTGCAGGCCGGGGACATGATCGTCATGGTGGCCGGATTCGCACCGGTGTACGGCAGGCAAATCCTGTACTTCAAAAACGAGACCTTCCTGGAAAGGGCGCAGATGAACCCGCCGGACCACCGGGACGAGATCAGCAAGCGTCCGGACAACTACTACGAGGCACTCTTGGGGCACGGTAAGGCGGAACAGGTGGCCGCCGCGCCGGAGGCCTCCGCCCTGGTGGACGAGGATTTTGCCGATCCCGTCCCGCAGGAGGGAGACGCCGCCCCCGCTCAGGATCCAGGAAATCCTTCCGGCCTGGAGTCCGCAGAAGCGTTGGCAGACGCATCCGGTGCGGCCCAGGAGCCGGATGGGAACGACCCGCAGGACGGCCTGCTCGATGGCGACCCCGATATCCGCGATGCGCAGGACCAGATCACGAAGATCGCCTGGCTCGCCAGAACGGCGGGCGACACGCTCCCGCCGGAGCTGATCCAGGCCAGCGGTGGAGTGTCTGCGTGGCGACCGGACCGGAAGCGTCTGGACCGCTATGCGGAGAACGTCTCGTTCAAGGGGCTGCAGGGGAAGGCGTCCGCGTGATGGGGCCCCAGGTCAGCACATAGGCAAGGCGCACCGGTTTAGGCGTTGACCGGGTGTGATGGGAGTCCCATTGCACGGTTTCCACCCGGTAGGCCCGGCCGTGGCTTTGGCCAGAGAAGGGTGACGCACCCCCTACACCCAAGGGAAACGGATGGCCGGAGGCGGCCAATATACGCCGGGCATAGACGCCATCGCCCCACAATCGCCCGGAGTTGTACGCTTCAAAGGCGTGATACAGCGCGGTTTGCCCGGGGCCGAAGGTGGCCGCTGCCTGGCGATACGCCGTTGCGAGGATCTGCGCACCCGCCCGGAGATTGGTGCAGGCATCGAAGGCCGTAGCCGGCGTCAATCCGAAGGCCGCGAAGTTCTCCGTGTCCACCTGGGCGAGGCCCACGTCCACCCGCTGCCCGCTGGCCATGGCCCGGCGCAGATAGGCGATGGCCTGCTGCCGGTTGTCTGGAATCACCAGGCTCCGGGTGGTGTTGTTCCACATGGCGAGCGGATTACCTCCGGATTCGACGCGGACGACGGCCGTCATGGTGGCCGGGGCAACTTGCGGGGCGCAGTGCTGGATGAGGGCGGGCAGGATCATGGTTTCTCCTTCCGGATCTTGTCGGTGTACCAATACTGACTTCCCGGGATCACCAGGGCCGGTTGCAGGCCGCCCAGGATGTTTTTCGCCGGCACCGGTCCGTAGTAGGCGCTGGTGTAGGCAAAGGTGCCTGGGGCGTAATCCCAGAAATAGCCCTTGGGGATGGTGAGCTTCGTGCCGATGGGCAGGTGGATGACCGGGATACCGTCCACCCGGGTCACGATCCGGCTGTTGGGAAGCAGGTGACCGTTGGCGATGACGCCTTTGCGGGTGATTTCCACGGTCTGGCCCGCTGTTGCTACGACGATCTTGGCGAAGGGCATGAGCTGTTCAGCGCAGGTCCACTTGCCATGGGGTGCGTGCTCCAGCCAGAGTCCGGTGATGGCCTCGTACAAAGCCGGGTTGTCCCCTTTTGGGGTGGCATCCACCATGGCGGATGGGCCGGTGAAGGACATCGGCAGGCGCTCATGGACGGGCGGGCAGAAATACACCCGGTCGCCGTCTTTCAGGTGCAAGGGCTTCGGGCCGCGCTGGTAGAAGCCGATGGGCATACAGGTCGTGATGTTGAGCGACCAGTGTTCTACACGCCCAATGGCGAAGAGGGTGGCCAAGGGTAAGGTGACCATGGCCGTCGCGCCGATGAATACGGTGGAAAGGGCGGGCTTCCGCATGCCAGAGCAAATCCTTTTGCAAGTTCCTGCCCGGGTATAGCCAGCCAAAAAGGGGATGGGCGGTGCGGCCGGCCTGGGGCTATCCGCCTGCTTCCGTCAGACAGCGTCTTTCGCTCCCACGAATGCAAGTCAATTTGTAGATAGGCAATATGGTGCAAATGCAATAGGGGAACACGCAATGGTACTGATCGTCCGTGGACGCAAAGTCCTCTTGCAGGCGACGATCATGAAAATGATGGGTGAAAAGCAAAAATCTAACAGGTTCGGGGAGGCTGTCCGCAAGGCGCGAACGGCCGTCGGCCTGACTCAAGAAGAACTGGCAGACCGTTCCGGGCTTGACCGCAGTTACATTGGAGGTGTCGAGCGCGGCGAGCGCAACCCGACTCTCACTGTCATCGAAAAGATTGCTAAAGGTCTTGGTGTCACCTTGGCCGAACTCTTCTCCTATTCGACCAAAGGACCAAAGGCATAACGTGTTGCGGTTTCCCAATCCCGCGTCCACCATCGAAAATTTCGTAAGCGTCTACGGCGCGGCGTTCGAACGTCTGAACGGGCGCACCGTTGGCCTCGATGACATCGTTGCTGCGGTAGTCGCCGCTAATTTGGCAACATCATCCGGCTACATGGGCGAGCAAGCAGTGGCACGATCGACTCGGGCGGATCGCAGCCGTGACCGGCTTTACAACCAATTAAAAATGTATGCGGAACTTTTCCGCGCGCTGGGATGGCTCCATCCTACCCCGCAAAGCGCGTTGAATTTCACATTCACACTGCTTGGCGAGCAGGTAGTTGCGGCCGGACGAGATTTTAAGCCACTGCTCGAAGAGTGCGTTTTGGGAATCGTTTACCCCACGCCTATCCTCACGGTGAGGGGCGATTTTGACCTTCGGCCTTTCGCCTTCATCCTACGTGTAATGGCGGCTTGTAACGGCCACCTGTCACGTGACGAAATGATTGTCGGGCCGTTGAGCGCGGCCACCGATCGCGGCCAGAATAATCTGGACACGGTGGCAGCCAAAATTGAAGCAGTGCGCACGAGCGCGACGCATATCAAGGACGCTGTGGCGGCTGTTTCGCGTGCGCGGAAAATTCAGGTCAACACTTTGAAGAACTACACGAGGTGGCCGATTGCCCTGCTGCGGGATTTAGGATGGAGCACGCGGGGACGGGCGAGATTCAGGGATGGCCGCAAATATGAAACACTCTATCTGACCGACAAGGGCCAGGCACTGGCAGAGCGGGTCAACGGCAGCGTCGATCTGCGCGTCGATGATGTAGCGCGGCTCGCATCGGAAGATCGCAAAGCACTCGCCGTCGTGGCGCACTTTCGGATGCTAGAACGATCAGGGTTTGATATCGCGCCAGTCGAGGAGCGCATCTCAGAGGCGGAAGCAATAGCGGCACCAACATTCGAGCGGTTGGGCAGTGATGGGCGTAACTTGCTGTTTTCACCGTTCCAGACCCTTTCTCTCAGCGAAATTGCCGTCGTTTTCCCAGCACGTACACAGACCACACTATTGGATGAGGGAGCAGGTCGGGCGGCAGTAGCAGTAGCGGTAGAGTCGGATGGGCGCGACGACCATTCGCACCTGTACGTACCTCCAGTCATGGTCACGGCGGAGCGAATTAGCGTGGGCGGCCCTGATGCATTGCGAACAGAATTGATCGATTTCTTAAAGGGATACGATAAGATCGAGCTCGCAGCGGAGGCATTCGCAGAAAACCATGCGTGGGACACCCAAACCGTGTTCTACCCACTGGTGACGCACATGTTTCAAATCCTCGGGTTCGATAGCAACCATTCGCGGGCTGGCGTGAATTACCAGCGGTGGGATGCCTATGTGATGGTCGATGGTTATGCCCTTCCGGTGGAGATCAAATCGCCGACCGAGGAAATTGTGCTGTCCACCAAGGCTGTCCGGCAGGCACTCGAAAATAAAGTGATCTTACTCTCTCGGGGTGGGTTGGCGACGCGCCCGGAACTGGCGAGCCTCATTGTCGGCAACCGCCTTCCTAATGAGCGCGGCGACATGTCGAACCTAATCGACGATGTGTTCAAAGCCTTTAAGCTACGTCTAGGGGTGATTGACCTGACCACCCTTGCTTACCTCGTGTTACGCGCCATACGCGATGATGTGACTATTGATGCCGTACAACTCAGCCAGCTTCGGGGATTCTTGAATGTCTGATTTTGTTATGCACAAAAGTCGACGGGCAGCGGGGACGTTTGCTCGGCACTATGGTGCTGACATAACGGACGTGCATTATGAGAGTGGGCAGCGCACGCTGGTCACGCTGGCAGGCGGGCGTGCTGGAGTTGGAACCTGCCTCGGATGCGGTAACGCACCCTGCATGGAAAAGGACGACAGCGAGCTAGCTCTGTTCGGGGCACTCGACGCATTCCCCGGAAACCCTAGTCGTGATGTCTGCCCGACGGGGGCAATCCGCTGGAATGGTGATAACTCCGCTGCCGTTGTCGTGGCGAACGATTGCATGGGATGCGGATTGTGCATCAGCCGATGCCCCTATGGCGCCATCAGCCTAGCCGATGGCCAAATCGCCAGAGTTGAGACGACGGACCCTGATAAGCTCGTCTCCATGGGGCAGGCAAGCGGCAAGCACCCGGAAGTGAGACGTAGCGGGCGGATTTCAAGGTTAGATGCACCCGCAGCTTCTAATCTCCCGGCCTCCGTGACGGAGCTTGTTGACTCCCGAACAACCCTCCTGGTTAGGAATCTCCTCAACGAAGTCGGACTGAACGCCCGCACGCGGCGGCCCGGGGATACCAACATGCGTATCGACGCTGTTGGCTTCTCTCGCAGGGACAGACCGTTCGTGGCAGAGATTGAAACCGGCGCGGACGTATTGGAATCTCCGCGCGCGCTGCTTGAAGACGTGGCAGTGCTTCATTCGCGCTATGGTTATGCGGTCGATGGAATTGACCCTATCAGCATCATTTTATCATTTCCAAATATACGTTCGGAATATTACCAGGTGATCCGCGACATCGAGAAAGTGCTTGGATTACGCTGCCGCACTATCACGATCGGTGCGCTTGTCGCGTTGCTGTGGAATTGCGCAAGGCTTAATGGCTTCGATGGCGACGCCTTCACCATTGGTGAAGGAACAATCGACCTTGCTGATTGCCTTGGCCTTGAGGATGCAAAATTGACGGAGCCTTACCCCGGTGCGTTCAGACCAGCAAAGTAGTAAAAATCGTCTACGCGGAACTATCAGCATCTAGCGCGCGAACAATGCGTTCGCGCGCTATATCAACGTAAACGGGATTCAACTCAAAACCGAGGTATCCCCTACCCTCCATTACTGCGGCGACGCACTCACTTCCGCTGCCTGCGAACGGCACCAGAACCATGTCACCGGGATTAGAGAAATGCTTGACGATCCTACGGGAGATCGAGAGTGGTTTTTGGGTCGGGTGATCAACCTTCTCGTCGCGGAAGCGGCGGCCGGCAAGCGTGGGAAATGACCAGATGTCCCCGGCCATACGGCCCTCGGGATTGGGCTCCCACACCTTGCCATTCTTGACTATCTTATGTTTCAGGCGTTCCTGACTTTTGTATGGTTCGCGGATAGGCGTGTAGATGTAGTGGTTCGTCTTGGAGAACCACAACAATGGCTCGTAGGTGGCATTGAGGGTACGTTTGCCATATCCGGCAAAGCCGTTCTCATAGTGCCAAATGATCTGGCGGCGATAGATCAGACCCATCTCCAGCATCATGCACTGGACCCAACACATGTGATGGTGGATGCCATAGACGAAGATGTTGCCCTCATCAGAAAGTAGGCGGCCAGCTTCCTCAAGCCACGTCCGCATCCAATCCCTCCACTCAGCCTTACGCTCGGTTTCCTTCCACGGTCCAAAGTCCTTATTCAGGTTATAGGGCGGGTCAGCAATGATCAAGTTAAATGATCCGGCGCTGAGGGCGGCCATGCCCTCAATGCAGTCGCCATGAATGATGCGTGAGTCGGACATCATTTCGGTTTCTGCAAAATCAGGATGTATTGGTTGTGAATGTTGGGGACGTAGGAATATGGATACCCGTAGGGAAATACCTTCTTGTGACGCTGATACAGGACTTTTAGGCCGCGCATTTCGAGTCCGCGGGACTCAAGCGCGTGCGCCAAATCGGCGTGGAACATGATGTATTTTGACTTATCCCGGAAATCGCTGACGACGATGGCCATATAGCGCCCTCGTTTAAGCACACGGGTGCACTCGCCGAAGATATTCGTCAGTTCACGCAGGAAGTCGTCGTAACGCTCGATTTTGGCAAGGTCGCGAGCATCCGTTCCATAGTCCTTGGCGAGCCCCTTCACAAGGCGCTCTTGGCGCACCTTGTGGTCCTCCTTCTTAAGGATCGACCAATAAGGCGGGCTGGTGACGACAAAATCCACACTCTCGTCCGGAATCGTTGGCAGATAGTCACGGGCGTCACCTTCAAGGATGCACTGACCATCCACGGTCGAGAACAGGTCGCGGACCTCCGTAGCGATCCGTTTGCGAGACAGTTCTACGAACTCTGGATTCAACTCGATCCCGATGCCGAGCCGCCCATCGATTGCACAAGCCTTCAAGGTCGAGCCAACTCCTACAAAGGGGTCAAGTACCGTATGGCCCCTCTTGGTGAAGAAGCGAATAAGACGTCCTACATCAGTAAATGAAAATGGCGCAGGATGTTGGCGTTCAATTTGCGCGTCGGGATGGCCTGCGCCAAGCCCGCGCTGATTCCAGACCGAAACGGTTTCGGGAATCCACTCTCGAGCGGTAAGATCGTTAAGTTTATTGCGCGGGTCAACGGTCGCAGTAATCTCGTCGGCGACAGTATCTTCGGATTCGACAGGGGCTTTCGGAGCATCGTTCTTAGGCGGGCGACCACGCCGCTTTGCTGGCGGTGGGGAAGTGAGAGTGACATATTCCAGAGATTGATCATTGATCTTCATGTATTCCCTTCGATCTGTTCTTTGAGCCTTACAATCTCGGTACGGTCATATATGCGATAGCCATTGATCGGATGGCGGCGAGGTGTCAGCTTACCCCGTCGATCCCAGTTACGCAGCGTCGAAACAGATACGCCCAATAGATTGGCGGCTTCCGTGATTGTGAGATGACTGGATTGCGGGGCAGCTTTGCTCATAGACTTAATGTCTATCAAACTCTTCCAAACCCTATTAAACATTAACCGTCGCCGGCCGTCAATACTCGTCGGGTGCATCCCCAGTTGCGAGCTAGATCCTTGAGAACTCGGGTCGGGCGAGACCCCAGGTACACCTGCGCCCTGGTCAGCAGGAGGCCGTCCGGCCCCAGAAAACAGCCAGATGCCACTCCGTACGCTCCTGCTTGTTGCCGTCGCGGTCTTTGTAGGTCTCGGACGTTGTCACGTTCAGGGTAGCGTTGGCCGTCCCGTCGGGCATGTACCGTATTTCCGGATCCCAGCCCAGGTGACCCAGCAAAATGACTTTGTTGATTCCAGACATGGCGTTCTCCTTTCGTTTCAGAGGCTGGGAAATCTGGCCTTGGGTGGGTATAGCATCGGGTTGTTGCGATGGACGGATAGCGGAGACGGTGACCCGGTCAATGCGCCCATGCATCCCCCACCTGCGTCTCGACGGCGGGGGCACTCCATAGGGCATCAGGAAGCTATTGGCGGCCTCCACCATGGCCTTTTCGACGATTTGCAGGTCATTGTGTATATCAACATGGATTACCATTCTGAGAGATTTGCCCGTCGGATGATTGGCGGAATGCCAATGGAAAGCGGCGGGCCGTCCGGATGAATCCGGTTCGGCGATCCATTGGGAAACGGCCACGCCCGGTAGATTTCCGCAGAGCATCGGGGCAATGATCTCCACCCGTTTCGTGCGCAGGGAGGACTTAGAGCCCCAGCCCTAACTCCAGGCCCAGGTGTATCCCTAAGTCCTGGATCGCCTTTTCCGGCGGTTCATAGCCCAGGTGCATGGCGTGCTCCATGACCCGGCGCTCGTGGGACTCGACCATCTGCCGCTGGGCCGACCCCACGGGCAGGGTATGGCTGTCCGGGTGCCGGTGCAGTTCCGCCAGGAGCTTTTTCAGGCGCTCCCGCCGGGCCTCGTCCTTGGCCCTGCCGAGATCGGCCAGGGCCCATTGTTCCAGCGCCTGTCCGTGCTTCATCGCTCTACTCCCTGGGCCTGTTCCTGCCCTTTCTCGCGGTGCTTCGCCAGCACGTCCACGCCCAGCTTGTCGCGGACCAGTTGCACCGTGCGGTCCTTGTCCCCGGCCTGCATCATGGCCTCGTTGGGCTTCAGACCACCGCCCTGGCCCTCGATCTGCCGGAAGGTGCCCGCCGGGTCCCGCTCCCCGAAAGAGGCGGACAGAAACTTCTCCCCCGTGCTGCGGTTCTCGTGGGGCAGGACGTTGACGTAGAGCTTGCTTCCGTCCTCCCGCGCCGCGGATGCGGCCAGCATGGGGATGCCCGATTTCGAGGTGCGCTCCTGAAACGCGACGCTGTGGCGCTCCTTCACGCCCTGCTCTTTGTTCTCGACCGCCAGGACGCCGCGGGGCTTGCCCTGTTGGTCCACGTAGAGCCCCACGCTGCGCCAGGTCCCCTGTTCGTCCTTCTGGTGGCCTTCCAGACGTGGGAGCCTCTGCGTCTGGGTGACGCCCTGCTCCTTGAGACGGCCGGCCAGATCCGGAACCACGCCCGCAAAATACTGCTCCCGCGCGGCCTGAGCGACCTGGTTCAGGAGTTCCCGGTTTTCTCCCATGCCGGATTGCCGCAAGGGCTCCTGCGCCTTGTCGATGGCTTCCTTCGCCCGCTCGAAGTGCCCGGGAGCGGCCTGGGTTTCCTGTTTCTGAGCGTCTTTCAGGGTGGCCACGTGATTGGTGAAGGTTCTTCCGTTCTTCTCCACCTGCTCCGCGAAGCCGCCGATGGTCACCGTCTGGCCCGCATGTTCTTGGGTCGCGCGATCCAGCTTGGCGATGAGGCGCTGGGCGTACTCGCTTCCCAGATCGGCCGACAGGATGGTCTTGTCCCCGCCGTTTTCCAGGGTAACGCGCAGTTTCTGGAACTTCGCGCCGTTGGCTTGGGTTTCGGCCAGAGAAACCCCCGTGAGCTTCCCGGTCAGTTCCGTCTCGTAGCGGGCCCCCTGCGCTTTCAGGGCGGCCCGGACAACCTGCTCGGTCTCCGGGCTATGCCCCTGTTTCCAGGCGGCGTCGCCGATTTCGGCCTTGGCCTGGGCCAGGGCCTTTTCCGTGGCCTCGTCGTTGACCTCGATGAAGCCGTTGACCAGATTATTGCGCTGCATCATTCGTACTGGCATGACTGCTCTCCTTTTTTACCGTTCCAATCCACGATCCTGCTGCAGGGTTCTTTGCGGCTCCGGCGCCTTTCTGGCCGGACCCAGCGTGTTCCTCCGCACCCGGGCGGCCTTTTCCTGAGCCTCCCGGTACACCTGTTCGGCCAGCTTGCTGCCGGGTTCCAAAGAGATCCCCAGCTTCACGGCCATTGCCGCGGTCTCCCGCAAAAACTGGGGATTGCCCTCGAAGTGGACGGGTTCCCCGAACCGCTGTACGGCGGCCTGCAAGGCGGTGCTGACCGCCTGCTCGCGCCTTTGTCTCGCCGACGTGCCAATACCCAGCATGGCCCGGCGGGTGACCGTAATATGATCCCCGTAGTCCAATACCAAAGGCCGGTTCTTGTGCGCCAGAAGGGGCTCCGGGGCGTGGCGCTCGAAGGCCGGACGCGCTTTGGCCGGCGGAGTGCCCTGCGTTTTAGGCCAGTCCTGGACTAGTTCCGCGTTGTCCGGCTCCCTGCTTTTGGGCTCCGGCTGTTTTGTTGCGGAGGCCTCTTTTTCCGGCTCAAGGTGGGACTTTTCGGGCTCCGGCCTGGCCGGCTTTGGTTCCTGGCTGGGTTCGGAAGCCTTGGCGGGTGCCTTCCAGCCGTCCAAAGCGTCGCGGAAGGCGGATTTCAGGAGCTTTTCCTGGTTTTCCGGGGTCGCCTTGCCGTATCCAGGGATCAGGAGATCCATGTCCAGCTTTTGCGCGGCGAGTTCCTGTGCCTTCTGAAGGGCTTTTTCCGCCGCCTGGGGATCCTGGCGGGTATCGAAGCGCATCCGGTCCAACGCAACAAGAAACCCGGGGTTCAGTCCATCCAGGTCATTCCCCTTCCGGAGCACTTCGTAGGCGACGGGTTGCTCGCCGGGATTCAGCTCGGGGCGTGCGAGGATCGAGCCTTCGTCGAGGACCAGGGGGACTACCTCCACCCGGTACTCCATGGCCTCCCGCACCGCCCGGGGGAGATCCACTTCGCCCGTGATGGGCAGGGTCAGCTTTTTCTTGAGGACCTTCGGGACTGCGCGGGATTTTTCCGTCGGCCCCATGCGGCCTGCCGAGTCCGCCGCCTCCAACACCTCTCTGGATTCCTCCATCGCTGCTTGCGTTGCCATGATGTCTTTCTCCTGTGCGTTTTCCCCGTTGGCGGGCGTGCTGCCGTTGCCTGCCCTTACTGCACCCGTTTTGCCTTCGACAAGAGGCCTGTTCATCCACTAATCTCGTACCATCCGCTTCTGGCCTAGCGCGAAAGGGCGTCCCTTCCAGGGATCTCGTGATGGGTGCGTCACGTTGCAGAAGCGGAATCTTCTTTTTGTAATGATCCGATTCCAGCAGACGAATGGGCCCCGCCTGACGGCGGATGCGTTTTGCTGCATCCTCCGGGAGATAACCAAAATCGATGGCTCCAGATGGGAGGACAGGAGCGCATCATCCGGCATACTCCCCCGCATTGCCGTCGGGATTTGCCACTGTCGCCCGATAGGTGGGCACATCCACACCAAAAATCGCAGCCACCTCGTCGTCTGGCATCTGATCGGCGACGGCAACCTCTCCGCCGATATAGGACAGATACTCCAGGGCCTTCCGGACCATGCTCAGGTCCACCGGATCACCGGACCGGAGATATAGCCGCTCCGGTGCCGTCTCGCGGATCAGCTTGTCGATGGCGAGCTGGTAGCCGCCCAAGCCTTCCGGGTCATCTACGGGCTGCAGATGTTCCGGATCGGCCCCGATCCAGAGATTGCCTGCCGGTTGTGCCCGGTTGGTGCCGAATATCCCACGGAACCATCCCATGCCTGTCTCCTATTCAAAGTCCAACTCGTTGGCCTTGCTGCGCTGGGCCGCGTGTATGGCGTTGCCCACATTCCTGTCCACGGCGGCGGCCTGCTTGAGCGCGGCCGTCAGCTTTGCATCCGTGATGGTCCGGGAGAACCGTGTTCCGTGTTCCGGGCTGTACCAGCGCACGGCACTCCCCAGATCCTCGGTGGCGGTCATGCCACGGCTGAGGCCCGCTTCCAGATAATCCCGGGCCGCCACCGTCTTTTGCGTGCCGTCCTTTTGGGTGACGGGCAGGGTATGCCCGTTCAGGGCGTCCAGGGCGCGGGCGAGGTCATGGAGAGCGGCTGCCGGGTCGCGGGACGGTTCGGGTTTTTCCGGGGCGCTTTTTGTCCCGCTGTCCACCACCGCCGTCACCCCCAGGTGCTCGAACGCTTTGGCGATCTTCGCCTTGGTCTGGGTATCCATGCGTTCTGCTATGGCTTCCGGGGCAGGCGCCGTGCGGCCCACAGTAATGGCCGTGGGGTCGGTCACGAAATACGGGTTGTCCCCGAACTCCACGCGGATACCGTTGGTGCGCACATGGGCCACCGCCGAGGTTTTAAATTCCGATTTTCCACGAAAATAGTCCCCGCCCTTGGCCGGATCCTTTCGCACCAGGTAGGACTTTTTGAGCCGGTCACCGCCCTCTGGCTCACCGGGCAGGATTTTCCAGCCATCGGCCTCCATCGCCTGCACGACGGCCCTGCGCTTGGCTTCAAAGGGATCCACGGCTTCCTGTTTCTGGGCGGGGGCCGGGTCGCGGACGGGCTCAATCTCCTTGGGCTTTTCGGCCAGCGGAATCTTCGCCGTCTCCATGGCCTTTGCTACATCGCCGGATGGCTCTAGCGCCTGAATTGCCTTGCAATACGACTGAAAACGCGAATCTTTCAACCAAACCGTTTGCCTATTCTCCGGGTTTTCCAGATGGCGAAGCGTGATCGCACCTTTTTTGTGAGTTCCTACAGTCGTATAGCCTTCGGCTACCTTGGCTTCTATCCATTCCTGTCCGTCCATCGTCTCCACGCTCTTCTCGGAAAGGCGGACGTTGATTGCAGTCAATGCGTCGAAAGTCTGCCGAACCGCCTTGCGCGGAGCTTCGTCGGCGCGGCTCTTTTCCGCATCCTCGCGTTCCTTCCGCAGCGCCTCGACACGTTCTGGTCCCGCCCACTCCTGCAGTTGCGCCACACGTTCTTTCTGCGTATTCCCGAGCTTCACCCCGGTCAAGCGGGAAAAGGCTTCCTCAGAGCCGGGGTTCAGACTGTTATGACCAATCCAATTCGTCAGGGTCTTGAGGTCTCTCTCCTGCACCGCAGCAATCAGCTTGTCGACCATAGGACTGTCTGGACCAGCCTCGATCCCATGTTTCCAGTAGACCGCCTGGACAATCTCGCGAGGCTCCTGGAGTGTGCCGGACTGCAACAATTCCTTGCCGTGCTCCCGGAGCCGTTTCCGGAATCCCTCGCGCAATTCCGTGTCCAGATCGTGAAACCGATCACCAGCTAACCGCGACTGTTTACGAGCGTTTTTGACGACCGGCAAGTCAGCGATGCTTTCCCTCGAAAGGGCCTGTGCCAGACGCAAATCCGGGGCCGAAGCTCCCCGGTTTTCTCCCTCGCGAATGATCCCAAAAACATCGTCAACCCCCTTTTTGAAATCCTGCGCCATTTCCGAAAACCCACGGAAATCCGCCGGGGCCAAACTGGCAGCGCGTTCGCGTATTTCTGCCATGAGCTTGTCTGCACGCTCTGGCATCTGGTCGTAAAACTCCCGGTACTCCCGGACCGCTTGTTCCTTCTGGGCAACCTCCGGAGTGTCCAAGCGGATGGACTCGTACACGCTCATAACCTGAGTGCCGGAATCGATAGCTTCCTGGATCTGTCCGTCATTATCCTCGAAAAGCGACTTGGCCTGCTCCATCTCAACGATCACATCGTTCAATGCCTCGGCCCGTTCCCAGATAAAGCGCGGTTCCGAAGGAAGGGCCAGGGCGCTGTGTGCCGACTCCAAAGCTTTGTCAAAATGCGGGTCATCGACCTGACGACGCATCTGCTCCATCTGCTCGACGCCCAAGGTCAAGGCGGCGTTGGATTTCTCAAGTACCCAGGCCGTGCGGGAGGCCGATTCCATCTCCGAATCCCTGGCCCGATCGAATCCCACGGCCTCTTCCAGGTCCACCGATCGGAAAGTGCCGTCTCGACCATAGACCCGTGCCTCGACGCCCTGATCGGGACCAGTCTCCGCCCGAAGGTGATAACGCATGTCGCCGGTATTGGTATCCAGCGCGGCAACCACCCGACCGGCAAAGGGCTCGGCAGTGACTCCGGGATCGTGCGGCTCGAAACGCACGAGGTCGCCTATCTGCGGGCGTTCCATGCGCCGTGCGCCGGATTCCATCTGAGAAGCGATTGCGGACAGGGAATCCGGACTCAGTCCCACCGCATCCGAATAAGCGGACAGGTTCTCCCGGATGGTCTCCGCCCATTTCCGCGCGATTGCCGGGTTTCTCTCGGCATGGCGGGTGACAAAGTCACCGGCGTTGGCTACCGGATCGCTCAAGCCCGCGAAATTCGGATGCTCGCCCTGCCGGATCTGGTTGCGTTCCTCCAGGAAGGCCACCAGATCAGGATCAAGGGCAGGTTCCGGCGCGGCTGCCGCCTGCAGGGCCGCCGACCGCTCTGAACGCCCGCGCGCGGCATCGACCGCCGCGAGCACGGCATCCACCGCCCGGCCACGCGCATCGTCCATGCCCATGGTGCGTTTGTACGCATCGGTCTGCGGATCGATGGCGTCCAGATCCAGCCCGGGCTGGACGGCGCCTGGAATGTGCTCCAGCAGATGCTCCGGCAGCACCGTGGGCATGATGTGGTCCGCCCCGTCCATGCCCGGGGTCCCTTCCGGCCACCGGTAGATGCGCCGCAGCCGCGTCACTTCGCCGGCCT
Source organism: Pseudomonadota bacterium (assembly GCA_021795795.1). The sequence continues at coordinate 706 of JAJYPA010000086.1, read as the reverse complement.
GGGCGGGATCGAGCACGACGGCCTCGATCTCTGCGCCCTTGTACACGATCTCGTCCTTGTACCGGACGTAATCGCCGCGGGAGACGGTTGGCCCCTCCCTCACCAGTTCCGGGTAGTGCTCCCGCTTGATCTCCAGAAGCGTGGCCGGAGTGAAGTGGTAATCCAGTTCCGCGCCGGCTCGGGTGATCTCCGGGATATTGATATAACCCAGTTCCGGATAACCCATGCCCAGATCGGCCAGGCCAAAGGTCTGCGTCTGATCTGGGAACCCCGGCCCCTCATTCTCGGGATCACCACGGTCTTTCTCGATGATGAACCACTGGGCCCCGTTGGGGCCGAAGTAGCGCAGGGAGACGGGCCGCTCGCTGTCCGGCAGGCCGTCGGTCTCGTAGGTCGCCGGCATCTGCCGGATAATCTCCTGCATCTCCCGCATCTTGTCCGAGAAAAAGGCTTTTTCCTCGCCGCGCAGGAGATCGTCCGTGACAGCGGCCTGCCGGACGCCCAGGAAGTGGCGCACATCGTCGGGGACCTGGGTCACTAGGGATTGGGCGGCCGGAATTTCCGGGGACGGATCTGCCCCTGGAGCAGGCTCCGGGGCGCGACCCGGCTCCACCTGTAACGCTGGCGTGCGCTCGATGAGGAAATCGCTGATGGCCTGGGCGTCCTTGATGGCCTGGATGAGGATCTGCTTACGCTCCTTCTCGGG
>JAJYPA010000576.1 GCA_021795795.1 Pseudomonadota bacterium | reverse complement strand
GCATCAGAGCCGAGACAGGCGTGGGTGCTTCCATGACTTGTATCAACCAGCCCTGAAAAGGAAAGTGGGCACTTTTCAAAATGACCGCACCAACAATCAACCAAGCGGCCAGCTGCAAGACTAAGGGTATCTTCCCAGCTTGCTCAGCGAAGTGCCGAATAGCGCTGAACTGAAGGCTCCCGACCTGTTGACCGATCAGCATAGTGGCCGCCACCAAAGAAAGGTCCGCCGTACGGGTAAAGATTGACTTCTTGTGGGCCGCCATAATGGCTTTTGGCCGTTCGCTATAGAACTTGAGAAGCTTGTTCAGGCTAAACCCCGTGGCAATAATCCCGAGCGTGAATAACCCAATGTTCCCGGAAACCACCACCAATAGGAAAAAGCCCCCGGTGAAAGCCAACAGGCGAAAAAAACGGGCCTGATGGGGATCACCATCCAGATACTCCACACTGTATTGGGCAATCATGAGAATGACAAAGGAAACAAGTGTGGCCAATACCAACGTCAACCCGTTGACCGCGATGGAAAAAGGGAGATCAAAAGACAAACCTGGAAGGGCCAGCCTTGCGATCTCAAGACCGCCTTGTGCGCCCAGAAAAAAGCTGATATCGCCAGCCAGGGCCGCCAACAGCGCCCCAATCGCTGCCCAGCGAACACGGTAACGGGTACTCAAGGCTGAATGGCGGGTCGCCCGCACTGCGGGCAACGCCGCCACGAGGAGCCCTGTCGGCATCAACGCCAGAAATATGCCCGTAAGCCACGGCATAGAGATTATGATATTCATTGCTGCCTCCTCGGATGAAAGGACCGGGAAGGACAGTAACGCCGCGACAAGATTTACTCAAGTTGCATTTATCAAGCTCATCAATTTATTATTATAAATGGTCGGCTTGCCGAGAAGGTGATTAGCGCCCCTTGGGGTCTCGCATGCGGAGGTATCAGAGGTGTTTGGCCAAGTCTGGCCACAACTTCACGAGCCGGTCTGTAATAAACTGCTCTTGCGATATAGAGAATTCCACAAACTTTTGAGCGGTTAGCGGCAAAAATCTGCCGCGAGGATAGACCAGATACCATTTCCGCAGAATAGGAAAATCCTCCACTTCAAGGATTTCTATAGGTCCTTTGGTTCCCTCCAGCGCAAGCGAATGAATAGAAAGGATAGATATCCCCAAACCACTGGCCACTGAATGTTTAATCGCCTCGTTGCTACTCAACTCCATAGCTACATTGGGTTTTAGTCCTTTTGCAGCAAAAAGGCGTAAGTAAGCGTTGCGAGTCCCGGAACCAGGCTCCCGAATGAGAAAAGGAGCCTCTGCGACCGCCTGAAGTGGCACGGGCTTTTCCCCCATCGTAAGGGGGTGGCCACGGGGTACCATGACTGTGAGTGGATTCCAAGCAAAAGGAGTAGCCTCCACATCCACTTCATCCGTAGGCACTTGGCCCATGACGTAGAGATCATCTTCGGTATTCTTGATGCGTTGGATGATCTCATCCCGATTGCTGACCTTCATGCTGAACTCAATGCCTGGAAACTTTTCCCCAAAGGCGGCGAGCAACTCTGGGGCAATGTATTTGGCTGTAGTGACAACGCCTAGCCGCAACTTACCCCGTCGGATTCCTTTTCGGTCTGCGATCTGTGTTTCAAGATTCTCAAAGGTGAGGAATAACTCACGACAAGCAGCATAAAGATCCAGCCCAGCATCAGTTGGCCGAATCTCTTTCCCGATCTGTTCAAATAATGGAAGGCCTACAGCCTCTACCAATTTCTTCATTTGGAGAGAAATAGTGGGTTGAGCCAGAAATAGTTCATCTGCAGCCTTAGTGAAACTTTTATGACGACTAACTGCCATAAATATCTGCAATTGTCGAAAAGTAACATGGCGTAAGAGCGAATGAAGTAATCTTGGTAGACCTTCTCGAGATTGACTGTTCTGCATATAAGGGATCGGTGCTCCGTTGTGAGCCACAGCAGATAGGGCTCCAGCGTATCAGACAGCTGGCTTCTGTGGAATCTACATATGCGAATGACCCCCACCCCTAACAGGGCGCGCTCAGGAATGAGCTGCAGTGCGCCGGGAGACCGGCAAGGAGTAAAGGGTGAGAGTCCCTCACAGATGGCATGGATGATTTCTCACAGGACTGGCAGCGGGGAGTTTCAGAAGGGGTGTAGTAATCGGCCCTGGGTGCCGCAAATCGCGCCGAAGAAACACGCTGTGACTCCGTTTATGGCAAAGTAGAAGCGTGGCACTGCAGAAGGCCGAAGAGACAATGGTGCATTATGCCCGCAAGGGAGCGTGGTCCTGGGTGACGTCATCGACATTGGGGCACTTCGAAAAACTTTAGTATTTGCAGGATGCAGAGCTGTAACCATTTGAATCTTTTGGGTAGAGTTTTCGTCCGGCGGAGTTTTTCGAAGTGCCCATTGGTGAACCTGCTGGGTGGTGTACAACCGCTGAATAGGTATCCCGTTTGAGAGGGTGAGCAAAACGACGTACCCAGAGCAGTGCCCCAATCCACTCCGACTTATGGAGTATGTGATGGCCCAGCGTAAGTAAGCGGTAACTGAGCGGCGTTGTATTCCTGATTTATTAGATGTGCAGAATGATCTCCCAGGACATGGACTGAGGAGATCATGGGTGATGGCATCGGAGACACAGAGAAAGTACCAGCGGCGCAGTGCGGAAGGCTGGCGGGCGCTATTGGCGCAGCAGGCGGTCAGCGGCTTGACTATTGAGGCGTTTTGCCGTAATGTATCAATGAGTACGGCGAGTTTCTACCGCTGGCGGGAGTTGCTGCAAAAGAACGGCGATTCAGGTATGGCGGTAGCGGTGACCGATCGCGTTCCGACAGCCATGGCTCCCCGCCGTGCAACAGATTTCGTGGATTTAGGCGCACTGGAAGATTTGGCAGCACCTGTGCCGCGTGACGATGTCGCGTCACCCCGTGTGGAACTCCGCCTGGAATTGGGTGGTGGCATGGTCCTGCACCTGGTGCGTGGCTGATGTTCTTTCCGGAAGGCCAGGTGCGGGTGCATCTCTGCGCCCAGCCGGTGGATATGCGTAAGTCTTATGATGGGCTCTATGCGCTGACCCGCAATACCCTGCACAGGGATCAGCTGTCCGGCCACCTTTTCGTCTTCATCGCCGTTATTTCCGAAACAGGCAGTGATATGTCACGGTTCACCACGGTCGGACACTTTACGAGTTGGTTAGGCCTCTGCCCGGGTAGCAAAATCACGGGCGGGAAAGTGATGGGCCGCGTTAGCGTCCCCTTTTAAGCCGCTCACGAACTAAAGCCTCCGGCAAAGCCTAGCCGTTGCCGGAGGATATTGACTGACCGAAGCGGCGGCCCAATCCGGGCAGGCTGCTGAAGCTTTGTCCTTTATCCATGCCATTCGCGTGCTCCATCGACGGCTACCCGCCGTTGGCTGGCTCTATTCCCCCTCGGGGTATGCCAACATGGATACGCAACATTCTCAATGAGATCGCTTCCCGGCGGGCAACCACCAGTCGCGGAAAACCCAATCCGCGCGTTGCCCGAAAAAAGATGAGATCTTACCTCATTCGAGATGACCCACTCCACCTGTTCTGCGTCCCGACGCCAACTATCTTATCCAACTAAACCAGTATTGGTGTTATCCTGGTTAATCTCTGATCCAAGCTTGATGGATCGTCTTTTGATATCATCAAATTTGGTTGCAAGATCTGTGATGATCTCATTATTAGATGTGATAGTCACTTTCCCCAATGAATCCTCTCTGTGCGATATTATCCCTGTTACCTGCTCTACTGATAGGGCAAAGCTAGCATACGGCAACATTGTATCTAAATCACCCCTAAAAGCATAGGAGACATCGATATTGTTTTCTTTCTGTTCTGTCATGATTTCTTTTATTTCAGTTAATTCATCTTTTGTGTTTAAAATAAATATACGTTCAATGTGGATCCCTCTTTTTGCCTGCCTGTAATTTAACTTTGCATGTTCAGTCATATCCCTACCTGATTTCCAATAAAATCTTTTGGTAAGATTGCTTACAACTTTAAATGACTGCCCCGGCTCTAATGCCGCCAGCAAAATCATAGATGATGAATAAATATCATGAAAAACGAAGTCGCCGCCCTTTTCAGCCTGACATAATACATGATGTATTTTCTCGAAATCTGCAAGAGCTATTTTGGTAGAAATGCCCGTGTGATTTCTTTTTAGTTTATTGTAAAGCTTTATAGTTTCGTTAACAGTGACCTGATCCTTAAGAGAAAGCTCCAAGGATGGGAAGGCATTCTTTAACCTTTTTTCTAGATTTTCGATGGCTATGATTACTTCTGCAAAAAATGTCGCCAATGCAAAAGCCAAAATAATCACTAGCTTTGTAGAAGTGCTTAAGTGAAAGCGCGCGCTCAACCAAAATGTCAGCATGATAAAAACAATGCCGAATATTCCAATAAATATTCGTAGAAACATGGCTCTTGACATCTTACCACCTCATTATGGCGAATGATAGACTATACATCTTTACTATTAATACCGCGCCACTATTATAACATGTCAGCATTATATTAAAAGCGTGCTTATCCGGTTAGCTTCCAATGATGCCATATATAGTGTAACGTGAGCCCCATGAATAACATTGGTTGCGTATGGGATGCTGTTTTTTGTGACAACCTGATAAGCACGGTTAAAAGAACATATCAACAACAATAGCAACGGATGATTGAACCGCATTGCAAAAAAGCCACATAATTAAAGCAAACGCATTTTTTGCTATCCTTTTGTCAGCAACGGGGTCCGTACGCTTTTCTTTTCAGTATCAGCACTGCTAGGCGTATCCTAGGACAATTCTTTCTTCGTATACATCGATTGAATGTGATACCGTTTTGGACTGGTTGCTTTTGCAGAGGTTTGAGCTATCCACAAACACTCATTGCATTTGCCACGAAACCTCAGTGCTCGCCCATCTTTACCCTAACGGACATTGCGACTCGCGCCA
>JAJYPA010000575.1 GCA_021795795.1 Pseudomonadota bacterium | reverse complement strand
GGCCCTCGATGCGCGGAGGCCTCCGGGAAGCAACGACGCAATGCCACGCACCACCCATTGCCAGACCAAAAATTGCAGGCACTGCACGGTGCATCAGGGCAGGGACCGCGACGGGCGGCCCGCGCCGTGCCCGGCACTGGGCGATATTTGGGCGAATCCCCGAAAACCACGCCGCACCAAGCGCTGCAAAGCCAGTGTTTACTGGCTTTGTGATGGTCGGACCCGCGGATGGGCAATCCTGGGGTCCATGGAGTAGCCGTTACCGTAACGTAATAGCGCGACGGGGCACGCCCTCTCAAAACCCGTCATACAGGGCATCAGGAGGCGGGGTGAGAACTATAATCTGTTGATTGTATTGTGTTACTGAAACGATTGCATCAAGCGCTGAAAAGCGGCCGATAGGAAACTATATAGGGGTGACTTGCATATGAACGTAGCGTTCGTTATATTGATACTGTTTTTTTTAGAGAACGACCCATGGATAATCAGGCTCTTCAAACCCTTGCGCGTAACATCCAAGCGATTCGAGGCAAGTGCGGACTTACCCTTTCGGGCCTTGCACAACATTCTGGTATCGCGAAATCAACCTTATCTCTTTTGGAGAGAGGGCAAGGAAATCCAACCATTGAAACCGTCTGGGCGATCGCTAACGCATTGAATGTACCTTTCAGTCACATTATCGACGGGGTAGAAGCCGTCAAAAGCTTTTCAGAGGACGGTGATAAAGATAGAGAAAAAGTTCGTTTTATAGAACGATATGGCACCAATCCTCAAATTGAAGTTTATGAAATGACTATTGCCGAAGGGCATAGTCGCGTTTCCAGTGCCCACCCTCCAGGCGTATTTGAACGAGTCATTGCACTGCGAGGTGAAATGTATGTTGGCAACGAGGCGGATGGCACATTGCTGCGTCCAGGACAAAGCTACGCGTTTGCTGGCGACTCAGAACACACCTATTCCGCTCTCAATGGACCATCTACTGCCTTGGTGCTTATAGAATACCGAGAGCACACCACACAATCAGGCGGACATAAACTAGTTCGTGGATATCCACAAACCGCAGCAGAATGGGACGGGCTTCGCTCTTTTGTTGATCGGGCCATTATTGATGTGGCACATGGCGTTACAGGTTTTTATCTCGAATTGCGCGGATCAAATAGCGATATTTCTGTGGGGGAAAGCCACTTAGGCTTAAATCATTCCTCCGGATTTCAATGGCCACTCCTGATCTTCACAGGAAAGAATGATCAAGGTCTTTGGATCGCTGTTCTCCCACAAAATTATGTGAATGCTTTTACGCTGCACATGGATCATCTGAGCAATGCCGTACCGGATGTTTTGCTTTCAGCAATTCGACTGGCAGCTATTGCTGAGCAAATGCCCAGCATGGTGAATAGTGATGCCATGTTGCTGGAACCCGTGACAAAGTCATCGACCTTGGTGCTCGCAACACTCGCTTATGAAGTGGCCCTCCAACATGGATATTTATTGATTCCCAGGCAATGGTTATCCCTATCGCAGCGGGATATAGACATAACGCCAGGCACATCAGATGAAGATTTTTCCAGTCGGATCAATGTGGATTACTATACTGCCTTTGAGCTGTTTCACCCCGCATATGCGCGTCAGGTAACCGCTTTGGCCGAGGATGTCCTTACGTTTGATCCACAAGGCGGAAAAGGTCTATTCATTGATGTAGGCAGCGGCCCTGGTGCAGCATTATTCATGCTCATGGAGCTTCTGCCAGAAGCGCGCGTCACAGCTTTGGAGCCGGACGGTGCAGCATTTGCTTATTTGCTCAATAACACCAAAGAGCTGGCACAATTACGCTGTGTTCAAGAAGATGTTCTGGCATTCTGCAAACCGGATGAACCTATTTCTGTTATTACGTCTGTGGGGTCTTCCCATCATTTTAATACAGCTTTTATGCTGCAAAAGGCGTGGCAACTTCTTGTCGAAAACGGAATGCTCTGCATTGCAGATGAGTTGCTTCCGAGTTTTACTGATCTGGAAAGCCGGAATAATGCTTTGATACGTCATCATGTTGCCTATGTACTTTCTTCCATGGCAAAAGTGGATGTATTGGATATGGAAGGTAACGATTCGACAGAAATACATATTTATCAATATATACGCGAGCAACTGATTCACGCTTTCATGTTGGCCATCCACAACCAAACAAGTGCATCTATCAAATATTGCCGAGATTTATTCGAGTATATCAATCAGCGCATTGTTAGCAAAAATTCATCATCAGATATTGGCGCATTAGTTCGCTTCTATGTATTAGAAATTCAGGCGATGGTCGCAGGATTTGACTATGAAATTGAGCGTAAAACTTATCCTAAAAAATTAGTCTCATTAGCTTACGGTGCAGGGTTTGAATTATTAAATCACCGACGGATATTTGCAACGACAGGTATCGACGAATGGGACGGCGGAACGCATGTTTTTACGTTCCGCAAGCGTGAGAGATCGCGTTTTGAAGGACTTTGAAGAAGACTGCTTTGTCAGCGGACTAAAAGCGAGCATGCCAATTGTCGCGGGTTATTTACCTATTGCTGTTTCTTTTGGGCTTATATCTGTACAATCCGGACTTAGCCCATATATGACGATCTTGATATCAGCGGTCATTTTTGCGGGTGCCAGCCAGTTTGTCTTGGTTTCACTAATTTCTAGCGGGGCAGGATTTTGGGACCCCTTGGTTGTCGTTCTACTGATGAATTTTCGGCATGCATTTTACGGTCCGTCCTTTGCGCGCAAACTGTCACCAGATCATGCACGTTTCCCGCGCGCATGGTTGGCGGCTGGGCTCACCGATGAAGTTTTTGCGACATCTCTCTCACATCTAAGCAAAGTGGATGAGCAGCATCGTGAAACTTGGTATAGCGGTTTACAGATAGGTGCTTATACAGCTTGGGTGATAGGTACGGCCATCGGTGCCATTTCGAGTGGGCAGATGACGCATCTGCCTATTGTGCATCAAGCCATTCATTTTATTTTGCCCGCACTGTTCATGGCATTGCTTTTAGAGTTCACGTCACGGGATTCGTTGGTTTTAGTGTTTGTTGCCGCTAGTGTGACTGCAATAATGCTTTTTATGCTCCCGACCTATCAGGCGATGCCGATAGGAATGTTAGTCGGGGCTCTCAGTATGAGTTGGAGAAAAACAGCTCATGGCTAATCCGCTCTGGTTGATTATAGCTGCGGCTATAGGCACATTTTTACAGCGGTTTATCCCTTTTCTTATTGCACACAAGGCAAGAAAGAGGCGAAACAGAAACTCTTGGTGGGAAACTTTTCTGGAAGGTATAGGCCCAGCCGCTATTGCCTCGCTGTTAATTATATCTTTGAGTCCAGAGTTGGGCATTCAGTCAAGTGCCCAAATTACTGCCGTATTGACAGCTCTATGTGTTGTTTTCCTAGCCAAAAAGTTAATGGGTGGAGTCGCCATCGCAACATTACTGGGAGCTACAGTGTATGGCCTGATAAGCTGGGCTTATGGAAGCCTATAGCGATCGCGTGGCAGCAAGTAACCGTGATGCTGACCACCGAATTGTTCAACAAGAGGAATCCACAGCTTCGCATGGCGTTCGAAATCCTCTACTTTCAAGCAAACGGGTCTGTTATGTACTGCAAATAGCAGGTAACCATAAGATCCCTCTTAAGACATAGCGTAAGCTATAAGCGGGTATGCCGGATAACATGGTGTGCTCCTCCTGTATGTTGGGACAGAATGCACCCTTCTGTCTCGTGGGCGCCGTACCCTGAGCGACGGATGACCCGGTTTTGCTGGGTTCCTCTGCCACTCCAGAAGGCCGATTATGGGACATTACGGTGAGGCTGCTTATTCTGGCCACCAGTTAGCCAGGATTTGTGTGTCGATATCCCAAGGGCACAACTCTGGAAAGGTGGAGATCGGTAGCTCAGCTTCAAAAGCAGCTTCGTCAGCGGCATTACTCCAAGCGTCCGGCAGCATTTCAGGAATCAGTCTCTTGAGGCTTGGTGAGTCCTTGATGAGATATTTGAGATCGAGCCGTTGGTTTCGTATGGTGGTCGCCCAACTCTTGCTCTGTTTTTGGGGCTGCCATTGCCATTTTATCAAGTGCATGAGCAAGATCCGTAGATGGTTTCTGAGGGCGTTTTTTTCACTTCTGCCCATGCTCTCCAATTCCTCCAGAATGTTGTCCCAATCCAGGTTGCTTGCCTTCCGGGTACGCAAAGCCTGAGATTGGGCTTCTATCCACGCCAGAAAGTCCACGTCGTATAGATTAGTTATCGGTTGCTCAAGCTGTCTTGCCGTAGTCATGAGGCACCCCCTTGTAAGGCTGTTCTGCCGAGAATATACGGGTTAAGTAGTTATGAAAAGCAAAGCCATTCTGTCATATCAGCATTTCTTTGCGGATCACCCGCCGCAACACTCGTTCCAGTGCCCCATCCTGCGCGGACATCTGTTCCTGTAAGGCGGCGTTGATCGCGGTCTGATCATTGCCGCCATGTTCCTGCGCCAGCTTTCTGTACCAGTCCAACACGTCGTTATCCAAGCGGATGGTCACGCGGGTCTTTCCCGGCTCTACGGCGACCGCACCCCGCCGGGCCTGGCTGAAATCATGCTCTGCTTTCATGGGTTCGCATCTCCTGCATATGCTTTGCGTTCTCCTGGGCTGGCTTTACGGGCGGATATGAGGCGTATTTCATCTTCACCGCGCTCGGTGTACGCCACCGATCAGTACTCGATCCAGGAAGTCCCGCCCCATCGTCACCAGACGCTGCTCACCTTCGGCATCCACATTCTCCGTGGTCAGGGCGCAGTCATCAGTTCTTCGGTTGGTATGCTACAGGACTCTCCGGAATGCAGGACAGCGAGCCACTATTCTGCTATGTATAGATCTTCGAAGTCCTGCACCGCTTCCGCAAACTCGCTTGCCGCGACGCGCTGGCGGAGCTGGGCGTCTGGAAAACTTCCTGGAGCCGCCACCCGCACTCCAGTCTGGCCCCTCTGTGG